>DATBMD010000267.1:0-9410 GCA_036555085.1 Gaiellaceae bacterium
GCCTGGAACCCCGCGAGGAACTCCGACGCGATCAGCGAGACGTCGCTCGCGAGCGTCGCGTGCCGGCGGCGCAGCAGTCGCCGGTCGAACAGGCCGGAAGGGCTCACAGACGGTCCTGCGGCACGTGCGCGACGAGCATCCCGAGCGCCAGCGCGGCGATCAGGAGCCCGTACGCGGCCGCGACGACGCGGCCCCGGCGCCGGGCGCGCTCGACGCTGACGTCTCCCCCACCGCGACGGAGGATCCGGAGCGAGCGCAGCACGAAGCCGCCGTCGAGGAAGCCGATCGGCACGAGGTTGATCAGGTTCAGGAAGAAGCCGGTGTAGGCGAGCGCGATCAGCAGCCGCGAGTCGAGCGACTCGCCGACGAGCAGCGTGGCGAGCGCGCCGAGGCCGCCCGCGATGGGCCCGGCGAGCGAGACGAGCGCGTTCCGCCACGGATCGAACGGCGCGTCCTTGATCGCGACGTAGGCGCCGAGGAACGGGACGAAGACGGGCAGCGACGGCGACAGGCCCTGCCGCTTCGCCTCGACGTAGTGCCCGGCCTCGTGGACGAGGATCAGCGCCACGAAGCCGACTGCGAACGTCCAGCCCCAGATCAGCGCATAGCCACCGACGGAGAGGAAGATCCCCAGGAACTTGAGCGAGCCGGCGAACTTGACGAGCAGAGCGCCCAGGACGACGAGCGGCGCGGCCAGCCGCTTGAGCACGTCGACCAGGCTCCGCTGCGGGCGCAGCGGCGAGTAGTCGGGGTCCGGCTCCGGTGCGGACCGCGGCTCGTAGGGCTCGGCGCCGCTCATGCTCTCGTTGTACCTGCGTTCGAGGTCGACGGGTTGCCTCCACGGCGTGGGCAACGGCTACGGCCCGCCTCCAGCAGCTTCGCTAGAGCGCCTGCTTCAGCCCGTCCAGGATCAGATCGAGGCCGAATTCGAACTCACGCAGCGTCTCTCGCCACGGCGCCGACACGTGCTGCTCGGCGTGCTCGGCAAGATGCGGGTAGCCGCCGGCCCTCAGCCGAGGAACGAGCTGGGCGACGAACGCTTCGGGATCCTGTCCACCGGTGATGTCGTCTCCGGCCGCCGAATGGCCGAGGTGCCACATCGTGAAGCCGAGAACGTGGCTGTCGAGCGCGTGGTATCCGCGGTACGTGAGCTCGGGTGAGAAGCCGGCGTCGTCCAGCCGGCCGAGGAGCCACTCCATGTAGCGAAGCCGCGCGTTGTCCTCGAGCTGCAGATCTCCCGGCGCCATGACGAGACGGCATGCCCAGGGGTGGCGCATGAACGTGTCGTACGCCGAGATCGCGCAGTCCCGGATCGCCTGCTCCCAGTCCGGGTCGGCCGGGAGCTCGATCTCGCGCACGACCTGGTCGACCATGGCGTCGACCAGGTCGCGCTTGTTGCTCACGTGGTTGTACAACGACATCGCCTCGACCCCGAGGTCGCTCGCGAGCTTGCGCATGCTGAGCGCCTCGATGCCGCCCTCGTCGGCGAGCGCGATCGCCGCGCGCACGACCCGCTCCCGCGTCAGCGGAGCTCGTCGTTCTGCAGGTTGGCCCATGATCTCGCTTGACAAACTTACGGCGTACGTTTATCACTTACGGCATAAGCATACAGTGTACGCAAGGAGGGACGGATGGCGGTCATTGCGATCAGCGAGGAGACGACGATGGAGGACGATCGGGAGCGGAAGTCGATGGCGGCGATCGCCCACACGCGCTATGGCCGGCCGGAGCCGCAGGTCCTCGATCTGGCCGAGGTCGACGTGCCCGTCCCGGAGGACGATCAGGTGCTCGTCCGCGTCCGCGCGTCGTCCGTCAATCCGGTCGAGTGGTACGGCGTGACGGGGCCGTTCTTCGCGCGGGTCGGGGCGGGGCTCCGCAAGCCGAAGGATCCGAGGGTGGGCGCCGATCTCGCCGGGGTCGTCGAAGCAGTCGGACGCGATGTACAGGACCTGGAAGCGGGCGACGAGGTGTTCGGTTCAGGTTCCGGCGCGTGGGCCGAGTACGCCGTGGCCCGTGCGGCCCGCGTCGCGCGCAAGCCCGCGAACGTCTCGTTCGAAGAGGCAGCGGCCGTGCCGATCGCGGGGCTCACCGCTCTTCAGGCGCTGCGGGATCACGGGCAGGTCCAGCCACGCCAGAAGGTGCTGATCAACGGCGCCTCCGGAGGCGTCGGCACATTCGCGGTCCAGCTCGCCAAGTCCTTCGGAGCCGACGTGACCGCCGTCTGCAGCACGAGGAACCTGGAGCAGGCTCGCGCGCTGGGGGCGGACCGTGTCGTCGACTACACGACGGAGGACTTCACGCAGCTCGGTATCCGCCACGACCTGATGGTGGACATCGCCGGCAGCCGCTCGTTCCTCGAGTGCAGGCGGGCTCTCGAGCCGGACGCGACGTTCGTCCTCGTGGGCGGCAGGATGGCCTACCGCGGGCTCGGCCCTCTTCCTCATGTCGCCGGCACGATCCTGAAGTCGCGCTTCCGCAGCCAGAGGATGACGTTCTTCGTCGCGAAGATCAGGAGGGAGGACCTCTCGCTGATGCGCGACCTCATCGAGGCCGGGAAGGTGCGAGCGGTCGTCGAGAGGACCTATCCGCTGGGCGAGGCACGCGACGCGCTCGCCTATCTCGGAGAAGGGCACGCCCGCGGCAAGCTCGTGATCGCCGTGCCCGGCTCGGAGCCGTGAGGAGCACTGCTCGAGGGCTGCAATCGAGCTACGAGCCCTGAGACACCCACTCCTCTCCGCCCTCGTAGATCTCCTTCTTCCACAGCGGGACGGTGACCTTCAGCTCGTCGATGGCGTCCCGGCACGCCGCGAGTGCATCGGCGCGATGGGCGGCCGAGACGGCGATCACGACGCTCGTCTCCCCGATCCCGACCGTGCCGACACGATGATGGATCGAGACGCCGAGCAGCTCGTAGCGCTCCCTCAGCCCGGCGGCGATCCGTTCCATCGTCTGCTCGGCCATCCCCTCGTAGGCCTCGTACTCGAGCCGGACCACCTCGCGGCCGCGCGAGCGCGCGCGCGTCGTGCCGACGAAGGTCGCGATCGCCCCCGCCTCGGGCGTGGCCACCTCGGAGACGGCCGCGTCGAGCGACAGCGGCTCGCCCGAGAGGAGGAACGCCCCTCCCGAGACCGGCGGGATCACGGCCACCTCGTCTCCGTCCCGCAGCTCGAGCGATGGGTCCGCGTACTCGCGGTTGACCGCGTAGAGCAGGCCGGCCGGCTCGTCGCCGAGGTCGAGGGCCGACCAGACGTCGGCGACCGTCGCGCCGTCGGGCAGCTCGAGCTCCCGCGCACGCACGCCGGCGCGCTCGCGAAGGCCCGCAAACAGCCTGACGCCGACGTTCATCGCCGGACAGCGTAGATGGTTGCCAGCCCCGCGACTGTCATGTTACATCCGCCGTATGGCGACGACGCTGCCGCGCGCGAACCTGAACGAGCAGGTGTACGACACGCTGCGGGGCCGGCTGCTGGCGCGCGCTCCGGGCCCCGGCGCCAAGCTGAGCCTGCACGAGCTGGCGTCCGAGCTCGGCGTCTCGCGCAGCCCGGTCCACCACGCGCTCACCCGCCTCGTGTCGGAGGGGCTGCTGACGGTGAAGGCCCGGCGCGGCTACTACGTGACGCCGGTCACCTCCCAGGCGCTGATCGACGGGTACGACGTCCGGCTGGGGCTCGAGCTGCACGCAGCCGAGCGCACCGTCGGCCGGCTGGGGGACGAGGAACTCGACCGCTTTCGCGCGTTGCTGGAGGCGACGGCGGCCGCGCTCTCGCACGAGGAGTGGGACGCCGCCAACGCCGCCTTCCACGAGTACCAGATCGACCTCGTCGGCAACCGGCTGCTGTCCCGCTTCTACCGCGAGCTGTCCGTCAACCTGATGATGCAGGTGATCCGCGGCGGGCGGCTGGAGCGGAGCGAGGAGCTGGCGACGGAGCACCGCCGCATCGTCGACGCGTTCGAGGCGGGCGACGTCGCGGGCGCCAAGACCGCGATCGACACCCACATCGCGACCGGCAGGCGGATCGCGCTCGACGCGATCGAGCGCGCCGGCGGCGTCCTCTAGGCCCGGTCGGGCAGCCGGGCGCGCCGCCGCGCCTAGGATGCGGTCGTGACGGCAACAGAGGACCGGCGCGAGGCCGACCCCGGCGTCGAGGTGAAGCCCGTCTACGGCCCCGGCGACGCACCTGCCGGGCTCGAGGCGCCGGGCGAGTTCCCGTTCACCCGGGGCCCGTACCCGACGATGTACCGCGGCCGGCCGTGGACGATCCGCCAGTACGCGGGGTTCGCGTCCGCGGAGGACTCGAATGCCCGCTACCGCTACCTGCTCGAGCGAGGGCAGACCGGGCTCTCGGTCGCCTTCGACCTGCCGACGCAGCTCGGCTACGACTCCGACGACCCGCTCGCCGAGGGCGAGGTGGGCCGCACCGGGGTCGCGATCGACTCGCTCGCCGACATGGAGCTGCTGCTGGACGGCATCCCGCTGGACGAGGTCTCGACGTCGATGACGATCAACGCGCCGGCGGCGCTGCTGCTGCTCCTCTACGAGCTGGTGGCAGCGCAGCAGGGCGTCCCGGGCGACGAGCTGCGCGGAACGGTGCAGAACGACATCCTCAAGGAGTACGTCGCGCGGGGAAACTACATCTTCCCGCCGCGGCCGTCGATGCGCCTGACGACCGATCTCTTCGCCTACTGCGCGGAAGCCCTTCCGGGGTGGAACACGATCTCGATCTCCGGCTACCACATCCGCGAGGCGGGCTCGACGGCGGCGCAGGAGCTCGCGTTCACGCTCGCGAACGGCATCGCGTACTGCGAGGCGGCCGTGGCGGCCGGCCTGTCGCCGGACCGGTTCGGGGAGCGCCTGTCGTTCTTCTTCAACGCGCACAACCACTTCTTCCAGGAGGTCGCGAAGTTCCGGGCGGCGCGGCGGCTGTGGGCGGGGATCATGCGCGACCGGTTCGGCGTCACGAACCCGCGCGCGCAGGCGCTGCGCTTCCACGCCCAGACGGGCGGATCGACGCTGACCGCCCAGCAGCCCGAGAACAACGTCGTCCGCGTCGCCGTGCAGGCGCTTTCCGCGGTCTGCGGCGGCGCCCAGTCGCTGCACACGAACAGCTTCGACGAGGCGCTCGCCCTGCCGACGGAGCACGCCGCCCGGATCGCGCTCAGGACGCAGCAGATCCTCGCGAGCGAGGCCGGCACGACGGACACGGCCGACCCGCTCGGGGGCTCCTACTTCGTCGAGGCGCTCACGAGCGAGCTCGAGCAGCGGGCAGTCGAGCTGATCGAGCAGATCGACGAGCGCGGCGGCGCGGTCGCGGCGATCGAGCAGGGCTTCGTGCAGGAGCAGATCGAGGAGGCCGCCGTCCGCTACCAGGCGGAGGTCGAGTCCGGCGACCGCGTGATCGTCGGCGTCAACCGGTTCGCCGAGGACGACCAGGAGCGGGTCGAGCTCCTCCGGGTCGACCCGGAGGCCGAGCGGCGACAGCGCGAGCGGACGGCGCTCGTGCGCGCGGGACGCAACGCGGAGGCCGCGGCGGCGGCGCTGGCAGAGGTCCGGCGGGTCGCCGAGGGCGACGGGAACCTGCTCGTCCCGATGCGCGAGGCGCTGCGCGCCCGCTGCACGGTCGGCGAGATCTGCGGCGTCCTGCGCGAGCTCTGGGGGACCTACGACGCGCAGCGCGCGTAGGTCAGTCGCGCCCCATGATCTTCAGCGCGTAGCGGAGATCTTGAAGGTGGCGCTCTCGGAGGCGCCGCTCGAGGTCCGGATCGAGCTTCGTCGGCGTTCCCTTGCGAAAGGGGAGCATGATGAACTCGTCCTTACGAATCAGCCGGATCCTGCGCTTCTCCGTCACCGGGCACCTCCCGATCGATCTCACTCTGAGTGTAGAGGAGGAGACAGCGCTCGAGCTTGTCGACGAGCCGGCCCGCCGCGATCGGCGACATCGCCACCCTGGCCACGAGCACCGCTCTCGGCGTCGGCCGCTGGTCACCGAAATCGACCCGAAAGCAGTCGACGGTGATCTCGTGCTCGCTGACGACCACCTCCGTGTCGTTGGCCCAGACGCCGGTGAGCGCGCTGCCGTCCGCGAGGACGTGCACGTCGTAGTCTTTGCCGCCCGGCCGTCCACCCGCCGCCGCCATGCCGACATCGTCCCCCGTCGAGCCGATCGCCACCAGTGCCCGACCCAGCCGTGGCCCCGCCCGGCCCCTGAGGATCCTCCTCGTCTCCCAGATGTACCCGGGCCCGGCCGACCCGGACCTCGGGCCGTTCGTCGCCGACCTCGAGCGCGCGCTCGCCGAGCGGGGTCACGTGCTCGAGCGGGCGGTCGTCGACCGGCGCGGCGCCCATGGTCGCCATCTCCGCCTCCTGCGGGACACGCGGGCCGCCGCGAGGCGGTTCCAGCCGGACGTCGTGTACGCGCACTTCCTCGTCCCGGCAGGGCTCTGGTGCACGTTCGCCGGCGGCGCCCCCCTCGTCGTCACGGCGCACGGGCAGGACGTCCAGAACGCCCGGACGAGCGCCGCGGCCCGGGCGGCCACACGACTCGTCGTCAGCCGCGCCGAGGCGGTGATCGCGGTCTCGAGCTGGCTCGCCAACCGTCTCGCAGAGGTCGTTCCCGCCGTGGCCGGCAAGACGGAGGTGATCGACTGCGGCGTCGACCTCGAGCGCTTCGCGCCGTCCGATCCCGCCGCCGCGCGAGCCGAGGTCGGCTGGGCGCCCGACGGCACGGCGTTTCTCTGCGTCGGCTCGCTGACGGAGCGGAAGAACGTGCTCGCGCTCGCCCGGGCATTCGAGCGGCACGGCAGCGGCTCGCTCGCGTTCGTCGGCGACGGGCCGCTCCGGCCGGCGCTCGAGGGACGAGCCGGGATCACACTCGCCGGCCGCGTGCCGCACGACCGCGTGGCGGCGTGGCTCGCGGCGTGCGACGTCCTCTGCCAGCCGAGCCTCGCCGAGCCGTTCGGCATCGCCGCGCTCGAGGCTCTGGCGGCCGGCAAGTCCGTCGTCGCGACCGCGGTCGGCGGGCCGCCCGAGTTCGTGCCCCCCGAGGCCGGCGTCCTCGTCGACCCAGCCGACGATGGGGCCCTCGTCGCGGGGCTGGCGCGGGCGGCTGCGCTGCCGCGACCCAACCCGGCGAGCCTCGCCGCCGCACGCGACCACGATCTGCGCCGGCAGGCCGCGCGCGTCGAGGCGATCCTCGCCCGCGCCGCCGGCCGCGGCGGCCCCTAGCCGGCGCGAGCCGTGGCCTGGGCGAGGCGGCTCTGCGCGTCGACCAGGAGGTCGGCGAGGCGCTGCAGCAGCTTCCAGCAGAGCTCGGGGTTGTCCTGCGCGAACGACCGGAAGTCCCAGAACGGCATGACGAGGCAGCGGAGCTGACTGACGGCGACCACGGTCGCCGCCCGCTCGCGCTTGCTGATCATCGCGAGCTCGCCGAAGTAGTCGCCCGGGGCGAGCGTCCCCAACTGCTGGCCGTCGACCAGGACGATCGCGTCGCCCTCCACGATGACGAAGAACCCGACCCCGTCCATGTGGTCCTGCCGGACGACGGTTCGTCCGGGCCGGAACTCCCGTTCCTTGAAGGCGCGCGCGAGCTTCTTCAGCTGTCGCCGGCTCAGACCGTCGAAGAGCGGAACGCGCTGGAGCTCGTCGACCAGATCGGGCACGCAGCGGATACTACGCCGAGCGCCGCCGCATCAGGCTCCCGGCTGCGGCTCGGCCTGCTGCCCGAGCCGCTCGAGGTCGGCGAGCCGGATCTCGACGAGCGGCCTGACCGCGTCCTCGAGCCCGGCCTCGCGGGCGACCGCGAGCGCCTGCTCGTAGCTCTCGCGGGCCTTGTCCGGCGAGACGCCCTGCTTCAGCCGGTTGTCGCCCGTCACGAGCAGACGCTGGATCCGGGCCCGGATCTCGTCGCCGGCGGCCATCGGCCGACCCTAGCGCAGACGGGGCCGCTGCTACCATGCCGCCGCCATGGTGTCAGTGCTCGCGGTCATTCAGGTGATCATCTGCGCCGGTCTCACGACGCTCATCCTGATGCATTCCGGGCGGGACACCGGCTTCGGCGGCATGGGCTTCACGCCGGCCTCGCAGGGCGGGACGCACATCGTCGAGCGGAACCTGACGCGACTCACGGTCGCCGTCGCAGTGCTGCTCTTCCTGAACACGATCCTGCTGTTCAGGGCGCTGTAGCCGGGCGCTACACTTCGCGCCGCGCGCTGGTGGCGGAATTGGTAGACGCGCAAGGTTGAGGGCCTTGTGACCGCAAGGTCGTGGAGGTTCAAGTCCTCTCCAGCGCATGCGTCGTGGGGGAACAGGTCGTTCCCCTGCGTCGTCTCGGGCCCGGACCCGTTTGACGTCGTCCGGGAGGAGCGCTAGCCTGATTGTCGAACATACGTTCGTCAGCGACCAGGGAGGCGGCTGTGCTCACGGCCCGACAGCAGGAGATCTGGCAGTTCCTCGTCGAGTACGTCGACGCCCACGGCTACCCGCCCACGGTGCGCGAGATCGGCGAGGCGGTCGGGCTCGCCTCCCCGTCAACCGTGCATGCGCACCTCGCAAACCTCGAGCGCGCCGGGCTCCTCCGGCGTGACCCGACAAAGCCGCGGGCGCTCGAGCTCCTCGGCCACCGGCGAGCCGAGGCGACCCCCCCGCAGCCCGCTCGTGACGTGAACCGGCTGCCGCTCGTCGGCGAGATCGCAGCCGGTGGCCCGCTGCTCGCGGAGGAGAACATCGAGGACGAGATCGCCCTCCCGGAGCCGCTGTTCGGCAGCGCCGACTTCCTGCTCCGGGTCAAGGGCGACTCGATGATCCAGGCCGGCATCCTCGACGGCGACCTGCTCGTCGTCCAGCGCCGGCAGGACGCCCGGGACGGCGACATCGTGGTCGCGCTGGCGGGCGACGACGAGTCGGCCGACGAGGCGACGGTGAAAACCTTCTACCGCGAGGCGGGACGCGTGCGCCTGCAGCCGGAGAACGACGCACTCGAGCCGATCTACGCCGAGCACGTCCAGATCCTGGGCAAGGTGGTGGGCGTCTGCAGGAGCCTGAGATGACCGTGACCTCGCTCAACCGCACGCTCGACCAGGAGCTGCTCGCGCTCGCGCGCGGAGCGAGCCTCGAGTGCCTGGTCTGCGGGGAGTTCGTGCTCCATGCGAGCCCGGAGGTGATCGCCTGCCCGGAGTGCCGATCGCTGCTCGCCGACGGCGTCGAGATCCCCGCGATCGAGCTACCATCCATATCGCAGGCCGGGTGACCGCGGGCGGCGCCGCAGGGCGTCCGTCCGAGGAAAGTCCGGACACCGCAGGGCAGGGCGCTGGGGAAATCCCAGGCGGCGAAAGCCGACGGAAAGTGGCACAGAAAGCAAACCGCCGGCGGGCGACCGCCGGTAAGGGTGAAACGGTGGAGTAAGAGCCCACCAGCG
>DATBMD010000293.1:0-7297 GCA_036555085.1 Gaiellaceae bacterium
GATCCCGGCGCCCATCGCGCCGAGCCCGACGACGCCGATCGTCCTCACCTCCGCCACGGCGGCGGATGTTAGCGTGGGGGAACCCATGGTTCCCCCACGGGCCCCCTCCTTCGTCGCAGCGCAGAGGACGGCTCGCAGCTGGCCTCCCGGCCGGCAAAGCCGGCCTCCGGCCGCAAACTGCGGATCCAGAGGAGCTCTCCCGTGAGCCCCTCCGCGCAGCCCGGCAGACGCCGCAGCCCACGGGCCGCACTAGCGGGCCGGACAGGTCCGGCCCCTACGGGGTTTCCGGTGCAAGGTCTGGAGAGGGCGCGCTAGGCGTGCTGGTGCTCGTCGTCGGGCTCGCGCGATCCGGCACCGCGGCGGCGCGCGCGCTCGTCTCGCGCGGTGACGCGGTCGTCGCGTACGACCGCGACGCCGCCGTCGAGGCCGGCGGGCTGACCGAGCTCGGCGTCGACGTCCGGCTCGGGGCGTGGGACGACGAGGTCCTCGACGCCGTCGAGCTCGTCGTGAAGAGCCCGGGGGTGCCCGGCGACGCGCCGCCCGTCGCGGCCGCCAGGGCCCGCGGGATCCCGCTGATCTCCGAGATCGAGCTCGGGGCGCGGCTGCTGCCGAACGCGATCGTCGGCGTGACCGGCACGAACGGGAAGACGACGACGGTGGCGCTACTGGGAGCGATCTTCGAGGCGGCCGGCCGGCCCGTCGAGGTCGCCGGGAACATCGGCCGCCCGCTGACGTCGCTGGTGGGGGCAGCGCCCGAGGCGTGGGTGGTGTGCGAGCTCTCCTCGTTCCAGCTCGAGGACGTCGAGACGCTGCGGCCCCGGGTCGGCGTGCTGCTCAACCTCGAGCCGGACCACCTCGACCGCCACGGGTCGCTCGAGACGTACGCCGCCGCGAAGCTGCGGCTCTTCGAGCGGCAGCAGCCCGGCGACGTCGCGGTCGTCCCACGGGGCTTCGGCCCGGTCCCCGGCGGCGCGGCCAGAGTGGAGTTCGCCGGCGACGACCCGCTGCCCGCCGAGCCGCTGCTCCCCGGCGCCCACAACCGCGAGAACGCAGCCGCCGCGACGGCCGCCGCCCGCGCGGCCGGCGTGCCCGACCAGGCGATCGCGGCGGCACTGCAGACGTTCCCGGGTGTCGAGCACCGCATCGAGACCGTCGCCGAGCTCGACGGCGTCCTCTACGTGAACGACTCGAAGGCGACGAACGTGGCGGCGGCGCTGCGGGCGCTCGCGTCGTTCCCGGAGCGGCGGCTGCACGTGATCCTGGGAGGGCGCGGCAAGCGGGAGAGCTACGCGCCGCTCGCCGCGGCGCTCGCCTCCGACGACCGCGCCTACCTGATCGGTGAGGCCGCGGACGAGATCGCGGCGGCGCTGCGGAGCGCCGGGATCTCCTGCGAGGAGTCGGGGACGCTGGCCGCTGCGGTGGCGGCAGCGCGGGCGCATGCCGAGCCCGGCGACGTGGTGCTCCTGTCACCGGCGTGCGCCAGCTTCGACCAGTTCACGAGCTTCGAGCAGCGCGGCGACGAGTTCCGCCGCCTGGTGGCCGAGCCGCATCGCTGAGCGGCGGCCCGCATGACACGACGATGCAGGACTTCAGCGCTTCGGCGGCGAAGCTCGCGGAGTGAGGAGAGGCACCCAGCTCGAGCAGCGTCTGCTGGTCCTCGTCACGCTGGGGCTGGTCGCGTTCGGGCTCGTGATGGTGTTCAGCGCCACGTCGGCGGCGGCGACGCTGGGCGAGGGCGACCCGATGCGCTACCTGGTGAAGCAGGGCGCCTACGCTGCGGTCGGCGTCGTGATGCTGCTCGTCTGCTCGCGCTTCGACTACCACCGGCTGCGGGCGCTGGCCCCGCTGCTGCTGTTCGGCGCGCTCGGCCTGTGCGTCGCCGTGCTGGCCCTGGCGCCCGAGATCAACGGTGCGCGGCGCTGGTTCATCGTCGGCCCGGCCAGCTTCCAGCCCTCGGAGCTCGCGAAGCTCGCGCTCTGCATCTGGGTCTGCGCCTACCTCGCGCGCCGGCCGGTGCCGCGGACGCTCGGCGAGCTGATGCGCCCGATCGGGATCGTGACGCTCCTGTTCTGCGGGCTGATCCTCATCCAGCCGGATCTCGGGACGACGATCACGCTCTGCGTGATGGTCGCGGGGGTGCTCGTCGTCTCGGGCCTCCCGGGCCGGGTGCTCCTCACTGCCGGGACGATCGCGATCGCGCTCGGGCTCGCGGCGATCTGGATCGAGCCCTACCGGCGGGCGCGCGTCTTCAGCTTCCTCGATCCATGGCGGGACGCGGAGGGCGCCGGCTTCCAGACGGTGCAGGCGATCATCGGCATGGGCTCCGGCGGGATCACGGGCCAGGGCCTGGGGGAGGGCGTGCAGAAGGTCTTCTACCTGCCGGAGGCCCACACCGACATGATCTTCGCGATCATCGGCGAGGAGCTCGGGCTCGTCGGCTCTATGCTCGTGATCGGCGCGTTCGCCGTCTTCGCGTGGGCCGGGTTCCGGCTCGCGCTGAGCTGCCGCGACCCGTTCGGCAAGCGGCTCGCGGCGGGGATCACGACGCTCGTCTGCGGCCAGGCGGCCGTCAACCTCGCGGCCGTGCTCGGCATCGCCCCGCTGACCGGGATACCGCTGCCGTTCGTCTCGTACGGCGGCTCGTCGCTGATCGTGCTGCTCGCGTCGGTCGGCGTGCTCCTTAACATCGCGGTGAATGAGCGGGTCAGCGAAGCTCGTGTGCCTGATCGCCGCCGGCGGGACAGCCGGTCACGTTCGGCCGGCGCTCGCCGTCGCGGACGCGCTCAGGGAGCGCGGCGTCAGCGTGACGTTCGCCGGGTCGGCGAATCGCGTCGAGTCGCAGCTGGTTCCTGAGGCCGGCTACGAGCTCGACACGTTCAGCGTCTCGGGGCTCCCGCGCGAGCCGGGCCCCGCGCAGCTCCGAGCCGCCTGGCTCGCCGCGCGCGCGCCGCTCGCGGCGCTGCGGATCCTCCAGCGGCGACAGCCCGACGTCGTGCTCGGGGGCGGCGGGTACGTCGCCGGGCCGGTCGTGCTCGCCGCCTGGCTCCGGCGCATCCCGGCTGCGCTGACGGAGGCCGATGCCCACGTCGGCCTCGCCAACCGGCTCGCCGTGCCGTTCGCCAGGCGCGTCTTCCTCGCCTACCAGGTCGCCGGCCGCAACGGGTCGAAGTACCGCGTCGTGGGCCGCCCGGTTCCCAGCGCGCACATGGGCTCGACCCGCGAGGCGGGACGCAGCCGCTTCGGCCTGCCCGCCGACGGACCGGTGCTCGCCGTCTTCGGCGCCCTGGCGGGCGCCCGTTCGCTCAACGAGCTCGCGGTCGAGGCCTGGGGCGAGCAGGGCCCGGCCGTCCTCCACCTCTGCGGCGCCCGCGACTACCCCGAGCTGCGTCCTCGCGTCGACAGGGAGGACTACGTGCTGCTCCCGCACACGGACCACTTCGGCGACGCGCTCGCCGCGGCCGATCTCGCGGTCTCGCGGGCCGGCGGCACCGTCTGGGAGCTCGCCGCCTCGGGGCTGCCGGCGGTGCTCGTCCCGTACCCGCACGCGACCGCGGACCACCAGGCGCTCAACGCGCGCCACTTCGAGCGGGGCGGCGGGGTGATCGTCGTGCCCGACCACGACCTGCGCCGCGTGCCCGCGCTCGTCGCCGACCTGCTCGCCGACCGCCGGCGGCTGGTCGAGCTGCGGGCCTCGATGCTCGCGCTGGCGCGGCCGCACGCGGCGGCCGAGATCGCCGAGGAGCTGATCCGGCTTGCAGCCACTTAGCGGCCGGCGCCTGTACTTCGCGGGCATCGGCGGCTCCGGGCTCTCCGCCTACGCGAACATCGCCCGCGCCTGGGGCGCGGAGGTGCGCGGCTGGGACGCCCGCGAGACGATCTTCATGCAGACGCTCGCCGGGGTCGAGATCGACGTCGGCGGCGATCCTGCGCCGCCCGCGGGCTGGGAGGTGGTCGTCTCGGCCGCGCACGCGCATCGCTGCGCCGGCCGGAGCCGCGCCGACTTCCTGGCCGAGCTGGTCGCGCTGCAGCGCTCGATCGTGGTCGGGGGCGCCCACGGGAAGACCACGACCGCCGCCATGATCGCGTTCGCGCTCCGCGAGCTGGGTCGCGACCCCGCCTGGATCGTCGGCGGCGTCGTCCCGCAGCTCGGCGGCAACGCCGGCGCGGGCGGCGGCTGGCTCGTCGTCGAGGGCGACGAGTCGGATCGCTCGATCGGCGAGCTCCGGCCCGAGATCGCGGTCGTGACGAACATCGAGCTCGACCACCACGCCGCGTACGGGTCAGAGGCCGAGCTGCGCGCGTTTCTCGACGCGTGGCTCGCGGGCGTCCCGCACGTCGTCCGCAGCTGGGAGCTCGAGGCGGTCGAGCTCCCGCTCGCGGTGCCCGGGGAGCACAACCGCCGGAACGCCGCCGCCGCCCTCGCCGCGCTCGAGCTGGCCGGCGTCGAGCGCGAGGCGGCCGCGCCCGTGCTGGCGCGGTTCACGGGCGTCGGGCGTCGCTTCGAGCTCGTGGGCGAGAGGGGCGGGATCGCGGTGTACGACGACTACGGCCACAACCCGACCGAGCTCGCCGTCACGCTCGAGGCCGCCCGCGAGCGGACGCCGGGCCGGCTCATCGCTGTCTACCAGCCGCACGTGTACGAGCGGACCCGGCACCTGCACCGGGAGCTCGCCGCCGCGCTCGGGCTCGCCGACATGGCGATCGTGACCGACGTGACGGGAGCGCGCGACACGCCGCGGGGCGCGGTCACCGGCAAGCTCGTCGTCGATGACCTCCCGGCCGGCGTGCGTGCCGGGTGGGCGCCGAGCCTCGACGACGCCGCCCGGCTGGCGCTGGCCTGGGCACGCAGGGGCGACGTCGTCGTCACCTTCGGGGTGGGGGAGCCGTGGAAGGTGGCGCGCGCGATCGTCGACGCCCTCCCCGGCCCGGCTCGGCAACCGGCGGGGCCCGGATGACGATCGAAGCGGGCGTCCCCCTCTCGCGGCACACGACCATCGGGACGGGAGGGCCCGCGCGGGCGTTCGCGCGGCCGGAGACCCTCGCGGAGCTCGAGGCGGCGCTCCGGTGGGCGGCGGAGCGGAGCCTGCCGGTCGCGACGGTGGGGCTGGGCTCGAACGTGCTCGTCGCCGACGCCGGCATCGAGGCGCTCGTCCTTCGGCTCGCGGGCGACCTCGCCGGCGCACGGGCGGCGGACGGTCTGCTCGTCGCCGGCGGCGGCGCCGCCAACGCGGTCTGCCTGCACCGGGCGCGGGAGGCGGGGCTCGGCGGCTTCGAGTTCGCGTGCGCGATCCCCGGCACGGCGGGCGGCGGCGTCCGGATGAACGCCGGCGCCTACGGCAGCGACTGGGCGACAGTTCTCGAGCGGGCGCTCGTCGCCACGGCCGAGGGAACCGGCTGGCTGACGCCGGTCGAGCTCGGGCTCTCGTACCGCCACTCGAGGCTCGCGCACGGACAGGTGGTCGCGAGCGTCGAGTACCGGCTGACGCCGCGACCGGCCGCCGAGATCAAGGCGACGGTGGCGAAGCTGGCCGGCGCCCGCAAGGCAACCCAGCCGACGAACAAGCGGACGTTCGGGTCGGTGTTCAAGAACCCACCGGGCGAGCTCGGAGCCGGCCGCCTGCTCGAGCAGTGCGGGCTCAAGGGCTTCGCGAGCGGCGGCGCGGTCGTCTCGCCGAAGCACGCCAACTTCATCGAGAACGCCGGCGGCGCGACGACGGCCGACTGCCTGCAGCTGATGGTGGAGATGAGGCGCCGTGCCAGGGAGCAGTTCGGCGTGGAGCTCGAGCACGAGGTCGTGCTACTCGGCGAGCTCGCGCTGCCCCCGCTCGACGGCTGAGCGCTGCAGCCGCGGTAGGAGCGCCGTCGGCCGCGGCGAACAGCGTCTCGATGCGCACCCGCGAGCCCGTCGAACGGACGTCACGGCCGCGCGCGGTCGTCCTGCCGTTCCCGGGCCTGGACACCGAGGAGCGGGCGGCGGTCGCTCGCTTGATCCCGTCCGGGCGCGTGCTTCTGCTCGCGTTCGCCGCGCTCGCCGCCTGCCTGCTGGCGGTGGTGCTCGTCCGCCAGACGAGCGTCTTCGCCGTCCAGCGCGTCGAGGTGACCGGGGCGCCGCCGGGCGTCGTGCGCGAGGTCGAGCGCGCGCTGGCAGGCGTCCGAGGCCGCAACCTGCTCCAGCTGGACACGGTCGAGCTGCGAGACGCCGTCGAACGGATCCCGACGGTCCGGGCGGCGTCGTTCGACCGTGCTTTCCCGCACGTCCTCAGCGTCGCCCTCGTCGCCGAGCGCCCGGTGGCGGTGATCCGTCAGGGCCGCTCGTCGTGGCTCGTCTCCGACCGCGGTCGCGTCATGTCCGAGGTCCGGCGCGACCGGCGGCCCGGCCTGCCGCGCATCTGGGCGCCGCGCACCCTGCGCCTCGAGCCGGGCGTGCTCGCCGAGCGGGAGCTGATGATCGCCGTCGCCGCCGTCGCGCCGCTCGCGGCGGCCCGCTTTCCCGCCCGGGTGGCCGCGGTCGCGTTCACGGACGACGAGCTGACCCTGCGCCTGCGCTCCGGCCTCCTCGTCCAGCTCGGTGAGCCCGCCGACGTTCGGCTCAAGCTCGCCGTCGCCGGCCGCGTCCTGCCGCTCCTCGACGACGACGCGGCGTACCTCGACGTCAGCGTCCCGGAGCGGCCGGTGTCCGGGGAGACCCTCGACTCTCAGGTCGAGGGTGAGACTTGAATCTCGACCAGGGCTTGAGGTTTCCGTTGACACGGCCGACAAGGAGTCCGTACCCTGGCTTCGAAAGGGGCTTCAGGCCAGATCCCTAGCTCGATGAGAGCTTGACGTTGAGGCAGGTCGAGATGAGCACTCCCAGCGGCAACTATCTCGCAGTCATCAAGGTGGTCGGCGTCGGCGGCGGCGGCACGAACGCCGTGAACCGGATGGTCGAGTCCGGGCTCTCCGGCGTCGAGTTCATCGCGGTCAACACGGACGCGCAGGCGCTGTTGATGACCGACGCGGACGTGAAGATCCACATCGGCTCGAAGGCCACGCGCGGTCTCGGCGCCGGCGCCGACCCCGCGGTCGGCCTGGCTGCGGCGCACGAGAGCCGCGACGAGCTGAAGGAGGCGCTGAAGGGCGCGGACATGATCTTCGTCACCGCCGGCGAGGGCGGCGGCACCGGCACGGGTGCGGCGCCGGTGGTCGCCGAGCTGGGACGCGAGCTCGAGGCGCTCACGGTCGGCGTCGTCACGCGGCCGTTCGCCTTCGAGGGCAAGCGGCGGGCGGAGCAGGCGGAGGTCGGCATCCAGAACCTGCG
>DATBMD010000020.1:0-9377 GCA_036555085.1 Gaiellaceae bacterium
TACCCGGCGTGGACGCGACGGAGGGCCGGCGCCGAGAGCAGGATCGCCGCGACGGCGGCGAACGACAGCTGGAACCCCGGCTCGAGCAGCGACGCGGGCGTCCAGGCGAGCAGGACGAGCGCGCCCACCGCGAGGAAATGCCAGGCGTCCTGCGGACGCGACGCGAGCCACGCGAGCGAGGCGAGCGACCCGGCGACCGCCGCCCGGACGACCGACGGCTGCCAGCCGACCGCCAGCGCGTACGCGAGGATGGTTCCCACGGCGGCCGCGTGCCCCACCAGGCGACTCAGCCCGAGCAGCCAGAGGAGCCCCACCGTCCCGAGCGCGACGAAGCCGACGTTCTGTCCCGACACGGCGAGCAGGTGGTACAGGCCGGCCGCCCGGAAGTCGTCCCTGAGGTCGTCGTCCAGCCCTTCGTCGTCGCCCAGGACGACGCCGGCGAGAACCGCGCGGCGCTCGCCGCCCCCGCCGAGGGCGAGCGCCGACGCAACGTGCGCACGCAGCCGGTCGGCAACGCCTCCGATCCCGCCCCGCCGGCCCACGAGCTGCGCCTCGCGTCCGCGCAGGACGACGTGGACGCCCTTCCGCGCCAGCCAGCCGCGCTCGTCGAAACCGGTCTCGGGCCCTCGCGGCGCCTCCGGCCGTGCCCACAGCTCGAGAATCGACCCCTGAGGCGGCGCCCGTCCCGGTGGCAGCTCGAGCAGCACCCGCTCCCGGAGCGGGACGCCGTCGAACCTCCGGACCTCCGCGGGCACGCGGATCGCGAACGGGCTCGTCCGCGCCGGCCCCGTCACGACGACGCGCGCCCGGGCCGGCTCGCCGAACCGGCCTGCGAGGACGCTCTCGTCGAGAGCGGCGAGGCGAAGCCCGCCCCACGCCAGCCCGGCACAGCCCAGAACCAGCACCAGTGCGCCGAGCCGTGGTCCGGAGGACGCGGCTCCCAGAGCCACCGCCACCGCCGTCGCCGCGACCACGGCAAGCGCATCGGCCGGCGGCCGGAGCCAGTTCGCGGCGGCGAGCCCCGCACAGGCCGAGAGGACGAGCGCAGTCGGCCAGCGAAGCTCGAGCGCCCGCCCGATCACGGCGTCACCAGGTCTCGCATCTGCTCGATCCGCGCCGGGCCGATGCCCGGAATCGCGTCGAGGTCGTCGACCGACCGCAGCGGGCCGTGCTGGGCGCGGTAGTCGAGGATCTTCTGGGCGGTCACCGGCCCCACGCCGGGCAGCTCGTCGAGCTGGTCCAGCGTCGCGGACGCGAGGCTCACCTTCGCGGGGGACGCCGTCGCGGGCGCGGCCGCCGTGCCGGGCAGCTGACGGAGCGGGACCAGCACCTGGGCGCCGTCGGCGAGCGGCGCCGCGAGGTTGACGGAGCTCAGCTCGGCACGCCGGACGGCCCCGCCCGCCCGAGCGACCGCGTCCGCGACGCGGGCACCCTCGGCCAGCCGGTAGAGGCCGGGGCGGCGCACGGCGCCGACCACGTGGACGACGAGGCGCGCCCTGGCCGGCGCGGCCACCGGCTCGAGCGCGACGGCGGCCGCCTCCGGCCGCTGCGCCGAGCCCGTCGCCGCGAGCCGCTTGCCGGCGAGCGCGAGCAGCGCGAGCAGCGCGAGCGCCAGGAGCACGACGTGCTTGCGAGACAGGGCGATGACGGGCACGTTGTCAATGGTGACGACGAATCTGTGACGAGAGTGTCACGGCTTCGTGCCGGATCTGTGACGGCAACGAGCGTGCCCGGGCGTGCGCCGCCACGGCGCCCGCGATACTCCGGACGTGCCCGACGCCAGCGACGTCATCCGCAGCTTCGTCGAGGCGTACGCCGCCGGCGACCGCGCGGGAATGAAGTCGGTGCTCTCGGCGTCCCTCGAGGCCTACGTCACGAACGCCGAAGCCGGAGTCGACCGCGTCGACGGCGCGGACGCCTACCTCGAGCGGCTGCCGGACCTCGCCGGCGCCGACCTCTCGCTCCGCGTCACCCAGTCGGTCATGGTGGCGCCCGACCAGGCGCTCACGATGGTCGAGGTGCGGGCGCGACGCGGGGATCGCGACCTCCACAACTTCGCCGCCTTCCTCTCGCGCGTCCGGGACGGGCAGATCGCAGAGCTCTGGATGGTGGACGCCCTTCCCGCCTACAGCGACGAGTTCTGGTCCGACTACTAGTGCGGCGTCTCGAAATCATTCACCGGTTTCTCGATCGCCCACGACTCTGTCCACGCGCCGCACTCGCGGGCCGGACAGGTCCGGCCCCTACGGGTTTCCGGTGCAGGTCGCGGCCGGGGCGCCGCTCAGACGACGAAGTTGACGAGCTTGCCGGGCACGATGATCGTCTTGCGCGGCTCACCGCCGTCCAGATGCGCCTGAACGCGCTCGGACGCGCGCGCCTGTGCGACCAGCTCCTCCTCGGCGATCTCTGCGTGCACGTGCAGGCGGTCGCGCACCTTGCCGTTCACCTGGACGACGACCTCGATCGTGTCCTCCGCGAGCATCGCCGGGTCGGCCTGCGGCCACGGCTGCTCCCATAGCCGCTCGCCGCCGAGCTTCGACCAGAGCTCCTCGGCGATGTGGGGCGCGTACGGCTGGATCAGCGACACGGCGGTCTCGGCCGCGAAGCGAGCGGCGGGATCGTCGGGGGCGCGCTGGAGCTCGTTGACGAGCTCCATCACCGCCGCGATCGCCGTGTTGAACGCAAAACGGCGGCCGATGTCGTCGGAGACCTTCGCGATCGTCCGGTGCGCCTTTCGCGCGAGCGGCCCCTCCCCCGGCGGGCGCTCGGGCGCACGCTCCGCGACCTCGGACACGACGCGCCACAGGCGACGGACGAATCGCGCCATCCCCTCGATGCTCGTCTCTGTCCACTCCATGTCCTCGCTCGCCGGACCGAGGAAGAGGATGTTCAGCCGGCAGGCGTCGGCGCCGTAACGCTCGAAGAACTCGTCCGGGCCGACGATGTTGCCGGCCCGCTTCGACATCTTCTTCTCTCCCATCGTCACCCAGCCGTTCGAGAAGAACCGGGCGAACGGCTCGCGGAAGCCGAGCATGTCGAGGTCGTTCAGCACCTTGACCCAGAAACGGGCGTAGATCATGTGCATCGTCGCGTGGTCGACGCCGCCGATGTAGAGGTCGACCGGGCTCCAGTAGTCGACCGGGGCGCGGTCGAACGGCGCGGTCTCGTTCGCGGCGTCGCAGTAGCGCAGGAAGTACCAGGAGGAGTCGACGAACGTGTCCATCGTCTCGGTCTCACGCCGGGCAGGCCCGCCGCACTCGGGGCACGACACGTTCACCCAGTCGTCCGCCTGCGCGAGCGGAGGGGCGCCCTTGGGCTTGTAGTCCTCGATCTGCGGCAGGACGACCGGAAGCTCGTCGTCGGGGACGGGGACGATGCCGCACGCGTCGCAATAGACGACGGGGATCGGGCAGCCCCAGTAGCGCTGCCGCGAGAAGCCCCAGTCACGCAGCCGGTAGTTGATCGTGAAGGCACCCCTGCGCTCCGCCTCGAGCTTCTCGACGATCCGGCGGCCGCCCTCGGAGGCAGGCAGCCCGTCGAACTCGGCCGAGTTGACCAGGACCTCCCCTTCTGCGTGCTCGACGTACGCGACCGTCTCGTCCACGTCGCCGTCCGGAGGCCGCACGACCTGACGCACCGGCAGCTCGAATGCGCTGGCGAAGTCGAAGTCGCGCTGGTCGTGCGCGGGGACGGCCATGATCGCGCCGGTTCCGTAGTCGGTCAGGACGTAGTCGGCGACGTATACCGGCAGCCGCTCGCCGTTCACCGGGTTGACCGCGTGCAGCCCCGTGAAGACGCCCGTCTTCTCCGTCGCCTGGGCGCGCTCGGGGGTCTTCTTCGCGCCGGCACGCCGCACGTACTCGCGCACGTCGTCGGAGTCGATGCGCTCGACCAGCTCGTGCTCCGGTGCGAGAACGAAGAACGTCGCACCGTACAGCGTGTCGGGCCGGGTCGTGAAGACCGGAACGTCCTCGTCCAGCTCCTCGATCCGGAACAGCACCTCCGCCCCCTCCGATCGGCCGATCCAGTTGCGCTGGCGCGCCTTGATCGACTCCGGCCAGTCGACGGTCTCGAGGTCGTCGAGCAAGGCCTGCGCGTAGTCCGTGATGCGGAAGAACCACTGCTCCATCAGGCGCGCCTCGACCTCGGCGCCGCAGCGCTCGCACCTTCCGTCTGCCAGCACCTGCTCGTTCGCGAGCACGGTCTGATCGTTCGGGCACCACTTCACGGGCGCGCCCTTGCGGTAGGCGAGGCCGCGCTCGAGGAAGCGCAGGAACTGCCACTGCTGCCAGCGGTAGTAGCCCGGGTCGTGCGTCGTGAGCGAGCGCGACCAGTCGTACGCCCAGCCGGCGCGCCGCATCGAGCGCGTGATGTGCTCGATGTTCCGCTCCGTGCTCGCGCGCGGATGGACGCCCTCCCTGATCGCGGCGTTCTCGGCGGGCAGGCCGAACGAGTCGAACCCTTGCGGGTGCAGCACATGCATCCCGATGCGCGCGCGAAAGCGCGTGACGACGTCGCCGATCGTGTAGACGAGGAGATGGCCGACGTGCAGCGTCCCGGAGGGGTACGGAAGCATCTCGAGGACGTAGCTCTTCGGCCGCCGCTCCTCGTTCGAGACGTGGAAGGCGCCGGCGTCTGCCCAGACGCGCTGCCATTTCGCCTCGATCGCCTGCGGGTCGTACCTCTCCATCGCCTCTCGTTCGCCTTGGGATACAAAAAAGCCTCTCGCTCGAGAGGCCGTGGGAAGCTGCCGCGGCGGTGCCGCGTTCGCCTCCTGGATCAGGGAAGAAGCTGTTGCATCTCTTGCGTCGATGATAGCCGCGTTTCCCACCGAGGGACAGCACGAGAGAGACGCTGGTAGCGTCGCGGGCGTGCGGCTCGTTCTCTTCGGCGCCGAGCAGGGGCGGGAGATCGCCGCGTTCGGCAGCGTCGCGTTCGTTCACACGCGGCTCGCGGCCGCGCAGGGCAAGGCCGTGATCGGCATCGTCCGGCTCGGGCCGGGCGGTTCGATCGGACGGCACCCGGCGGCGGCGGCGCAGCTCCTCGCGGTCGTCGAGGGCACGGGCGCCGTCAGCGGCGCGGACGGCGAGGAGCAGCCGATCGGCCCCGGCGTCGCGGCCGTCTGGGAGCCGGGCGAGGACCACGAGACCCGAACGGACGCCGGGCTCGTCGCCGTGGTGGTGGAGGCCGAGCGCCTCGATCTGCACACGGTCGAATGATCGATCTGTTCCCCGACTCCGCGCAGGTGGACGACGGCCGTTTGACGCTCGGTGGGGTCAGCGCCACCGCGCTCGCGGAGCGCTTCGGCACGCCGGTCGTCGTCTACTGCGAGGACACGCTCCGCGCGCGCGCCCGGGCGTTCCGCGAGGCGATCCGCGACGGCTTCGTCGCCTACGGGACGAAGGCGTTTCCCAACGTGGCCGTGCTGCGGCTGCTGCGCGAGGAGGGCATCGGCGCGGACGTCGCCTCCCCCGGCGAGCTCGCGTTCGCCCAGGCGGCCGGCTTCACCGGCGGCGAGCTCGTGGCGCACGGAAACAACAAGGACGCGGCCTTTCTCGCTCAGGCGGCCGCTGCCGGCGCCGTGGTGGCGCTCGACGCGCCCGACGAGGCAGAGCTGGCCGAGCGCGCGGGCGTCCGTCGAGCGCTCGTCCGCGTCACGCTCGGCGTCGACGCCGACACCCACGAGGCGATCCAGACCGGCCATCACGGGTCCAAGTTCGGCCTGCCGCCCGGGCAGGCGCAGGCGCTGGTCGCAGATGCGATCGGTCGCGGGCTCGACGTGCTCGGTCTCCACGTCCACGTCGGCTCGCAGCTCCCCGACTTCGACGCCCAGGCAGAGACGATCGTGCGGCTGGCGTCGTTCGCGGCGCGCTGCCGGGACGAGCTCGGCTGGTCGGCGCGGGTCGCCGACCTCGGCGGCGGCTTCGGCATTCGGCATCACCACCACGAGCGCGTGACCGACGCGGCCAAGCTGGCCGCCGCCGCCGTCGGGACCGCGCGCGCCGCGTTCGCGGAGGCAGGGCTCCCGCCGCCGGAGGTCTGGCTCGAGCCGGGCCGCTCCCTCGTCGGCCCCGCCGGCGTCACGCTCTACCGGGTCGGCTCCGTGAAGCGCCTCGACGGGGTCACCTGGGCGGCCGTGGACGGCGGCATGTCGGATAATCCGCGGCCACAGCTGTACGGAGCGCGCTACGCCGCCCTGCTCGCGAACCGCGCCGCGGAAGCGGCGACGGAGTCGGTCAGCGTGGCCGGCATGCACTGCGAGTCGGGGGACGTGCTGATCGACGACGTCGAGCTCCCGTCGCCGCGCCGCGACGACGTGCTGGCCGTCCCCGCGACGGGCGCGTACACGCTCGCGATGGCCTCGAACTACAACGGCGTCCCGCGCCCGGCCGCGGTCCTCGTCGGCGGCGGCGAGGCGCGGCTGATCCGCCGGCGCGAGACGGTCGACGACCTGCTCGCCCTCGAGGCGACGTAGCCCAGGTCAGCGAGCGGCCGTTTCCGGCCGGTAGGTGCCGAAGCTCCAGAGGTTCCCCTCCGGGTCGCGAACGGAGAAGTCCCGCGAGCCGTAATCCGTGTCGACCAGCCCGTGCACGACCTCGGCGCCCGCCGCGACCGCCCGCTCGTGGAGCGTGTCGGGGTCGTCGACGGCGATGTAGAGCCAGCCTCGGCCCGCATGACTGCCGTACACGTCGTCTCGGTCCGGGCCGAGCATGATCACGCCCGTTCCGAACGTGAGCTCGGCGTGCTGGATCGCCCCGTCCGGAGACCTCGCCACCTCGTGCTCCTGCATTCCGAAGGCGGTCGAGAGCCATGCGATCGCCGCCTCGGGATCGCGGTAGCGGAGCGAAGGAAAGATCGTCTGCGTCATCGACTGTCCTCTCGATCGGTGTCTGCGCCAGGGTACGAGCGCCGGTGTGCGACTGTCTTGGACGGCGACCTCGGCGCCGAAGTCGGCGACCGTCCCGAGCGCGATCGGCCGAGGCGCCGAGCCCGTCGGGCAGGAGCCGCGCGATCAGGTCAGTGGGGGTCGTGCCGGCGAACGCGCGCACAGGCTCGGACTCGTGCCGCCGGTGCGCGCAGGGCTCGTCCACGCTCGCGACGCTAGCGCACGATCTCGACCTCGTCGCCGTCCGCGACCACGTGCGCACGACCGACGCGCTGCCCCTGGAAGCGCGCCGAAGGGCCCCAGATCCGGGCGCCCGCCGCCGTCGTCCCGAGCTCGTGGTGGATGCGATCTGCCGCGTCGGCGACCGTCGCGCCGCGGGGAAGGGCCAGCGGCTCCTCGTCCACTTCGCCCCCGTGGCGCAGCCGGACCCGGATCAGCCCGGTGAGACGCCAGACCGCCTCCCGGAATCGGTCGAGGCTCTCGTCGTCGAGGACCGAAACTGCCAGTGCCGGCAGGTCGACGGCCGCCTCGATCCGCTCGATCGCGCCCGCCGCCGCCTCGTCGAGCTTCGTCAGCGCGACGATCGCGGGCTTCTCGATGCCGGCCGCCGCCACCTCGCCGCGGACGACCGCGAGAGCTTCCAGCGGCTGGTCGACGGCGTGGCAGAAGACGATCCCGTCGGCGTTCCGAAGCACGCCGAGCAGCGCCCGGCCGCCGCCGCGGTCGTCGCTCGCGCCTTCGATCAGCCCGGGGATCTCGACGAGCTGCACGAGCACACCGCCGAGCCGCGTCAGCGCGGGCACCGGTCGCGTCGTCGTGAAGGCGTAGTCGCCGGTCTTGATCTGGATGCTCGAGAGCGCCTGCAGCAGCGACGACTTGCCCGCGTTCGGCGCGCCGACCAGCGCGACCTGAGCGGCGCCCTCGCGGCGCACGGCGATCGCGTCGCGGTGGACGACCTTCGCGCGCACGCGCGTGCGGTCGATCTCCTCGTTGAGCCACTTCCGCAGGTCGGCGTACGGCCCGCTGCGGTAGTCGGGCAGCTCCGAGAGCAGCGCCCGAACCTCGCGGACGCGCTCGCTGCCCTCCTTGCCGACGAGGCGGCGCTTGGCGACCTGCTTGAACGTGCGATGCGGCATGGGCATCGCGGCTCCTTCCTGTCATGCGGGAAGGCGCGATCGCCGGCTGCGGGCCGTCGGCTCGCGTCTGTCCCGCCGCTTCCTCCGACGCGTGAGCGGGAAGCGGCGGCTCAGCCGTTCTTGTTCGAGATGGTCGCGCGCCAGGCCTCGATGCGTGCCCGGCGGAGGGCTCGATCCATGACGCGGTCGAGCGTAGCAGCCCTGTCGGCGGCGGTCAGGCGGCGCGACGGTCGAGATACTCGTCGAAGCGCGCCAGCGCCTCGGGAAGCCCCACCCGGCCGAAGCCGACCCGGACGTGCTGAGGCTGACCGAAGACGGACCCCGGCAGCAGCAGGACGCTTGCCTGCTCGACGAGCTCGTCGCAGAGCGAGGCGGCGTCGGCGGGCGGCGAGACGCGCGGGAAGGCGATCGGGCCCGCCGTCGGCTCGACCCAGGACAGCAGCTCGGCGCGGGCCTCGACGAGCGCCGCCACCAGGGGGAGGTTGCGGCGGACGAGCTCCAGGTTGCGGCCGATCAACGCGCCCCGGTTGCGGACCGCGATCGCCGCGAGCAGCTCGCTCGGCGCGCTCGAGCAGATGGTCGTGTAGAGCTTGAGCGCCTCGACCGCGCGGAGCAGCTGCGGGTCGCGGGTCGCGATCCAGCCGAGCCTGAGCCCCGGCAGGCCGTAGGTCTTCGAGACGCTGCCCAGGGAGATCCCCCGCGGGTGCACATCGCACGCGGCGGGGCGCCGGTCCGCCGGATCGTGCTCCAGCTCCCGGTAGACCTCGTCGGAGAGCAGCGCGACGTCGCGTTCCCGGGCGACGTCGGCGACCGCCTCGAAGACGGCGGCGGGCATCTGGGTTCCGGTCGGGTTGTGCGGCGTGTTCACGTAGAGCAGCCGGGTGCCGGCTCGCAGCGCGCCGTGGAGCGCGTCGACGTCGTAGGCCCAGCCGTCCTCGAAGCGCCGGCGCCAGCGCGCGACGTCCGCGCCCGTGCTGCGCGCCACCTCGAGCGCCGAGCCGTAGCACGGCGTCTCGATCACGGCGTGGTCGCCCGGCCGCAGCAGCGAGTGGAGGACGGTGAAGATCGCCTCCTCCGCGCACGAGAGGACGAGCACGTCCTCGGGCGCGATCGTCTCGTACGTCGCGGCGATCGCCTCCCGCAGCTCGGGCGAGCCCCGCACCTCGGTGTAGCCGAGCCGCAGCGCCGAGAGCCGCTCGGGCGCGTCCGGCTCGAGCGCGAGCAGCTGCTCGATCGACCAGGACTCGCAATCGCTGCTCGAGAGCATGTGCTCGGCCGCGAACTCGTAGCGCGCGTAGAAGTGCTCGATCGCGAACGGCGCGATCTCCATCGTCAGCGTGGGGAAACCTATGGTT
>DATBMD010000034.1:0-3218 GCA_036555085.1 Gaiellaceae bacterium
CGGGAGGCGTTCGACCGGCAGGACTGGGAGACCGCCTGGCAGCGCTTGCGCGAGGCGGACGCCGCCTCGCCCCTCGAGCCGCCCGATCTCGAGAAGCTGGGCGAGGCCGGGTTCTGGACGAACCGGCACGAGGAGGCGTATCCGTTCCGTCAGCGCGCCTACCAGGGCTACCTGAAGGCGGGCGATCCCGAGCACGCGGCGGTTGCGGCGCTGATGCTGACGATCCACCACGCCTCGCGGATGGACTTCGCGGTGGCCGGCGGCTGGTACGCGAAGGCCGAGCGGCTGCTGGAGACGCTGTCCGAGTCGTCCGCCCACGGGTACTTCGCCTTCGTGACCGCGCTGTTCGCGGAGGCGTCGAGCGACTGGCCCGCAGTGCTCGACTCTGCCGGCAGGCTCTACTCGGTCGGCTGCAGCTGCGGCGATCCAGACCTGCAGGCGCTCGGTCTCGCGTTCCAGGGCCTCGCCGAGACGCATCTGGGCGAGCTCGCGCACGGGACGAAGCTCCTCGACGAGGCGATGGCGAGCGCCACCGCCGGCGAGCTGACGACGCTCGCCGCCGGTGTCGTCTACTGCCGCATGCTCTGCGCCTGCCTCGACGTGCACGACTTCAGCCGCGCCGGGGAATGGACGGACGTGATCCGCGCCCTCGGCCCGCCTGCCGGCCCGGGCGGCCTTCCGGGCGACTGCCGCACGCATCGGGCGGCGGTGCTCGCGAAGCGGGGCGACTGGGAGGAGGGCTTGCACGAGGCGGAGCTCGCGGTCAAGGAGACCGAGACGTTCTTCATGCCGCACGTGGGGGTCGCGGCGCGGGAGCTCGGAGAGATCCGCCTCCTTCGCGGCGATCTCGCCGGCGCGGAGGAGGCGTTCGTGCGCGCGCACGGCTTCGGCGTCTCGCCCGAGCCGGGCCTCTCGCTCGTACGGTTCGCGCGGGGCGAGGTCGACGCCGCAGCGAGCGCCCTGAAGACCGGTCTCGCGGAGCTCGGGGACGGCCGGCTCGCACGGGCCCGGCTGCTGCCGGCGCGTGTCGAGGTGTCCCTGGCGCAGGGGGACCTGGCGGCTGCGCGGGCGGCCGTCGCCGAGCTGGAGGAGACCGCCGAGCTCTACGGCACGGCCGCCCTCGGCGCCGCCGCGGAGCACGCGCGCGGAGCGCTCGAGCTGGCATCCGGGAACGCCGACGAGGCGGTGGCGCGGCTCTCCTCCGGGCAGCGCCTGTGGCTCGGCGTCGAGGCGCCCTACGACGCCGCCCGCGCGCGCGAGCTGCTGGCCGAGGCGTACCTGCAGCGCGGCGACCGCGACACGGGCCTGCTCGAGCTGCGCGCCGCCTCGGCCGCCTTCGAGCGGCTCGGCGCCGCGCTGGACGCGCGGCGAACCGGCGACCGGCTCGCCGCCCTCGCGAGCTGACGCAGGGGCTTCGCCCTGTCCCAGCGGCTCCTATGATCGCGAGCGCGCATGGACCTTCGCTCCCAGATCGACTGTCGGATCGTGCTCGCGGACGATCCCGGATGGGACGACGCGCGGCGGCCCTGGAACCTCGCCTTCGACCAGCGGCCGGCAGCGGTCGCGCTGATCGGCTCAGTCGACGACGTCGTCGAGGTGGTCGAGCTCGCGCGCGCCCGCGGTCTGCGGATCGCCCCGCAGGGGACAGGCCACGGCGCGTGCTCGCTCCCCTCGCTCGACGACACGATTCTCCTGAGGACCTCGCGCCTGCGCGGCGTCGAGATCGACGCCGAGGCGCGGCGCGCGCGCGTCGGCGCCGGGGCGGTCTGGCGCGACGTCGTCGAGCCGGCAGCCGAGCGCGGCTTCGTCGTCCTGCATGGAACCTCCCCCGACGTGGGCGTCGTCGGCTACACACTGGGCGGTGGGCTCGGCTGGCTCGCCCGCAGCCACGGCCTGGCCGCCAACAGCGTCACCGCGGTCGAGCTCGTCACGGCCGCGGGCACGCTCGTGCGGGCCGACCGCGAAAACGAGCCGGATCTCTTCTGGGCGGTGCGAGGCGGGGGCGGCAACTTCGGCATCGTGACCGCGATCGAGCTCGAGCTCTTCGACACCCCCGACCTGTACGCCGGCGCGATGTTCTGGCCCGTCGATCGCGCCAGAGAGGTGTTGCGCGCGTGGAGCGAATGGGTCGCGCGCGTGCCCGTCGAGGTCACCTCGATCGGCCGGATTCTCCACTTCCCGCCGATCCCGGAGGTTCCGGAGCCTCTGCGCGGCGGCAGCTTCGCGATCGTCGAAGCCGTCTTCGCCGGGCCGGAGAGCGTCGGCGTCGAGCTGCTGGCGCCGCTCCGCGCGCTCGCTCCGTCGATGGACTCCTTCGCAGCCGTGCCGGCGACGGCGCTCCCGCACCTGCACCGGGACCCACCCGAGCCGATTCCCGCCGTCGGCGACGGACTGTGCCTCGAGCGGCTGCCGGTCGACGCGATCGACGCGATCGTCGACACCGCCGTGCCGCCGCTCGTGGGGCTGGAGATCCGACAGCTGGGCGGCGCGCTGGCGGCGCCGTCGGCGAGCCACGGCGCCGTCGGCGCGCTCGAGGCCGGCTTCGCGCTGTACACCGCCGGGCTGGCGCCGACTCCGGAGCTCCGCGCCGCCGTGGGCGAGGCGGTCGACCGGGTGCTGGAGGCGCTGGCGCCCTACGAGTCCCGGCGGGCGTACCTCAACTTCTGCGAGCGACCGATCGACGCCGGCCGGCTCTACCCGCCGGAGGCGTACGCCCGGCTGCGCGTCATCAGGGCGGAGCACGACCCCGGTGAGCTGTTCGTCACCAACCACCCGATCCGGTGAAGGCAGTCCCGCCCGGAGCACCGTCGTCGGCGATCCGTACACGCTGGGGGCTGGCGAGGCGTGAGGCGGCGGTGCGGCGCGCCTGCGCCGAGCGGCTGGCGGGGGCGAACGCGCTCCACGTGAACCAGCGGCCGAAGCCGCGCTGCAGCGTGCGCGGGCCGCTCATCGTCAGCCCGCCGGCTCGAACCGCGCCGCCCAGCTCGGCCTGTCCCAGGTAGACGCGGTAGAGCGTGCTGGTGTCGACGATGACTTCGAGGTCGACGTCGAAACCGGGATGCTGGAGACAGACCGAGACCTCGGAGGGCTCGAGGACCATCCAGTAACGCTGCTTCGGTTCGCGGAAGTCGAACTGGATCACGGTTCGTCCGGGTGGGACCCGCGCGCGATCGACGTGGCGGGCCATCCAGACGATCAACAGGTAGGGATCGAGCTCA
>DATBMD010000147.1:0-2937 GCA_036555085.1 Gaiellaceae bacterium
TCGTGGAAGAGCGTGGGGGCCAGGTAGAGCGAGCTGATCCGCTCGGCCTCGATCAGGCGCAGCGCCTCGCCCGCGTCCCAGCGCGCCTGCGGCACGTAGCAGCCGCCGATGAGGTGCATTGCGAGCAGCGAGTGGATCCCCATCGTGTGGTACAGCGGCATCACGCCGAGCGTCCGGTCGCCCCAGAGGTAACCGTGCTGGAGCGCCTGCGACCAGCCGCCGGCCCGGTCGGCGGCGTGCGAGCGGGGCACGCCCTTCGGCCGCCCCGTCGTGCCGGACGTGTAGAGGATCAGGCCGGTCTCCGACTCGTGGCTGGCGAGCGCACCCGCATGCTCCGGGCCGTCGGGGAGCAGGTCGCCGTCCCGCACGACGAGCCGGGCGCCGCAGTCGCCGACGCAGTAGCCGAGCTCCTCCTCCGAGAGCCGCCAGGAGAGCGGCACCGGGACGGCGCCGGCCCACCAGCACGCCCAGAGCAGCAGCGGCGTCTCGAGCCGGTTGTCGAGGACGATCGCCACCCGCTCGCCGGGCTCGACGCCGAGCCCGCCAGCGATCCGCCACACGCGGGGCAGCAGCTCGCCGTAGCGGAGCCCCGGGAAGGCCTCCAGCTCCGGGTGCCGCTCGCAGGCGGCGAGCAGCGACTGCGCGAGGTTCAACTGCGGGCCGCCTCCTCGATCGCGTCGACGATCGGCGCATAACCGGTGCACCTGCACAGATGGCCCGACAGGAGGTCGACGATCTGGGCCCGGGTCGGCGTGCCGCGCGCGAGCAGCTCGTCGGCCGCCATCAGGATTCCCGGCGTGCAGAAGCCGCACTGGAGGGCGTGGTGCCGCCTGAATGCCTCCTGGAGCGGCGCCAGCCCGCCGTCCGCGGCCAGGGCCTCGACCGTGCGGATCTCGGCGCCGTCGGCCTGCACGGCCAGGAGCAGGCACGAGCGCACCGCGACGCCGTCGAGCTGGACCGTGCAGGCGCCGCAGACGCCGTGCTCGCAGCCGACATGCGTGCCCGTCAAGCCCAGGCGCTGGCGCAGGAAGTCGGAGAGCAGCAGGCGCGGCTCGACGGGCTCGCGTGCCCGCCGCCCGTTGACCGTCAGCTCGACGTCCATGCTCTCCGGAGCGCCCGCTCGACGAGGACGCCGGTCAGGTGCCCGAGGTAGTCGGCGGCGGCGTGGAGGTGCCCGGGCGGGTCGACGAGCGACGCGGCGAGCGCGCCCGCCTCCGCGGCCAGCGCGTCGCCGGGCTCGCCCTCGGCGAGCAGCCGGCCGACCTCGCCCAGCAGGGCCGGTCGCCCGGTGACGGCGCCGACCGCGACCCGCGTCCCGTTGACCGCGACCATCGCGAGCGCGAAGTCCCCCGCGCGCAGCGCCAGCTCCTCGAACGCGACCGGGCCCTCGGGCGCCGGCCAGAGCGTGGCGGTGACCAGCTCGCCGGGCTCGAGGGCCGTCGTGAAGGGGCCGGTGAAGAACTCCTCGGCCGGGAGGGCGCGCCGGCTCGTCACCACGGTCCCGCCCAGCGCGACGAGGCAGACCGGCAGCTCTGCGGCGGCGTCCGCGTGGGCGATCGAGCCGCCGATCGTGCCGCGGTTCCGCGTCACGACGTGGCCGACGTGGGGGAGCGCCTCGGCGGCGAGCTGCGGGCAGTGCGCGCTGCGCAGCAGGTCCGACTGCCGCGTGGTCGCGCCGACCCGCACGGTGCCGTTCTCCTGCTCGATCCCGTCGAGCCCGGCCCGGTTGAGGTCCACGAGCAGCGTGGGGCGGACGAGGCGCATGTTCAGCGCCGGCACGAGGCTCTGCCCGCCGGCGATCGGCTTCGCGTCCTCGCCTCCGTCGGCGAGCGCCGCGACCGCCTCCTCGAGCGAGCGCGCGGCAACGTACTCGAAGGCCACGGGCTTCACCGGAGCAGCTCCCACACCCGCGGCGGCGTCAGCGGCAGCTCGAGGTCGTCGCGGCCCAGAGCGTCCGCGACCGCATTGGCGATCGCCGCGGGCGCGCTCATCGTCGTCCCCTCGCCGATCCCCTTCGCCCCGAGCGGAGTGAACGGCGACGGCGTCACGCGATGGCCGACGCGAATCGCGGGCACGTCGGGAGCCGTGGGGGCGAGGTAGTCCATGAACGACGCCGTCAGCGGCGTGCCCCACTCGTCGTGGACGTGGCGCTCGAACAGCGCCACCCCGGCCCCGTGCGCGAACCCCCCGAGCACCTGGCCGTCGGCGAGCGCCGGGTTGAGCAGGCGGCCCGCGTCGTGGACGGAGACGTAGTCGAGCACGCGCACCTCGCCGGTCTCCGCTTCGACCTCCACGACGGCGACGTCGACGACGACGCCGTGCGCGGCCGACGAGGCGACCCGGTCCTCGTGGTCGGGTGGCTCGAGGTTCGGCGCCGACCAGTAGGCGACGGCCGCGAGCCCGGGCTCCATCCCGTCCGGCAGCGACTCGGGGTTCCAGTGCACCGTGCCCGCGATGCGCCGCAGCGAGAGCTCGGGGTCGCCGAGGTGCTCCCGCACCGCCGCGATCTTGTCCGCGAGCTTACGGGCCGCCGCCTGCACGGCCCCGACGCCGACGCCCGCGAAGCGCGACGAGTAGTTGCCCGAGGCGACCGTCCACGGCACCGTCGCGGTGTCCATCTCCGACAGCACCTGCACGTCCTCCGGGGGGACCCCCAGCTCGTCCGCGACCACCTGCGCGCACACGGTCCGGTGGCCCTGCCCCTGCGGCACGGTCGCGAGCCTGACGGTGATGCCGCCGAGCGGGTCGATCGCGACGAGCGCGCCCTCGGCGTTCCCGGACTTGGGCAGGGCGGCGGCCCGCTCGACGGCGGTCTGCGCCAGCGTGATGTAGCCCATGTTCGAGATCGAGGGCTCGACGACGCACGCGAGCCCGACCCCGACGAGCCGCCCAGCTGCCCGGGCTGTCTGCGCCTCGGCGACGCGCTCCTCCCAGCGC
>DATBMD010000150.1:0-13545 GCA_036555085.1 Gaiellaceae bacterium
CCGAGGACGTCGTTCTCGAGCGAGTCGCCGACCATCGCCGTCTCCTCCGCGCGGGTGCCGAGCAGGTCGAGCGCCTTCCGGAAGGCCTCGCCGTCCGGCTTCGCCACGCCCAGCTCCTCGGAGATCGCGATCGCGTCGAGCTCCGCGCCGATCCCTGAGACCTCGAGCTTGCGGCGCTGGAGATCCGAGGGCCCGTTCGTGAGCACGCCGACGCGGATGCCGCGCCCGCGGAGCGCGCGCACGGTCGCGATCGCCTCCGGGAACGGCTCGACCTCCTCCGGGATGCGGCGCTTCTCGGCCAGGTACGCCTCGAAGAGGTCGTCGTCGAGCGCTCCCCAGGGCTCGAGCGCCTCCGCGAGGCGCACGCGCCGGAAGGTGAGCGCGTCGGTGCGCCCCGCGGCGAGGTCCGGGTAGTGGCGGTGCAGCGCCTCCAGGTAGCGCCCCCGCAGCTCGTCTCGGTCGATGCCCGGCAGCCGTGAGGCGATCACGTCGGCGACGTCGTGCCACACGCGCTCCTCGGCCTCCGCGGAGGCGGCGAGGGTGTCGTCCAGGTCGAAGAGAACGCCGCGCAGGTCGAGCGTCACGCGAACGGCAGCACCTCGGCCGCCTCCTGCGCGAGGTCGAGCAGCGGGCCCGCGAGCACGAACGAGCCGATCGTGACCACGACCGAGGCACCGACGGCGAGCGCGAGCGGCGGGTCGAGCGGCGGCGAGCCCCCGGCGGCGACGGCGCGCAGCTCCTCGCTTGCAGGGCGCATGTACATCGACCGGACGACGCCGAGGTAGTAGTAGAGCGAGAGCGCCGTGGCGAGCACGCCGATCACGACGAGCCACCACCAGCCGCTCTCGTACGCGGCGGCGAAGACGTAGAACTTGCCGATGAAGCCGCCGGTGAGCGGGAAGCCGGCGAAGCCGAGCATGAACACCCACATCGCCGCCCCGTAGCCGGGGCGCTCCCAGCCGAAGCCCGCCAGCCGCTCGACCGTCACCGGCGCGTTCAGCTCCCGCTCGCGCGCGGCGACGACCGCGAAAGCGCCGATCGACATCGCCGCGTACGGGATCAGGTAGTAGAGCAGCGCCTGGGCGCCGAGCTCGCTGTCCGCGGCGACTGCGATCAGCATGAAGCCGGCGTGCGACACCGACGAGTACGCGAGCATCCGCTTCACGTCGCGCTGCACGAGCGCGGCGAGATTGCCGACCGCGAGCGACGCGATCGCGATCGCGGCGACGGCGACGGTCCAGATCTCCGACTGCTCGGGGTAGGCGATGGTGAGCACGCGCAGCGTCACCACGAGCGCCGCCGCCTTGGTCGCCGCCGCCATGAACGCCGTCACGGGCGTCGGCGCTCCCTGGTAGACGTCGGGCGTCCACATGTGGAACGGCGCCGCCGACGCCTTGAACGCCAGCCCGGCGAGCACCATCGCGAGGCCCGCGACGAAGAGCGGGTCGTCGGCGGCGCCCGCCTCCCGGATCGAGTCGAAGCCGAGCTCGCCCGTGGCGCCGTACGTGAGCGCGGCGCCGAAGAGCAGGATCGTCGAGCCGAACGAGCCGACGATCAGGTACTTGAGGCTCGCCTCCAGCGATCCCTCCCGCTCGGGGTCGAGCGCGCACATGACGTACAGCGCGATCGAGAACCACTCGAGGCCGAGGAAGAGCGTCATCAGGTTCCCGGCCTGGACGAAGAAGAGCATGCCGCCGCCGGCCGCCGCGAGCAGCGAGTAGTACTCGCCGACGTGGGGGCCGCGCCGTCCCGACCAGGAGACGAGCACGGCGAGGGCGCCCGCGGCCGCGAGGACGATCTGGGCGAGCGCGGCCAGCCGGTCGCGCGTCATCGACTCGGCGATCTGGACCTGCGCCTCGGCGGAGCGGTCGAAGACCAGCGCCGCGAGCACCGCCGCCGTGACGAAGCCGGCGCCGGCGACCACCGCCGTGACCGTCCGCCGGAGCAGGCGCGGCACGAGCACCGCCGCCAGCAGGCAGACGGCGGACGCGCCGAGCAGCGCGAGCACGGGGGAGAGCGCGAACCAGTCGACCGACGGGGTCTCGATCACCGCGAGGCCTCCGTGACCGCGCGCTCGGGCTCGTCGTCCGGGAACGAGCGCTCGCTGATCGCGGCCGGCCACGCCGACAGCGCCAGCAGGCACGCGACGAGCGGCACGACCAGGCCGAGCTCGAAGGGGCGGAGGTCGCGCGCGCCCTCGCCGGCCGTGCCCTCACCGCGCCGGTCGTGGAGGATCGCCGAGATCAGCCGCAGCGAGTACATCGCCGCGAGCACGATCGCCACCGCGCCGACGACGCTGTAGCCCCAGCCCCGGTCGAAGACGCCGGCGAGAATGAGGAACTCGCCGGCGAAGTTGGTCGAGCCGGGGACAGCCAGGGTCAGGATCCCGACGGTCATCACGATCGTGGCGAGCAGCGGCCGGCCCTTCGCCAGCCCGCCGAGCTCCGCGAACGCGTCGGTGCCGCACCGCTGGATCACCATCCCGGCGAGCAGGAACATGGCGGCCGAGACGAGGCCGTGGTTGACGGAGTGCAGCACGGCGCCGTCCAGGCCGAGGTCGTTGACCGCGAAGATCCCCAGCGTGATCAGCCCCATCTGCCCCATCGAGGAGTAGGCGACGACGCCGCGGATGTCGGGCTGGCGGAAGGCCAGCAGCGACCCGTACACGAGCCCGGCCGCCGCGAGCACGAGCACGAGGCCGCGAAAGTCCTCGACCGGCTCGGGGAAATGCGGCAGCGCGATGGTCAGGAAGCCGAACACTGCCGCCTTCGAGACGACACCGGAGAGCACCGCCGCCACCTCCGGCGTCGACTGCGTGTACGCGGCCCGCAGCCACCCGTGGAAGGGGAAGATCGGCGCCTTGACCGCGAACGCGATCGCGAAGCCGAGGAAGATCCAGGCGTTGTCGCTGGTGCCGGCGTCGAGCAGCGAGAACGTCCCCTCCGTGATCCCGAACGCGACCACCGAGGCGAGCATCAGCAGTGAGCCGACCATGGTGTAGATCACGAGGATCACCGTCGCGCGCACCCGGTCGGGCCCGCCCCAGGCGCCAACCAGCACGTACAGCGGGATCAGCATCGCCTCGAAGAAGACGTAGAAGAGGAGCAGGTCCTGCGAGGCGAACACGCCCACCATCGACCCGAGCAGGAACAGCATCAGGCCGTAGTAGGCGCGCGCGCGCTCCCGGCCGGCCCAGAGGGCATAGCCGATCGCGGCGGCCGAGACGACGACGGCCAGCCCCGCCAGCCAGAGCGAGTAGCCGTAGAAGCCGACGTGATACGAGATGCCGAGGTCCTCGATCCAGTCCTGCTGCGCCCACAGCTGGAGGCCGTCGTCGCCGAAGTCGAACTCCATCAGCGCGACGATCCAGAGCCCGACCTCGATCAGCGCCACGAGCAGGGCGAGCCCGCCGGCGACCTCGCGGGCGAGCGGCACCAGCCAGAGCACGAGCGCTGCGCCGAGCGGGAGCAGGATCATCGCCGTCGTCAGCACGTCATCGCACCGCCACGAAGACGACGACGAGGACGACGACCGACGCCGCGATCGCGAGCGCGTACGTTCGCAGGAGGCCGTTCTGGGCTCGGGCGACGACCGTGGCGGCCTCGCCGGTCCCCTCGCCGATCTCCGCCAGCGATCCCTCGACGATCGGCGTCTCCACGTCGGTGCGGAGCCGGACGGCGAGCGCGGCGGCGGGTCGGTAGAAGAGCGCGTCGTAGAGCTCGTCGAACCAGAACTTGTGCTCGAACGCGTCGTGGGCGCCGGGCCACGGGACGAGCTGGCGCCCCGCGCTCACGGTGCGCCAGGCGAGCCAGCTGCCGAGCGAGGCGATCGCCAGCGAGACGGCGCTGATCGCCCATTCCTCCGCCGCGCTCGGCACCACGAGCGGCTCGGCCGACTCCGCGATCCAGTGCTCGAACGGTTCCCAGACGCCGGGGATCTGCAGGAAGCCGGCGATCGTGGCGCCGACGGTCAGGACGGCGACGGCGATCCCGAACGCGAGCCGGACGACCGGGCCCTCGTCGTGCCCGGCCGCGTGCTCGCCCGTGTGCTCGCGGACGAACGCCGACTGCTCGCCGTGGAAGACGAGCCAGTAGAGGCGGAACGCGTAGAGGCCGGTCAGGAAGGCGCCGGCGAGCCCGGCGATCAGCAGCAGCCAGCCGAGGGCGCCTCCCTCCGCGTAGGCCGAGGCGAGGATCGCGTCCTTCGACCAGAAGCCCGAGAACGGGAAGATGCCGACGAGCGCGAGCGTGCCGACGAGGAACGCCAGCCGCGTCTTCGGCAGCACGCTCTTCAGGCCGCCCATGTTGCGGATGTCCTGCTCGCCCGCCAGGTGGTGGATCACGACGCCCGCCGCCAGGAACAGCAGCGCCTTGAAGAACGCGTGCGTGAAGAGGTGGAAGATGGCGAAGCCGTACGCGCCGATGCCGGCCCCGACGAACATGTAGCCGATCTGCGACATCGTCGAGTAGGCGATCACGCGCTTGATGTCCTGCTGGACGAGCGCGATCAGGCCGGCGGCGAGCAGTGTCACGGCGCCCAGCCCCGCCGCGAGGTGCTGGACGTCGGGGGCCGCCTCGAAGATCGGGTGCGCACGCACGATCAGGTACACGCCGGCGGTCACCATCGTCGCCGCGTGGATCAGCGCCGAGACCGGCGTCGGGCCCTCCATCGCGTCGGGCAGCCAGGTGTGCAGCGGGATCTGAGCCGATTTCGCGATCGCGCCGCCGAGCAGTCCGAGGGCGACGAGGTTGGCCGTCGTCGACGACCAGCCGTCGGCCGCGCCGAACGCCTCGTCGAACCCGAGCCCGCCGGTCTCGAAGATGATCAGGAACAGGGCGAGCGCCATCGTCGCGTCGCCGATCGCGTTCATCACGAACGCCTTCTTGGCGGCAGCGACCGCTTCCGGCCGCTCGTGCCAGAAGCCGATCAGCAGGTACGACGCCAGCCCGACGAGGCCCCAGCCGACCAGCAGCAGGAGCAGGTTGCCGCCCTCGACCAGCATCAGCATCGAGAACACGAACAGCGCCATGTACGCGAAGTAGCGCCGCTCTTCGTCGTCCCCGTCCATGTAGCCGATCGAGTAGAGGATGATCAGCCCGCCGACGCCGGAGACGATCAGCATCATCACGACGGAGAGGGTGTCGACGTAGATCTCGAAGCCGACGTCGAACGAGCCGGCCGCGAGCCACGTGTAGGCGGTCGAGAGCTCCGCCCGCTCCTCGGCCTCGCGCGCCCACATGGCGAAGAACGAGACGAGCGCGCCGGCGAACGCCACGAAGACGGACAGCGTGCCGAGGTACGCGGCCGTCCGCCGGCTGATCGCCGTCCCCAGCAGCGTGATCGCGAGCGACCCGGCGAGCGGGGCCAGCAGGCAGACCCACGCGCCCGCGGTCATCCCGAGAGCTCGCTCATCCGGTCGACGTCGAGGTCGAGTCGGCGGCGTGCGATCGCGACGATCAGGCCGAGGCCGACCGTCACCTCGGCGGCGGCGACCGCCATCACGGCGAGGGCGAAGACCTGCCCGTCGAGCTCGCCGAAGAGCCGGGAGAACGAGACGAGCGCCAGGTTCGACGCGTTCAGCATGATCTCGAGCGAGAGCAGCACGATCAGCGGGCTCCGCCGCAGCAGCACGCCGCACGCCCCGGTCGCAAAGAGCACGCCCGCGACGGCCAGATACCAGGGAACGCCGGGCCCTGTCACTGCTGGAGCTCCTCGTGACGATCAGTCACAAGGCTTGCCTCACCGCGGGGGCGCTCCGGGCGCATCCCGAGCACGACGCCGCCGACGGCGGCGACGAGCAGCACGATCGACGTGATCTCGAACGCGAGCAGATGGTCGGTCAGGAAGAGCTCGCCGATTGCGGCCGGGCTGCCGAATGCCCGCTCGACGTCGGCCTCGTCGGAGAGGCGGTCGCCCGCCTTCAAGAGCAGCGCGACGAGCACGCTCGCGAGCAGCGCCCCGGAGGCGACGAGCGCCGCCGCCTGGAAGAGCTTGGTGCCGCCGGCCCAGGGCGCGTCCGCGCGTCCCCCGAGATAGGCGATCACGAACAGGAACATCACCATCACCGCGCCCGCGTAGACGAGCACCTGCGCCGCCGCGACGAACTCGGCCGACGCGAGCAGGAACAGCACCGCGAGGGAGGCGAGGTTCCCGATCAGCGCCAGCGCCGAGTAGAACGGGTTGGCGAGCGTGACGACGGCGAGACCCGAGCCGATGCACGCGAGCGCGGCCGCGATCCAGACCAGCCAGACCAGCACCTCGCCCATCTACGAGCTCGTCCTGTAGGCGGGGATCGGCGTGTCGTAGAGAGTCGGGTCGGCCACCGGCACGCGCTTGATCGGCTCGGCGAGGAGCATGTCCTTCGTGTAGATCAGGTCGTCGCGCGAGTACTCCGAGAGCTCGAACTCGTTGCCGAGCGTGATCGCATCGAACGGGCAGGCGAGCTCGCAGTAGCCGCAGAAGATGCAGCGGCTGAGGTTGATCTCGTAGATCCGCGCGTAGCGCTCGCCTGCGGAGACCCGGTTGTCCGGCGCGTTCTCGGCGGCGACGACGCGGATGCAGTCGGCGGGGCAGGCGGCAGCGCAGAGCGAGCAGCCGACGCACTTCTCCAGCCCGTTCTCGTGCCGGTGCAGCCGGTGCCGGCCGCGGAAGCGCGGGTACACGGGGCGCTTGTACTCCGGGTACTCCTGCGTGATCGGCTTCTTGAAGACGTGCTTGAACGTGACCCCGAAGCCCTTCAGCGTCGAGAACGGCTGCGGGCTCATCAGAGCGCCACCACGAGGATCGCGGTCACGACGGCGTTGATCGTGGCGACCGGGAGCAGGACCTTCCACCCGAACTTCATCAGCTGGTCGTAGCGGAGCCGCGGCAGCGTCGCCCGCATCCACATGAAGAAGAAGAGCAGCACCGCGAGCTTGAGCAGGAACCAGACGGGCCCCCACGAGTCGAGGAAGAACCACTCCCACCCGCCGAGGAAGAGCGTCACGGCGAGCGCCGAGAGCGTCACGAGGTTGACGTACTCCGCGACGTAGAAGAGGCCGAACCGCATGCCGCCGTACTCCGTGTGGTAGCCGGCGACCAGCTCCTGCTCGGCCTCCGGCAGGTCGAACGGCGCGCGGGCGGTCTCGGCCGTGCCGGCGATCACGAAGACGAGGAAGCCCACGAGCTGCGGGACGACGTACCAGAGCTCTCCGCGCTGGGCGTCGACGATCTCGGTCAGCGCGAGCGACTTGGCCATGATCACGACGCCGAGCACGGACAGGGCGAGCGACACCTCGTAGGAGACGAGCTGCGCGGCGGTGCGCATCGACCCCAGCAGCGAGTACTTCGAGTCCGACGACCAGCCGCCGAGCAGGAACCCGTACACCCCGATCGAGCCGAGCGCGAAGATCAGGATCAGCGAGATCGGGACGTCCACGACCTGACCGGGGATCGTGTAGTCGCCGACCTGCCAGCCCGGCCCCCAGGGGATCACCGAGAAGGCGCAGAGGGCGGTGAACGTGGCGACGAACGGCGCGAGGATGTAGAGGACGTCGACCGCGGCAGACGGGAAGAAGCTCTCCTTGCGGATCAGCTTGACGAGGTCGGCGATCGGCTGCAGGAGCCCGAACGGCCCCACCCGGTTCGGGCCGTAGCGAAGCTGCAGCCGCCCGAGGATCTTCCGCTCGGCCAGGGTCAGGTACGCGAACGTCCCCATCACCACGTTGATGATCACGAGCGCGAGGATCGCGCTGATCCACCACGGCGTGTTCGGGTCGGTCTGGCCGATCACCGCTTCACGACCTCGACGCCGACGTGGAGATCGCCCGCATGCTCCTCCGCCACGCGGGCGACGCCGGCGATCAGCCGCCGGTCGACGCGGGCGAGGAGGTCGACCGCCGTGCCGTTCGAGCGGACCGAGACGAGGTCGCCGGACACGATCCCGCGCCGCTCCGCGTCGGCGGCGGCGAGCTCGACGACGGGCTCGGGACGCTGGAACTGGAGCTCCGGCACCCGCTCCACCTGCGGCCCCGAGAACAGCGGCCGGTAGCGGACGAGCCGCAGCTCGCCGAGCAGGTGCTCGTCGGTCGGCGCCGCCGGAGCTGCGACCTTCGTCTCGGCCGCCGGCGGCGGCGGCGCGTACGGGGCCCGGCCGGCGAGCGGCTGCCGCTCGTCCACCTCGGCCTCGGTGATGCCGCCGAAGATGCGGGGAGACAGCTCTTCGAACACCGCCGGCGCCTGCGCCGGCACCTCCACGCCGAAGCGGGCCGCCAGAGCCGAGAGCCACGCAAGCTCGTCGGGAACCGGCGCCAGCACCGCCCGCCGGAGCCGCTGCAGGCGGCCCTCGAGGTTCATCGTCGTGCCCTCGCGCTCGAGGTAGCTCGTCGCCGGCAGCACGACGTCCGCCCAGCCGCCGGCGAGGCCCTGGAACATGCCGATCACGACGGTGGCGGCCGCCTGCTCGGCCAGCACGCGCACGCTCGCGCTGCCCGCCGCCTCGTCGCCGGAGACGATCAGCAGCCGGATGGGCTCGGGGTCGGACTCGTCCTCGTCCGCGGCGCACGACCAGGCCTCGGCGACGGCGCGGGCGTTGGGCGACGCGGGCAGGTGGAAGGCGGCGCAGCCGGGCCTGCCCTCGAAGCCCAGCCCGTGGGCGGCCTCGGCGAGACGCGCGCCGCCGCCGCCGCCCGGGCCGGACCAGATCAGGACCGCGCGCTCGGAGCTGCGCAGCCTGGCGCCGAGCTCGCTTCCGTCGTCGAGGAGCGCCTGCAGCGCCGCCGCGGCTTCGCCGGGCGCCACCTGCACGGCCCCCGCCGGCCCGACGACGACGACGTCGGCCCCGCTCCGGCGGGCCTGCCTGAGCCAGAGGTCGACGATCGGCGCGCGGTCGGCGACCGCGTCGTCGCCGACGACAACGACGAGCTCCGCCGAGCCGATCGTCGCCAGCGGGGCGCGGAAGGCGTCGAGCGCGGACGACGTCGACTCCGGCAGCACGGCCGAGTGCGCCCCCAGGCCCTCGCGCAGCAGACGTCCGAGCGCGTATGCCTGCTCGATCGTCTCGGTGCCCGACAGCGCCGTCACGACGTGACCGCCGGCCTCGCGCAGCAGGCGCTCCACCTCGTCCAGCGCCTCCTCCCACGCGACCGGCTCGAGGCCGCGCCGGGGTCGCCTGACGAGCGGCTCCCGGACCCGGTCGGCGGCGTAGAGGTGCGGGTACGTGAAGCGGCCCTTGTCGCAGAGCCAGCCCCGGTCGATCTCCGGGTGGTTGCGGGACAGGATCCGCTTCACCCTGCCCTCGCGCGTGGTCGCGGAGACGTTGCAGCCCGCCGGGCAGAGCCCGCAGACGGTCGGGACGTTCTGGATCTCCCAGGGGCGGGCCTCGAAGCGGTACTGCGTCGAGGTGAGCGCGCCGACCGGGCAGAGCTCGACGACGTTGCCGCTGAACGGCGCCCGGTAGGGCTCGTCCTCGAACGTCGCGATGATCGAGTGGGCGCCGCGGTTGATCGCGACGAGCTGCTCGTCCTCCGCGACCTGCGCCGAGAAGCGCGTGCAGCGGTAGCAGAGGATGCAGCGCTCCCGGTCGAGCGCGATCGTGGGCGAGATCGGGATCGGCTTGTCGAAGGTCAGCTTCGAGTAGCTCATCCGCGTCGTCCCGGGCCCGAAGCGGAACGTCAGGTCCTGCAGCGGGCACTCGCCGCCCTTGTCGCAGACCGGGCAGTCGAGCGGGTGGTTGACGAGGATGAACTCGAGCGTCGCGTTCTGGCCGTCGGCCGCCTTCTTCGAGGTCGCGGCGGTCCGGATGACCATCCCGTCCTGCGCCGTCAGGGTGCAGCCGGCCTGGAGCTTCGGCATCCCCTCGATCTCGACGAGGCACATGCGGCAGGCGCCGACCGGCGGCCCGAGCCGCGGCTCGTAGCAGAACACGGGGATCTCGACGCCGGCGGCGGCCGCCGTCTCGACGAGCCCGGTCCCCTTCGGCACCTGCACCTGCCGCTCGTCGACTGTCAGGGTGACCAGCTCGCTCATGCCGGGATCACGTCCAGCTCGCGATGGAAGCGGCGCTCGTGCTGGACCGCGGGCGCGAGCACGCCTGCGAGCGGGGACTCCTCGAAGGGGCAGCGGCCGAGGTCGATGTGCGCCTGGAAGTCGTCACGGAACTTGTCGAGGCAGCTCGCGACGACGAGCGCGTCGGAGTCGCCGAGCACGCAGAGGCACTTGCCGTTGACGCGGTCGCAGACGTCCAGCAGCAGGTCGAGGTCGGCCTGCGTGCCGTGCCCGTCCTCGATCGACTGCAGGATCTGCGAGAGCCAGCGGGTGCCGACCCGGCACGGCGTGCACTTGCCGCAGGACTCGTGCTCGTAGAAGCGGGACGCGCGGAGCGCGTACTCGACCATGCAACAGCGGTCGTCGAGCACGATCACCCCGGCCGATCCGATCGCCGACCCCGCCTCCGCGAGCGACGTGATGTCGAGCGGCGTGTCGACCTGGTCGGCGGTCAGGATCGGAGAGGAGAGGCCGCCCGGGCAGATCGCCTTCAGCCGCCGGCCGCCGGCGATGCCGCCGCCGTGGACGTCGATCAGCTCGCGCAGCGTCGTGCCGGACACCAGCTCGAAGTTGCCGCCGTTGACCACGTTGCCCGAGAGCGAGAAGACCCGCGTCCCGGTCGAGTTCTCGACCCCGACCTGCGCGTACTCGGCGCCGCCGAGCTCGAGGATCGGAGTGACGGTGACGATCGACTCGACGTTGTTGACCACGGTCGGCGAGGCGTAGAGGCCCGCCACCGCGGGGAACGGCGGCTTCGTGCGGGGCTGGCCGCGCTCTCCCTCCAGGGACTCGAGCAGGGCCGTCTCCTCGCCGCAGATGTAGGCGCCTGCTCCGCGATGAAGGACGATCGTCACCCCGCCGAGCAGGTCGGCGCGCGCGCGCACCTGCTCCAGCGCGTCCCGGAGCACCTCGAACGGGCGGTCGTACTCGCCGCGGATGTAGATGAAGACGTGCGTCGCCTGGTTCGCGTACGCGGCGATCAGGCAGCCCTCGATGAAGCGAAACGGGACGCGCTCCATGATCTCGCGGTCCTTGAACGAGCCGGGCTCGGACTCGTCCGCGTTGACGACGACGTAATGCGGCTTGGGCAGCTGCTCCGGCTTCGGGACGAAGCTCCACTTGCGGCCGGTCGGGAACGCGGCCCCCCCGCGCCCGCGCAGGTCGCTCGTCGAGACCTCCTCGATCACCTCGTCGGGCGCCATCGCCCGCGCCTTCGCGAGCGCGCGAAACCCGCCCGCCTGTACGTAGGCGTCGAGGTCGGTGACCGCGCCGCCCTCGGTGCCCGCGAAGACGATCTCCGGGATCTCAGGCGCCGTCGCCACGCAGCTCCTCCACGATCGCGGGAACGTCCTCCGGCCGGACGCCGACCCGCTGACGGTCGTCGATCGCGATCACCGTCGCCCAGCCGCAGCCGCCGAGGCATTCGATCGTGCCCAGGTGGAAGGCACCGTCGTCGCTCGTCTCGCCCGGGCGTGTGCCCAGCTCGCGCTCGAACGCCTCGAGCACCTGCTGGGCGCCGACGGCGGCGCACGAGATGTTCGTGCAGACCTCGACCGTGGTCCGCGCGGCCGGCTCGAGCCGGAACATGTCGTAGAACGACGCGATCGAGAAGCAGTAGGCGGGCGTCACCTCGAGCGCTTCGGCGACCTCGCGGAACGCCTCCGGCGGCAGCCAGCCGCCGTGGTCCTCCTGCGCCAGCTGGAGCGCCGGGATGATCGCGCTGCGCCGCTCGGGGTAGTGGGCCGCGACCTCCCGGATGCGGTCGCCGAGCGCGCTCACCGGTCGACCTCTCCCATCACGCCGTCCAGGGAGCCGACGATCGCGATCAGGTCGGCGATCGCGGCGTCGGTCATGCACGTCGCCGTGGCCTCGAGCGCCACGAAGCTCGGCGCGCGGAACTTCACGCGCCACGGCCTCGGGCCGCCGTCCGAGACCGCGTAGCACCCGAACTCGCCGCGCGGCGACTCGACCGCGACGTACACCTCGCCCTCCGGGACGCTGTACCCCTCGGTGACGATCTTGAAGTGGTGGATCAGCGACTCCATCGACGTGTGGAGCTCGTGCCGCGGCGGCAGGACGACCTTGCGGTCGTCGCTCGTCCACGGCTCGCCGTCCATCTGCTCGAGGCGGTCGAGGCACTGCGCCAGGATCCGCACCGACTGCCGCATCTCGTCGATGTGGACCCGGTAGCGGTCGTAGACGTCGCCGCCCTGGTAGACGGGCACGTCGAACTCGACCTCGTCGTAGGCGAGGTACGGCAGATTGCGTCGCAGGTCCCAGTCGACGCCCGAGGCGCGCAGCACCGGCCCGGACTGGCCGAGCGCGATCGCGTCGTCGGCCGAGAGCAGCCCGATCCCCTGGGTGCGCTCGAGCCAGATCTGGTTGCGGGTCAGGAGCCCCTCGTAGTCGTCGACCCCCCTCGGCATCTGCTCGCAGAACTTCCGGGCCTCCGGGAAGAAGCCGGGCGGGATGTCCTCGGCGAGGCCGCCCGCCTGGAAGTAGCGGGTATGCATGCGCGTGCCGCCGACGAGCTCGGACAGGTCCATGACGGGGTCGCGCTCGCGGAACGCGTACCAGAACATCGAGATCGCGCCGAGCTCGAGCGCCGAGGTCGCGAGCCAGACCAGGTGCGAGTGGATCCGGTTCAGCTCGCACATCGCCATGCGCATCCACGTCGCCTTCCGCGGCACGTCGATCCCGAGCAGCTTCTCGACCGCCAGCACGAAGGCGAGCCCGTTGGTCTGGTACGAGAGGTAGTCGATCCGTTCCGGGTACGTCATCGCCTTCCACCACGTCTTCTGCTCCATGGTCTTCTCGAAGCCCGTGTGGAGGTAGCCGACGACCGCGGCGAGCCCCGCGATCCGCTCCCCGTCGAGGTCGACGACGAGCCGGAGGACGCCGTGCGTCGACGGATGGTTGGGGCCGAAGTTGACGGTGAGGATGTCCTCGAGGTCGTGCCGGTCCGGGTCGACCTGGAGCACCGTCGGGATCGGGCTGGGGATCCGGGTGCCCTCGTAGATCCTCGTCGTGGGCATGACGGCCACCGGCGCGCTACTCCTCCCCCGAGAAGCGCACGGGCTCGCCGCCGAGCGGGTAGTCCTTCCGGAGCGGGTGCCCCTCCCAGTCCTCGTCCATCAGGATCCGGCGCGGGTTGGGGTGGCCCCGGAACCGGATCCCGTACAGGTCCCACGCCTCGCGCTCGAACCAGTCCGCGGTCGGCCAGACCGGGACGACCGAGTCGATCTCCTCGCCGTCGTCGAGCCAGGCCTGGACGCGGAGGCGCCTCGCGTCTTCGCCGAGCGCGAGCAGGTGGTAGCTGACGGAGAAGCGCTTCGGCTTCGGCGCCGGCACCTCCCGGAACCCCTGCGTGCTCGGGTGGTTCAGGTCGCGCCCGTCGGCGGTGCCGATGTAGCCGCCGACGCCCTTCGCGCCCCAGCCGAGGTAGTCGGCGGGCGAGATGTCGGAGAGGAAGTTGAAGCCCTCCTCGTCGCGCAGGTAGGTGCACGCCTCCACGAGGCGGGC
>DATBMD010000192.1:0-3189 GCA_036555085.1 Gaiellaceae bacterium
ACGAACGTCCCGTGGCCCTGGGTGTCCACCCGCCCGGAGCCGCCCACGAAGCTCTGGGCGGCGGCGATCCGCGGGCCCAGCTCCGGGTGGTCGCCGTCGATGCCCGAGTCGATCACCGCGACCCGCACCGCCGCCAGCGGCGGCAGGATCTCCCAGGCGTCGTAGGCGCGGTTCGCGCCCAGGTACCACTGCTTCGCCGCCAGCGGGTCGTTGAGGGTGAGCGCGAGACGCCGCTCGCCGAGCCGCTCGACGTACCGGACGCCGTGCAGCCGCGGCGGCGCGGCAGCGGCCTCGACCACGAGCGCGGGCAGCGGGGCGAGGCTCTCGACCACGCCGCCCTGCCGCTCCAGCTCGCTGCGAACACGCTGGGCGTCGGCGCCGGGGACGAGCCCGACCGCGAACCGGGCCGCGTCGGCCGCGCCGGGCGCGACGAGCGCGAGCGCGGCGGCCCCTGCCGCGACGAAGCTCCGCCTCATCGACCGGCCGCGCCGGCGACGACCCGCACGCTGAGGGGCTGGCTGGAGAAGCCGTCGGCCGTCAGCCGATACCGGCCGGAGCGGAGGGGGCGCACGGCCACCGAGAAGGTCCCGTCGCTCTGCACGACCAGCTTGCGGACGCGGGACCAGCCTCCCTGCGGCTGCCTCCGCTCCAGGACGGGCACGTCCACCTCGCGGGCGACGCCCGTCAGCTCGACCTCGCTGCCGCGCTCCACCTTCGGGGCAGGCGTCGCAACGCCGAGCCGGAGCATGGCGATGCGGAACCACGTCGACCGGAGACCGAGCCGGTCCCGCACGTCCGTGGCGGCGAGCTCGATCGTCTTGCCGGCCCTGGTCGTCAGGCGGAGCAGCGTCGGCCGGCCCGACGGCGCGTGCTCGGCGACCGCGTCGACGACCGGCGAGGAGAGCCCGAAGAGGCGGCCCAGCTGCACGGGCGACAGCTGCCGGGGCACCCACGTGTGTAGCGGCGACGCCTGATCCCATGGATCCTCCACCGAGACGAGATACGGCACGGCGGTACCGAACACCTCCTCGGCGCTCGCCGTGCGGCCGCCGGAGGTCGAGTAGAAGTACGTCGTCGCGACGCTGCCCCCGTAGAGCACGACCTCGTGGGTCGTCTCGCGCACGGCCTGCGTCGTCGAGGGCGACTCGGCCGCGACGCCGCCGTACATCTGGCTGCGCCAGTCCGGGTAGAGGTCGAACGGCCCGGACCCGAGCCGGCGAGAGAGCGCGTACGAGCGCGCCGCCACCGCCTGGGCCTTCAGCGCCTCCAGCGGCCACTCCTTCGGCGACTCCAGCGCGATCACGCCGAGCAGGTACGCCTCGAGCTTCACGTCGTTGACGGCGCGCAGCCCGCCGTCCGCCGGCTGGATCCGCAGGCTGCCGCGGTAGGCGACCCCGTCCAGCTCGAGCGGCGAGCCGTTGCCGGGCAGGAACCGGAGCTCGCCCCGGAAGCTGCGCGGCTTCTTCTGCACCCGCACGCGAATCGTCCCCTTCGGGGAGACGACGACCCGCCCCGCCTTCAGCCTGAACGTCTCACCTGCGGCGTGAACCCGGAACGGCACCGCCGAGGTGACCGCCAGGCGGCGCTTGCCCGTCGCGACCAGCACGCGCACGCGCGCGGCGTCAGCGCGGCCGAGCGTGGTTCCCCGGTAGTAGTGGCCGAGGATCTGGCGGTAGCTGCGCCCGGCGCGCGCCTGACCGAAGGCGCCCCACTGGCTCATGCCGACCCCGTGGCCCCAGCCGTGGCCGGTGAGGACGAACACCGACGGGGTCGTCGACTCCGCGGCGCCGCCTGACGAGGCGGGCGCGGCCGCGAGCGCAGCTGCGAGGAAGACGAGGAGGGCTGAGACTGGACGCATCGAACGTCGCTTCGGACCCGAGAGGCTAGCGAACACGCCCTCAGAGTCTCGTCAGCCGGCACGCGTTCCTTGAGCCTCAGCGACCCTCCGCGAGCCGGGCGGCGTACTGCTGCTCGTAGTAGGCGCGGTAGTCGCCGGACTTGATCGGCTCCCACCAGGCCCGGTGGTCGCGGTACCAGTCCACCGTCTCCCGCAGGCCTCGCTCGCCGAACGAGTGGCGCGGCGCCCAGCCCAGACGGCGGAGCTTGCCGTCGTCGAGGGCGTAGCGGCGGTCGTGCCCGGCGCGGTCCTCGACGTGCCGGATGAGCGTCGCGTCGGCGCCGGTGAGCTCGAGGATGCGCTGGGTGACCTCCAGGTTCTCGAACTCCTCGCCGCCGACGTTGTACGCCTCGCCCGGCGCCCCCTCGCGGAGCGCGAGCTCGATCGCGGCGCAGTGGTCCTCGGCGTGCAGCCATTCCCGCACCTGCCCCCCGTCCCCGTAGACGGGCAGCGGCTCGCGATCGAGGGCGTTGGTGACGAAGAGCGGGATCAGCTTCTCGGGGTACTGGCGAGGCCCGTAGGTGTTGGCCCCGCGCGTGATCGACGCGTTGACGCCGTAGGTGCGCACGTATGCGAGCACCTGCAGGTCGCCGCCGGCCTTCGCCGCGGCGTAGGGGCTCGACGGGCGCAGCGGATCCTCTTCCACGGAGCGGCCGCCGCCGTCGAGGTCGCCGTATACCTCGTCCGTCGAGACCTGGAGGTACCGTGCGCCCGTCGCGCGCGCCCACTCGAGGAGTGTCTGCGTGCCGACGACGTCGGTGTGGATGAAGTCCCTCGGCGTGAGGATCGACCGGTCGACGTGCGTCTCGGCGGCGAAGTTGACGACCGCGTCGCAGCCTGCGCCGGCGCTCTCGACCGCCGGCGGGTCGGCGATGTCCCCCTCTACGAGCTCCGCGTCCACGCCCTCCAGGTTCGCGGGGTTGCCGGCGTAGGTGAGCTTGTCGAGCACGACGACCTCGTCGCCGGCCGCGAGCAGGCGCCTGACGAAGTGCGAGCCGATGAAGCCGGCGCCACCCGTGACGAGCACACGCATCCGCGAAAGGCTAGCTGGGCGCCGTGAGCGTCAGCTAGTGCGGCGTCTCGTAATGATTCACCGTTTTCTCGATCGCCAACGACTCTGTCCACGCGCCGCACTAGCGGGCCGGACAGGTCCGGCCCCTACGGGGTTTCCGGTGCACGGTTTGGAGAGGCCGCACTAGGCGAGCACGAAGTCGAACCGGGCCGTCCAGCGGCCCTTCGTCTTGCGGAGCCGGTGCAGGAGCAGCTCGGGCACGAAGATCTGGTCGCCGCGG
>DATBMD010000199.1:0-2175 GCA_036555085.1 Gaiellaceae bacterium
ACGTGCTTGACGTTGGTGTACTCGTCCATCGAGTACTGCGACATGTCCTTGCCGTAGCCCGACTCCTTGTAGCCGCCGTGCGGCATCTCGGGGGTGAGCGGGAAGAGGTGCTCGTTCACCCAGACCGTGCCGAACTGGAGCCTCGACGCGACCTTCAAGGCCCGGCCGACGTTCTCGGAGAAGACCGAGGCGGCCAGCCCGTAGCGCACGTCGTTCGCCAGCTCGACGGCCTCCTCGTCGGACGAGAAGCTCTGCACCGTCACGACCGGGCCGAACACCTCGCTCTGCACGATCTCGGCGCCCTGGTCGACGTCCGCGACGATCGTCGGCCTGACGAAGAAGCCGCGGTCGCCGGCGGCGCCGCCGCCGGTGACGACCGTCGCCTTGGCCGCGACGGCGCGCTCGAGGAAGCCGAGCACGCGCTCCTGCTGCTCCCGGGAGATGACGGGCCCCATCCCGATCTCGTCGTCGGTCGCGGGGTCGCCGACTGTCAGCGACTCGACCGCCTTGACGGTCTCCGAGAGCACGTCGTCGTAGATCCGCGCGTTCACGAGCACCCGCGACGAGGCGGTGCAGTCCTGCCCGGAGTTGAAGTAGCCGCCGACCTTGATCGCCTCGGCGACGGTCGCCGGGTCGGCGTCGTCGAGGACGACCATCGGCGCCTTGCCGCCCAGCTCGAGGTGGACGCGCTTGACCGTCTCCGCCGCGTTCGCCGCGATCAGCTTGCCCGTCGCAGTGTCGCCGGTCAGCGAGACGAGGCGGATGTCCGGATGCCGCACGAGCGCGTCGCCCGCCGGCACCCCGTCGCCCGTGACGACCTGCAGGACGCCGGGCGGCAGGACCTCCTGCGCCAGCTCGACGAAACGGAGCATCGTCAGCGGCGTCTGCTCGGCGGGCTTGATGATCTGGACGTTGCCCGCGGCCAGCGCCGGCCCCAGCTTCCACGCCGCCATGAAGAGCGGGTAGTTCCAGGGGCAGATGCCCGCGACGATCCCGAGCGGCTCGCGCCGGATGATCGACGTGTAGCCCTCGACGTACTCGTAGGCGGCCTTGCCCTCGAGGTTCCGCGCCGCGCCCGCGAAGAAGCGCAGGTTGTCCGAGATCACCGGCGGCTCGTCCTTCGCCACCCACCAGGGCTTGCCGACGTTCTGGGACTCGAGCCGGGCGAGCTCCTCCGCGTGCTCGTCGACGACGTCGGCGAGCGCGAGCAGCAGCTCCATGCGGTCCTTCGGCGCCTTGTGCTGCCACTCGCCCCAGGCCGTCTTCGCGGCCTCGACGGCATGGTCGACGTCCTCGGCAGTCGCGCGCGGGACCTCGGCGATCACCTCGCCGGTGGCGGGGTTGAGCACCTCCATCGTCTCTCCCGACGACGACTCGACCCACTCGCCGCCGATGAACATCTTGTGCTGGGTGACGGAAACGCTCATGTCGCCTCCTCGCGTCAACTCGAGCTGTTCGTTCCGGTCCGCGGGCGAGCGTACCACCGTCGCGGTCGCCCGATCCGGCGCCTGACCCCCCAGTCAGGTAGAACCCGCCCGTGCGGATCCTCGTGATCGGGACCGGGGGCGTCGGCTCTGCCTTCGCCGCGATCGCGCAGCGCCGCGACTTCTTCGACAGGATCGTCCTGGCCGACCTCGACCCGTCCCGGCCGCAGGCGGTCGTCGACGCGCTCGACGACGGGCGCTTCGGCGCGGTGCCCGTCGACGCCTCGGACGAGGACGGGATCGTGGCGCTGATCGGCGAGACGCGCGCGGACGCGGTCCTCAACGCGACCGACCCGCGCTTCAACGAGCAGATCTTCGACGCCTGCCTGCGCGCCCGCGCCACGTATCTCGACATGGCGATGACGCTCTCCGAGCCGCACCCGGAGCGCCCGTACGAGGAGACCGGGGTGAAGCTGGGCGACTACCAGTTCGAACGGGAGGGAGCGTGGCGCGACGCGGGCCTGCTGGCACTCGTCGGGATCGGGATCGAGCCGGGCGCCGCCGACGTGTTCGCCCGCCACGCCGCCGACGAGCTGTTCTCGGAGATCGACGAGGTCGGGATCCGGGACGGCGCCAACCTCGTCGTGGAGGGCTACGACTTCGCGCCGACGTTCTCGATCTGGACGACGATCGAGGAGTGCCTGAACCCGCCGGTGATCTGGGAGCGCGAGCGGGGCTGGTACACGACGCC
>DATBMD010000222.1:0-23341 GCA_036555085.1 Gaiellaceae bacterium
CTGCCGCGAGGCGCCGTCTGGCCGCTGCCGGCATACGAGCTCGCCCTCATGACGGCTGCGTGGCTGGCTGCCCACGAGACGGCCGGCGTCGAGCTGGCGCTGGCGACGCCCGAGGCGTGGCCGCTCGAGCTCTTCGGCCGGCCCGCCGGCGACGCCGTACGCAGCCTGCTCGAGGAGGCGGGGATCTCATTCCACGGCCGCGCAGCGCCCGACCTCGTCCAGGACGGCTGGCTGAGGCTCGATCCCGACCGATCCATCCCCGCCGACCGGGTGGTCGCCATCCCGCGTCTGGTCGGGCCACAGCTCGACGGCGTGCCGCAGACCGTCGACGGTTTCCTCCTGGTGGACGACCACGGCCGGGTCGCCGGGCTCGAGGGAGTCTTCGCGGCGGGCGACATCACGCGGTTCCCGGTCAAGCACGGCGGCATCGCCGCGCAGCAGGCTCGCGCCGCCGCTGCAGCGATCGCCGCCGACGCGGGAGTCGCGACCGCCCCGGAGCCGTTCCGGCCCGTCCTGCGCGGCCTCCTGCTGACCGGGGCGCGGCCGTACTACCTCCGTCACAACATCGCGGATACCGGAGTGGCCGACTGGGCGGCAGAGGCACCGCTGTGGTGGCCGCCCTCGAAGGTCGTCGGCGGGCGGCTCCTCCCGTTCCTCGCAGAGCTGACGGGCGACGAATTCGGCGCGGAGCCGCAGCCGCCGCCCGGCGGCCTCGCCGTCGAGATCGAGCTCTCGAGCGCAGCCGCAGACGACGCCGAGCCGGACGAGGAGGCCTTCGAGCCGGAGAGCTCCCCGGGCAGGACCGTCGGAGACGTGATGACCCGCGACCCACTGGTCGTCTCGCCCTCGCTGACGCTCGACGCCGTCGCGCAGGCGATGCGCGAGCGCCGGGAGGGCTCGGCGCTCGTGGTCGAGGAGGGACGGCTGGTGGGGATCGTCACGGCCCGCGACCTCGTCCGCGCGGTCGCGTTCGACGCGCCGGCCCGCGTGTCCACCGTCAGGCACTGGATGACGGCTCTGCCGATCGCCGTCGCTCCGAGCACGCCGGTCGCGGTAGCGGTGTCCCTGATGTCGGAGCACGCGATCCATCGGCTCCCGGTCGTCGGCCGGGACGGGCCGGCCGGGATGGTCACCCTGCGCGACGCCGTCCGCGCGTGCCCGCCGGCCGTCGGTCTCGGCTTCTGAGCCCTTTGGATCAGATGCTCGTCGCTCCGCTCACGTAACGGGCTCGAGCCGCCTTGTAACTGATCGTCACAAGGTGCACCGGGTCATCCAAGGCGGCCCGAAAGCACCAGGAGCAGGTGTAAACGATCTGTTGACTCGCCGGTCAGGGCCTGACCGGCGCTGCTACCGTACCGCGGTCACACGAGCGGCACGCCGCTGCGATTCGCGCGGCGCGCCCCGTCCCCCCGCTTCCTCTCATGAGACGTCCACTGCTCCTCTGCCTGCTCGCCTGCGTGGTCGCGGTAGGGGGAGCTTCGGTCGCCGAGGAGCGAGCCGCCGCCTCGGTCCCCAGGCTGGTCGGAGCGCCTGCGTTTCCGCATCGACTACAGCTGGAGCGCAAGCGGCCCTTTCCGATCGGCTACCGCGCCGCCAGGCTCGCCCGGCGTTGGCTCGGGGTCGGCTACCGGTGGGGCGGCTCCTCGCCGTCGAGCGGCTTCGACTGCTCGGGGTTCACGTCCTACGTCTACGGCCGCCTCGGAGTCCGGCTGCCGCACAACGCCGCCGCCCAGCTCGGCGTCGGGACACCCGTTCCGAGAGCCCGGCTGCGCCCCGGCGACCTGCTCTTCTTCAACGGGCTCGGACACGTCGGCATGTACGTCGGCCGGGGGCGCATGATCCACTCTCCCCAGAGCGGCGACGTCGTCCGGATCGTCCGGCTCGGCACCGACTACCGCGGCGTCCTCGTCGGCGCCCGCCGCATCACCCGGACGCTTCACACCCGCAACTGATCGGCGGCAGCGATACCGGGGCTGGGACTCGAACCCAGATGTCCCTTCGGGACACCCGCTTTTAAGGCGGGCGCGTCTGACCAGTTCCGCCACCCCGGCGACGAGCCGAGTGTAGAGGCGCGCTACGTGCCGGGCGCGAGAAAGTCGGGCGGGAAGCGCTCGGGCCCCTTGAACTGGAACTCGTCGAAGAAGGCGGCGAACGCCTCCTGGTCGAACTCCGTGCACTTGGCGAGGTAGCCGACGCCGCGGTCGCTGCCCTCGCCGGCCTGCTCGGGAGTGACCCAGACCCCGAGCGCGATCGTCTCGCCGAGGTTCGGCAGCGGCGCGAGCAGCGTCCCGTTGCGGTGCTCGTCGTAGAACGCGCGCAACTGCTCGACGGTCTCCGCCGGCACGCGGTCTCCGTACTGGATGAAGACGCCGCCGTGCTCGAGGTTGTGGACGACGCGCGCCTGCTGGAGGGGGTCGTCGTAGGCGCCCCAGATCGCGGGCTGGACGTAGTGCGGCCCGGTCGTCGGCGGCGACGTGTTCCACTCCTTCACGATCGTGTCCGGCGAGGCGACGTCCGAGTGATCGGATTCGTTGCGCACGGCGTTGGCGCTCGTGAGCGTGCAGCCCGCCGCCTCCATCGCGTCCTGGACCCTGCCGGCGTCGCCCGACGAGGTGCCGCCGAACGCGAACAGCGCGAGCACGACGAGCATGCCGGCCAGGCCGGCCGCCGCGACGCCGTACAGGATCATCCTGGTGCGCTTCCCGTCGTCGGGAGCGACCGGCGCGCGCGTCTTCGGCGCCTGCGTGCGCGGTTTCGCCGGGTTTCGCGGCTTCGGAGGCATCGGCCGGAAACCGTAGCAGCGGCGCCGGGCCCCGCTCCGTCCGACGGCCGCTCTACCCTGGCGTGCCCATGTCTCTCGCACTCTCGCTGCTCGCAGGCCTCGCGATCGGCGCCGCCGGCGTCTACGTCCTGCTCCGCTCGGCGCTCGCCGAGCGCGACCGGCTGCGCGGCGACCAGGTCCGGCTCCGCAGCGACCTCGCGGCGTCGGAGGCGCGGCTCGAGGTCGCGGACGGAGCGGCGGGCGAGCGCGTGCGGGAGGCCGTGCGCGCCGCGTCCGCGGAGGCCTACCGCGAGGCGAACAGCTCCTTCCTCCAGCTCGCCGGCACGCGGCTCGACGGGACCGTGACGCCGCTGCGCGAGTCGCTCGCGCGGATGAGCGAGCAGGTGCTGGAGCTCGACCGGGCACGCGCCCAGTCGTACGGGGCGCTGCGGCAGCAGGTCGAGCTGCTGAGCGCCCGCACGGGGAGCCTGGCGAACGCGCTGCGGTCGTCCGACGTGCGCGGGCGCTGGGGGGAGGCGCAGCTTCGCAACGTGGTCGAGCGGGCCGGGATGCTCGAGCACTGCGACTTCGCCGCCCAGGTCACGACGCGCGACGGGGAAGGCGACCTCCTGCGGCCCGACATCGTCGTGCGCGTGCCGGGAGGCAAGTCGGTCGTCGTCGACGCCAAGGTGCCTCTCGCCGCCTACCTGGACGCCTTCGAGGCGGAGGACGAGGCCGCGCGCGCCGAGCTGCTCGCCAGGCACGGCCGCCAGGTGCGCGACCACATGCTGAAGCTCGCCGCCAAGTCGTACCAGCGGCAGTTCTCCCCCACGCCGGACTTCGTGGTGATGTTCGTGCCCGACGAGACCCTCCTCCGCGCGGCCCACGAGCACGACGCGCGGCTGTCGGAGGACGCCTGGCAGCGGGGGGTCATCCTCGCCTCCCCGTCGACCCTGATGGCGCTGCTGCGCACGGTCGCGGCGATCTGGCAGCAGGAGACGGTGGCGGCGAGCGCCCGCGCCGTCCACGAGCTCGGCGGCGAGCTCCACCGCCGGCTCGGCACGTTCTCGGGGCATCTCGCCAAGGCCGGCCGGGCGCTGAACAGCGCCGTCGGCTCCTACAACGAGGCGGTTGGCTCGTTCGAGTCCCGCGTGCTCGTGCAGGCGCGCAAGCTCGAGCAGCACGGCGTCCCCGGCGAGCTCGCCTCGCCGGAGCAGGTCGAGCGCCGCGCGCGCACGCTGTCCGAGGACGCCGGCCTCCCCGACGGCGCCGTCGTCGAGCTTCCTCGCGATGCGAACGCCGCGTAGCCGGGCCACCGCCCGGGAACACCACCACCGAGCCGTTCGTTGTCTAAGGTGAGGCCCGCAGCGGGGGCCATTCCTTTGGAGGGACCGTGAGCGACGTTCGCAGCGTGATCATCATCGGCGGTGGGCCGGCCGGGTACACGGCCGCGCTCTACACGGCCCGCGCGAACCTGCATCCGCTCGTGATCGAGGGCTTCAACTGGGGCGGCCAGCTGATGATCACGAGCGACGTCGAGAACTACCCGGGGTACGCCGACGGCGTGATCGGGCCGGCGATGATGCAGGACTTCCGGCGGCAGGCCGAGCGCTTCGGCGCCGAGTACCTCACCGACGACGTCACCCGGGTCGACCTGTCCGAGCGCCCGTTCCGCGTCTACGTCGGAGACGACGAGTACCGCGCCGAGACGGTGATCGTGGCCACGGGCGCGACCGCACGCCAGCTCGGGCTCGAGTCGGAGCAGCGCCTGCAGGGCCGCGGAGTGTCGTACTGCGCGACCTGCGACGCGTCGTTCTTCCGCGACAAGGTCGTCGTCGTGGTCGGGGGCGGCGACTCGGCGATGGAGGAGGCGAGCTTCATCACCCGCTTCGCCAGCAAGGTCTACCTCGTCCACCGCCGCAGCGAGTTCCGCGCCTCCCCGATCATGGTCGACCGCGTCCGGGAGAACGAGAAGGTCGAGCTCGTACTCGACAGCGTCGTCGAGGAGGTGCTGGGCGACACCAAGGTCACGGGCGTCCGGCTCCGCAACCTCGTCACGGCCGCGGAGCAGGAGATCGCGGCGGACGGCTTCTTCGTGGCGATCGGGCACGATCCGACCACGGGCCTCTTCCTCGACTGGCTCGACCACGACGAGAACGGCTACCTCGTGACGAAGGGGAAGACGACCGAGACGAACATCCCGGGCGTCTTCGCGGCCGGCGACGTCCAGGACCACGTGTACCGCCAGGCGGTCACCGCCGCCGGCTCGGGCTGCGCCGCGGCGCTCGACGCGGAGCGCTGGCTCTCCGACCAGCGGCACGCCGTGGTATCCGTCGCCGCAGCCGGCACGTAGAACAGTCCGGCGCGACCGGTACCCTCGGGCCGCGTGGCCGCGACGTGGCGCGACCTGGTCGATCCGACTCTCGAGGAGCTCGTTGACGGGCTGCCCGTCGCCGTCGAGCCGGAGACGCTCGAGGCGCTCGTGGCGCCGCCGGGCGACGGGCGGAGCCTGCGGCCCCGCATCGAGAGCCACGGCGCGTACGTCCTCGCGGTGCTGGCGACCCCGGTGAGCCGGACGGCCGAGGACCGCGTCGACTACCTCGAGGTCGACGCCGTCGCGACGATGGACGCCATCGTGACGATCCGCCGGACAGGCCCGGGCGGCGCCACCGCCGACGTGTCGGTGCTCGCAGCGGCGCCTGCGGGCGCGTCGGTCGGAGCGCTGGTGCACCTGCTCGTCGACGACGTGGCCGACACGTACCTCGACCTGCTCGACACGCTCTACGGCGAGGTGGACGAGCTCGAGGACCACGTCGAGCGGCTGGCCGGATTGGTCGTGCGACGGCGGCTGGTCGAGCTGCGCCACGAGCTGCTCCACGCGCGCAGGACGATCAGCGCGACGAGAGCGGCCGTGCGCCGGATCGTCGACCGGCGCTGCGAGCTGTCGACGGGCGAGCTCTTCCCCCACCGGATCGAAGCCGCGTTCGCCGACACGTACGACACGCTCGTGCGCGCGACCGAGGACCTGGACGTCGCCCGCGAGCTGGTCGGCGGAGTCCGCGACTTCCACCAGGCCAAGGTGACCGAGTCGCAGAACGACACCGCCAAGACCCTGACCGTGATCGCGTCGCTCGTGCTCGTGCCCTCGCTGATCGTGGGCTTCTACGGCCAGAACTTCGAGAGCGCGTTCACGAGCGACCTCTGGACGCTCGGCGTCTCGTCCTCCCTGATCCTGGCCTCGACGCTCGTGCAGCTGGTCCTGTACCGGTGGCGACGCTGGATCTGAGCGACCTGCCGCTGCTGGGCGCTCGCGGCCGCGGCCGCGGCCGCGCCCTCGCGCTCGCCGGCCCGATCGCGCTCGTGACCGCGGGCTGCCTCGGCATCCTCCTGCTGACGCGCCGCTCGCTGTCGTCCGACGAAGCCGTCGCGGTGGAGCGCGCGCGGGCCCCGTTCCGAGACCTCGTCGAGCGCGCGGTCGACCACGATCCCGGCACCCTCGGCTACCTCGCCCTCCTGCATCCGCTCGTAGAGTGGAACGACTCCGAATGGGCCGTGCGGACGCCCTCGGTCGTCGCGGCGGCGCTTGCCGCGCTGTTCGGCTACCTGCTCGGCCGGGCCCTCTTCGGCCGGATCGCGGGCGCGATCGCCGGGCTCGCGCTCGCGCTCGACGCCGGCGTCGTCGCGTCGTCGCAGCAGGTGCGCCCCTACGCGCTCGCAATCCTCGCGATCCTCGTCTCAACGCTCCTGCTGGTGCTGGCGCTCGACCGCTCGGCGCTCTGGTGGATCGCCTACGTGCCCGCCTGCGCTGCCCTGTCGCTCACGCATCCGATCGCGGCGACCGTCGTCGTCGCCCACGTCGTCGCGGCCGTGCTGGCCCTCAGGGAGACGCGGGCGTCCGTCGCCGCAGCCGCCGCGGCGCTCGCGCTCGGCGCCGCCGCCGCCGCACCCCTCACGCTCGCCGCGCTCGCCGACCGGGCGGATGCGTGGAAGGGCGCCCGCCTCGACCCCGGCGAGGTCGCGACCGGCCTGGGCCGTGCGGCGGGCTGGAACGTGGCGCTGGCCGGGCTGGCCGTGCTGGGGCTTTTCGTCCTCCTGAGCGGCAGGCTGCCGGGGGCGCTCCCGTGGCAGGCGGCGCTCGTGGTCGGCCTGATCGCAGCACCGCTCGTGGGCGTGCTGCTGGCGGCCACGTTCATGCCCGTCTTCCCGGCGCGTGCCCTGGTGGTGTGCGCGCCGGGCCTCGCCGTCGCCTGCGGCGCGGGCGTCGCGTGGATCCCCGACCGCAGGCTGGCGCTCGGAGCGGCCGGCGCGCTGGCCGTGCTCGCCGTACCGGCCCTGGTCGGGTGGTACACGAGCCCGGCGCCCGAGGACTGGCGCTCCGCCGTCGCGACCGCCGGCCGCGAGGTGGAGCCCGGCGAGACCGTCGTCGTCATCCCGCCCCGGTCGGCGGCGGCCGTGGCCTACTACGACCCGGAGCTGCGCCTGTCGTCCAGGGGCCGCGGCGCCGGAACCTGGGTCTTCGTCCGGAGCTCGGACGACCGGGGCGCGATCCGCGCCGCGCGCGCGGTCGTCCGCACGCCGGCCTACGCCCTGCTCTCGCAGGAGCGCTACGGCGAGCGGCTGGTGCTGCAGCACTGGGTCCGACCCTGAGCTCTACCATCCTCACGTGGCGTTCTTCATCTGCCCGAATTGCAAGGACCGGTCGGTCGACGACGACGGCCGGGAGGGCCTCACGCACCAGCCGGTCGCGTGCGCGCGCTGCGGCTTCGGCTTCCTCTTCGAGCTGTCCGACGACTACTACCCGTCGCCGCTCACCGGGCTCGTCGCGTGCGACCGCGATGGTCGCATCCTCGCCGCGGGCCGCGGCGTCTTCGAGCTGACGGGCTACGACGAGCGCGACCTGATGGGGAAGGACGTCGTCCAGGCGCTGGGCCTCGAGAGCAGCGCCGAGCGGAACCCGATCGAGCTGGCGCTCGAGTTCGGCGTCCGCCGGCTCGACCAGGAGCTGGACCTGCGATCGCGGGCGGGGCTGACGAAGCCCGTCACGGCCGACGTGTTCCCCGCCTACGACGTCGACGGCGGCCTGCTCGTCGCCCTCACGCCGCGGGCGCGCTGAGCGCGATCCGCGCCGAGGGACAGAGGTCGGCGAGCACGCAGGCACCGCAGCGAGGGCTGCGGGCCTCGCAGACGCGCCGCCCGTGCCAGATCAGGAGGTGCGGGAAGCGGGCCCAGTCGGGCCGTGGGACGACTCGCTGCAGGTCCCGCTCGATCTTGACCGGATCGTCGTTCCGCGTCAGCCCGAGCCGCTGCGAGAGCCGCCGGACGTGCGTGTCGACGACGATCCCCTGCGCCTGCCCGAGCTCGGCCGCGACGACGTTCGCGGTCTTGCGCGCTACGCCGGGTAGCTGCGTCAGCTCGTCGAGCCGGCGCGGCACCTCGCCGTCGTAGCGCTCGAGCAGGGCGCGCATCGTGCCGCGGATCGCCTTCGTCTTCTGACGGAAGAAGCCGGTCTGGTAGATGTCGCGCTCGAGCTCCTCGGGGGGAACGGCGAGGTAGTCCTCGGGCCGGCGGTACTTCTCGAAGAGCCGCTCGGTGACGCGGTTGACGTTCACGTCCGTGGTCTGGGCCGACAGCATCACGGACACGAGCAGCTCGAGGTCGCTGCGGAAGCGGAGCGCGATCCGTGCGTCCGCGTGGTCCTCGGCGAGCCGCTCGATGATCGGGACGATCCGCTCCCTGCGCCTGCCGAGCCCCCGCCGCCGCGCCTCGGCGACGTAGCTACGCGCCACGCCGGCTCTCGAACGCCTCGCTCGCCTGCTGCGCGGTGACCTCGCCGCGGACGCTCTCGTCGAAGAGCTCGGCGGCCTCCGGAAACCCGGGCTCGTGCAGGGTGCGCAGCGCGGCCTCGACGTCGTAGGGGGTCGTCCTCAGCTCGACGGTGGGGCCGAGCAGGGCCCAGCGGGCGCCGGGCGATCCCTCGTACGCCAGGCCGACGCTGCCGGCGTTGACGAGCCGCGGCCGCGAGGGCACCCGGCGGTCGTACTGGACGTGCGTGTGGCCGCAGACGACGAGGTCTGCCGTCGTCCCCGCCAGCGCCTCGGCGACTGCGCGATCGGGTGTCAGCACCGTCAGGATCTCCTCGTCGCTGCGCGGCGTCGCGTGGCAGAACAGCACCGTCCCGAGCCCGTCGGGCTCGAGCTCGAGCGTCTGCGGCCACGACGCGATCAGCCCGCGGTCCTGCTGCTCGAGCTGGTCGAGGCACCAGCTGTCGCGCTCGCCTGCCCGGTCGAGCACGAGACGCTCGCAGTTGCCCGCCAGGAAGCGGGCGCCCGCGTCGCGCAGGAGCGCCAGGCATTCGGCCGGCAGCGGCCCCAGCACGACGTCGCCGCCCGACACGACGGCGTCGACCTGCTCCCGCCGGACCTCCGCCAGCACGGCCTCCAGGGCCGGCAGGTTCCCGTGGACGTCGTACAGCGCGGCGACGCGCATGGCCGCCGGGAGGCTACTGGAGCAGGCGTGGGCCCGCGCAGACGAGGTCGAGCGCGGGGCAGTCCGCGCAGGCGAGCTCGGAAGGGGTCGGCACGAACACGCCCCGGCGAATCCGGGAGATCGCGGCCGAGAGCTCCGCCTCCAGGCCCGGCCGGTCACCGGCCGTGAAGGTCGCCGACACGACCGCAGCCGGCGACTCGAGGAAGTGGTACACGACCTCCACCTCCTCCGCGCCGTCCCGGAGGCACGCGAGCGCGTAGACGAGACGCTGCAACCGGTACTCGCGCTCGACGACCTCGGCGGCATCCGTCTCACCGAGGGCGTTGGTCTTGTAGTCGAGCACGAGCGCACGGTCGCCGTCGCGCCAGAGCACGTCGAGTCGCCCGTGCAGGAGCACGCCGTCGTGCTCGAAGGCGAACGGCCGCTCGGGCCGCGCCGCCGGCAGCGCGGCGATCCGCCGTGCGAGCTCGGAACCGCAGTACGTGTCGACGAACGCGGCGATCCGCGCCAGCTCCCCGTCCGTGACCGTCGGGTACCAGGAGCGAACCGCAAGCTCGAGGCTCGCCGGCGCCGGCGGCGCGGGCCGGGCGAGATCGACGTGCTCGAGGAGGCGGTGGACCGCGTCGCCGACCTCGGTGGCGGCGAGGCCGCCGGCGTCGCCCGGCGCGGGCCGGCCGCCGTTCCGTGGCCGCATCCCCGCGACGCGCTCCGCCCAGTAGCGGTACGAGCACCGGTCGAACAGCGCGAGCGCGCTGTAGGACAGGCGCCGGGCCTCGTGCTGCGGCGGCTCGGCCGGCTCGGGCAGCGGCGGCAGCACGGGCGCGACCGGCGGCGGGCCCTCCGGCAGCTCGGCGAACAGGGCGAGCTGCCCCGTCTCCGTGACGACGGCGGGCGCGGCCGGCTCCGCCTCGCGGTGCGCCTCCGGGTCGAAGCGGTCGACGCGGATCAGCAGCCGGGCGTCGCCGCGCACGAGCTCCAGCGGACGGCCGGCGCCCGCGGCCTCGAGCTCGGCGCCGGCGTCGAGCCGGTCGAGCACCCAGCCGATCGGCGTCTCACGGTCCGACGGCCGGCCGGGGTCGATCGCGCCGGACACGATCAACCGGTCGATCGCGCGGGTCATCGCGACGTAGTAGAGGCGCAGCCGCTCCGCCCGCTCCTGCCGCGCGCGTGCCTCGTTCACCTCGTCGTAGTCGAAGACCGGCTCGCGGTCGCCGCGCGTCGGGTGCACCATCCGGAAGCCGAAGCGGCCGTCCGAGAGGGCGACGATCTCGTCGGCGGACGGGGGGCCGCCGGTGTCGCGGCCCGCGTCGGCGACGATCACGACCTTGAACTCGAGCCCCTTCGCCGCGTGGATCGTGAGCAGCCGCACCGCGCCGGCGCCCTCCTCCTCCGCGACTGCCTCCAGCTCCTTCGCGCCCAGCGCGTCCTGGTCGCGGACGAAGCGGACGAACCCCTCGAGATCCGCGCCGCGGAGCGCCTCGTAGGCCCGGGCGAGGCGGGCGAGCTTCCGCAGGTTGGCGAAGCGGCGGTGGCCGTCCCAGCGCGCGAGGATCGCCAGGTCGTAGTCGTGCTCGACCAGCACCTGCTCGCAGAGCCGTTCGAGCGAGAGCCTCGCGGACGCCGCCACCAGGCGGTCGTAGCGCTGCCGGAAGGCGCGCAGCAGGCGTTCGTCGCCGCCGTCCAGCCCGTCCGGGAACCGCCGCTCGAGCCCGGTGAAGAGCGGCCGCCGGCCGGCGTGCCGGCGCACGAGCACGAGGGCGTCGTTGGAGACGCCGACGAACGGCGAAGCGAGGACGGTCGCGAGCGCCACGTCGTCGTAGCGGTTCTGGAGGAGGCTCAGGTAGGCGAGCAGGTCCGAGACCTGCTGCTGCCCGAAGTAGCCGCGGCCGGTGGCGCGGTAGGTCGGCAGCCCCTCGCGCCGCAGCTCTTCCTCGTACCACTCGGCGTCCGTGCCGGCCGCGAACAGCAGGACGATCTCGCCCGCGCTCGCCGCGCCCGTCTCGACGAGCTCGCGAACGCGCCACGCGATGTGGCGCGCCTCGGCGCGGCGCCAGTGCTCACCCGAGCCCGCGTAGCTCGCCTTGTCGGTCACGAGCAGCTCTGCCGGGTGCCCGAGCGCGGGCTCCCCGAACTCGCCGGAGGCCGCGAGCGGCTGGAAGCCGTCGCCGAACTCGGGCCCGAAGAGGTGATTGACGGCGGCCAGCACCTCCGGGCGCGAGCGGTAGTTGCGGCGGAGCGCGAGCAGGTTGGCGGACTGCAGCCGCCGCTCCCGGAAGACCTCGACGTCCGCGTGCCGGAAGCCGTAGATCGACTGGAACTCGTCGCCGACGAAGAAGAGCTCGGTCTCGGGCCGCGAGAGCAGGTCGATCAGCTCGCACTGGAGCCGGTTCGTGTCCTGGAACTCGTCGACCATGATCACCCGGAACCGGAGCTGCTCGTTCTCGCGCACGCGGGCGTCGTCCCGCAGCAGCGTCCGGGCGGCGAGCTGCAGGTCCTCGAAGTCGACGGCCGACTCGCGCCGCTTGGCCGCGTCGTACTCGCGGGCAAACCGCTCCAGCAGGTCCTGCAGCAGGTCGCGATCGTCGGCGGCGAGCTCTTCGAGCGCCGCGCGCTCGAGCAGCCGGCGCGCCTCCTCGAACGTCGCCGCGCGCTCGCCGCGCGAGCGCAGCGCCGCGAGGTCGAGCACGCGCTCGGCGAGCGCTCCCGGCCGTGCCAGCCGCAGCCCCTCGGCCGCGTTCGCGCGCTGGGTCTCGGTCGCGTCGGCGTCGTCGGCGAGGCACCGGGCCGCCTCGCGGAAGCGATCGAGCGCAGGCTCGAGCCCCGTGCGAGCGCCGAGCTCGAGCTCCAGCTCGCGGCCGGCCGAGCGAAGCGTCTCGTAGACGGTCGTCAACATGCGCCGCAGCCCGCCAGCGCCGTGGGTGGCGAGCAGTCGCAGGCGCGCCTCGTCGCCGTCCGCGCAGAAGTCGGTCAGCGCGCGCTCGAACGACTCGCCGCGGAGCACGGCCGCCCCGGCCTCGTCGAGCTCGCGGAAACGAGGGTCGAGGCCGACGGCGAACGGGTGCGCCTTCAGGAGCCGGTTGCAGAAGCCGTGGATCGTCGAGATCCACGCCCCGTCGAGCTCGCGGGCGAGATCGTGGCGCCCACGCTCGTCCAGCGCGGCCCTGATCCGGCTGCGCAGCTCGGAGGCCGCCTTCCGCGTGTACGTGATCACGAGCAACGAGTCGACGTCGAGCCCCTCGTCGCAGGTCGCGCGCGCGAACCGCTCGACGAGCACGGACGTCTTGCCCGTGCCGGCTCCCGCGGAGACGAAGACCTCGCCGGCCGCCTCGACAGCCGCCAGCTGCTCGTCGTTCAACCCTGCCCGCGGCGCCTCCACCGTCGTCATGCGCGGGTCACCCGGCAGATCCGCCAGAGATCGCACCACGCGGGGCAGCCGTCGCCCTTCGGGTCGTGCGCCACGTCGCCCGACCGGATCCGCCCTGCGAACCCGGCCGCCCGCTCCCGGGCGGTCTCGACCTGCGCCCAGAAGGCGTCCTCGTCGAGATAGTCGTTGCGCGAGAAGCCGGGCAGGTCGTCCCGCGCATCGGCCCGCACCATGCCGCGGGCGACGCGCCTGCCGGACAGGGGCCGGTACACGCCCCCCAGCGGCTCCACCCCCACGAGGTCGCGGAGGACGAGCATGTAGAGCGGGATCTGGAGGCGCAGCTCCGAGTCGATCGCCCGGGCCGAATGGGCGCTCTTGCCCGACTTGTAGTCCTGGACGATGCCGCGGGCGCTGAACGGGTCGAGGTCGATCCGGTCGATCTTCCCCGTCAGCGTCGTGCCGTCCGCCAGCGCGAGGCCGCGCTGCAGCTCCGGCGCCGACCGCTCCGACCCGAACTGGACCTCGAACCGGCGCGGGACGAGCCGGACGTCGGACGCGGCCTCGTCGCGGACGAACGCCTCGAGGTCGCGGAGCAGCGACTGGCGCAGCTCGGCCCGCTGGAGCTCCGTCAGCTCCAGCCGGACGCCCGACTCGAGCGTCTCGTCGAGGCACCGGCGCAGGAACGCGAGCGCCGCCTCGAGCTGCTCGGCGCCGACCTGCTCCGTGCCGAGCTCGCGCGGGAGGCCGCCGTAGAACTTGAACAGCGCCGCGTGGGCGAGCGTGCCCCGCAGCAGCGGGTCCGGCTCGGCGTCGATCTTCCTCGGGTCGATCACGCGCTCGACCAGCCATGCGGAGGAGCAGTCGGCGAAGCGCTCGAGCTCGGTGACGCTGAACGTGCTGCGCGCGCCCAGCCACTCGAGCACGTGGGGGTTGCGAAGGCGCGTGCCTCGCCGGAACGCCCGGGTCGCCCGGTCGAGCCGGCGCGACCAGCCGTTCGCGGCCGCGAGCGCGTCCGCGGCGCCCCGGTCGTCGACGGCGAGGCGCGCGAGCGCGCGCAGCCGCTCGCGCTCGGTCGGCGCCGCCTCGAGCTCCCAGGTGAGGGCGGAGAGGCGCCGGCGCCTGGTGGCGCGGCGTGCCTCGTCCGGGTCGAAGAGCCGGGTCACCTCCAGCCAGAACGGACCCGGCTCGCGCGGCGTGCCGTCGTCCGTCGCCGCCTCGCGCACGAGATAGAGCCGCCGGGCCGCGCGCGTGCAGGCGGTGTAGAAGAGGTAGCGGTCGCGGCTGACCCCGTCCGGGCGCTCCAGACGGCGACCGAGCGCGCGCCGGCGCTCGTCGTCGAGGAACGGCGACGTGCGACCCCGCCGCGGTAGCCCGCCCTCCTCGAGCCCGAGCACGAAGACGACGTCGAACGACCGCGTCCGCGCCCGGAGCAGGTCGAGCACCGCGACGCGCCCGCGGGCCTCGCCGGGCGCGCGCAGAGTGGCGCGCTCCAGCGCCTCCACGATCTCGTCGGGGCCGAGCCCGCCGTCGAGCTCCGTCCAGCGGGCGAGCTCGTCCAGCACGGCGGCGGCGGCCTCGTACCCTTGCAGGTCGCCCTGCGCGACGACGCCCGCCGCCGGCGCGTCGAGGCCGTGGGCGTGGGCGGCCATCGCGCGGATCAGCCGGCGAGCCCCCTCCAGCGGGCCGGCGGCCGCCTGCAGCTCGGTCAGGTCCGGGATCGGTGCGCCGCGCAGCCGCTCCGCCTCCTCGACGACGCGCTCCGGCGAGTGCACCGCCCGGCCGCGCAGGCGTCCCTCGACGAAGTCGACCCCGGCGCGCGGGATCCCGGAGAACGGGGAGCGGAGGTACGCGAACAGCTCGCCGCGCCCGCCGCCGAGCCACGCGAACCGGAGCAACGCGATCAGCGCGCGCCCGAACGGCGTCCGCGCCAGCAGCGGGCGCTCCTCGACGGCATAGGGGACTCCGAGCGGGGCGAGGATGCCGTCGAGCGGCGCGCGCCAGCGGTCGAGCGACTCGCACACGATCCCGATGCGCTCGGGCTGCGTGCCGTCGCCGAGCAGCTCGAGCAGCTCCTCGGCGAGGAGCTCGAGCGCCCCGCGCGCGCCTGAGCCTTCGAGGAAGCGGATCGCGCCCTCGAGCGGGGGCCCGGGCGGGGGCGCGTCGACGAAGAGGGCGCGCTCCAGATGGACGAGCGCGGGCGGGGCCGCCCTCTCCTCGGGTGCCAGCTCCTCGACGCGGCCGTTCGCGAGCGCGGCGAGGTCGGTTGCCGTGTGCGCGAGCGATGCGAACGCCTCCCGGCCCGGCTCGTACGGGAGCGAGACGGTCACCTCGGCCCGCCCGGCGAGCCCCTCGAGCAGCGCCCACTCGGCGCCGGTCAGGTCCTCGAAGCCGTAGGCGAAGAGCGGGCGGCCGTCCCACGCCTCCAGCTCGCGGCCGAGGCGGTCGGCGGCGTTTCGACGGACGATGTCGCGGTCCCAGAGCCCGAGCCGGTCGAGCTGGGACCGGTACGCACGGTGCAGCGAGCCGAGGTCGCCGTCGAGCGCGGATGGCTCGACGAGCCCCGCTTCCAGCTCGCCGAGCGCCGCCTGCAGCGCGTCGGCGAAGCCGGCGGAGCGGGCCGACCGCGCCAGTCCGTTCAGCTGCGTGGCGGCAACGGCGCGACGAACCGCGAGGGCCCGCTGAGCGTCGGTCGCGACCGGTCGCCGGTCCGGGTCGGCATCCGCGATCGACCGGAAGAGATCGTCGAACGTGCCGATCGTGCCCGCCAGCAGCGCCGAGCAGCGGCGCAGGAGGTCCCGCTCGACGCGCTCGACGTCCGAGCGGTTGGGCACGATCAGCCACGGATCGCGGTCGAGCGCCTCGAGATAGCGCTCCAGGAGCAGCGCGACCTTGCCGGCGTGCGCCGGCCCGACGACCAGCGAGAGACCCATCGGTCCATCGTAGTCTCGGGCTCCGACGGCCTTTCGTACGCGAGCCCGCAAAGAGCGGGAAACGATCGGCGAGGCCGGCGCGGTGCCGCGCCGGCCTCGGCTCTGCCTATGCGGTCATCGACTTCGGCCTGCGACCACGGCGGGCGACCGCTTGCCCGGGCATCCCGCCGGCGCAACCGTCGCAGAGATCTGCCTGCTTCGCTCCGCGCCGAGCGTCGTTGAAGGTGATGCGTGCGATTGCGCCTTTGCCCTCGCCCACCTCCGAGCCGCACGAGTCGCACACGAGCACTGTCTTTCGGGCCACGTTTCCTCCTTGCCTTCGCTCGCCTTCGGCGACCGAAGGCTAGAGCTTTTCTTCGACAATAACAACTGCCAATTCTAAGCACAATTCACGTCGTCATGTAGCGCAGCCGGCTCGACGCCCGGCAACTAGAATCGCGCGCCATGGATTCGAACACGATCGTCGTCCTCGAGGGCGACCAGACGGGCCAGGAGCTGCTGGAGGAAGCGCTGCGCGTGCTCGCGGCCGACGTGACCGGCATCGAGCTCTCCCTACCGCGGTTCGACCTCTCGCTCGAGCGTCGCCGCGCCACCGGGAATGAGGTCGTGTACGAGGCCGCCCGCGCGATCCGCGAGCACGGCCTCGGCCTCAAGGCGGCCACGATCACCCCCGAGGGTGCGGGCGACGTCGGCTCCCCGAACCGCATCCTGCGTGAGGAGATCGGCGGCAAGGTGATCGTCCGCACCGGACGGCGCATCCCCGGGGTGATCCCGCTCGGCGGCGTGCACGCTCCGATCTCTGTCGTCCGCATGGCCGTCGGCGACGCGTACGGCGCGCAGGAATGGCGCGAGGGAGACGGCGATGCCGAGGTGGCCTTCCGCACGGAGCGAATCGAGCGCGGGATCTGCCGCGCCGTCGCGGAGTTCGCGTTCCGTCAGGCCGAACGAACGGGCGCGAAGGTATTCGGCGGGCCGAAATACACCGTGAGCCCCGTCTACGAGGGAATGCTGAAGGAGGAGATGGACGCCGCCGCGGAACGGCACCCGGACGTCAAGTACGAGCCGCAGCTGATCGACGCGACGTTCGCGCTGCTGATCTCTTCCAGCGGCGACCCGATGGTGATACCCGCGCTGAACCGGGACGGCGACATCCTCTCCGATCTCGTCCTGCCGCTGTTCGGCTCGATCGCGGGCTCGGAGTCGCTGCTCGTCGCTTTCGACGACGACTATGTCCCGGACGCACTGATGGCCGAGGCGGCGCACGGGACCGCGCCGTCGCTGCAGGGAAAAGACGTCGCCAATCCGATGGCGATGATCCTCGCCGCCGCCGCGCTGCTCGCGCACGCCGACGACGAGCGCGCGCAGACCGCGGGCCGGGCGATCCGCGAGGCGTCGCTCGAGGCGGTCGCCGAGGGAATCAAGACGTCGGACCTGGCCGGCCACGCAGGGACGCGGGAGTTCACCGACGAGGTCGTCCGCCGGACGCGCACCAAGATCGAGGTCTGGGCCAGCCTCTGACCGCGGCGCCGCCCGAGTCCGGCTAGGGTGGCGGCGATGACCGCGCTCTGGCATCCCTTCGCCGACATGGCCGTCGTGGACGGCTCGGAGGTCGTGATCGAGCGCGGGGACGGAGCCCACGTGATCGGCGAGGACGGCCGGCGGTACCTCGACGGGACGGCCAGCCTCTGGTACTGCAACGTCGGCTACGGCCGCTCCGAGATCGCGGAGGCGGTCGGCGCGCAGCTCGAGCGCCTGCACGCGTTCCACATCTTCGGCGAGTACGCGTCGCGACCGACGCTCGAGCTGGCCGAGCGGATCGCGTCGATCGCCCCGGTCGCGGACAGCAAGGTGTTCTTCACGAGCGGCGGCTCCGACTCGGTCGATACGGCGGCGAAGCTCGCGCGGCGGTACTTCGAGCAGGTCGGGGAGCCCGACCGGACGCTGATCCTGACGCGGGACTGGGCCTACCACGGGATGCACGCCTACGGCACGGCCCTGGCCGGCATCGGCGTCAACCGGCTCGGCGGCGTGCTGATCCCCGACGTCGCGGTCGTCCCGTGGGACTCGGCGGCGGCCCTCGCGGCAACCGTCGACGAGCTCGGCGCGGAGCGGATCGCGGCCTTCTTCTGCGAGCCGGTGATGGGCGCCGGCGGGGTCCGCCCGGCGCCGCCCGGCTATCTCGAGGCGGCGCGGGAGATCGTTCGCGCGACCGGGGCGCTGTGGATCTCGGACGAGGTGATCACCGGCTTCGGCCGGGTCGGCGACTGGTTCGCCTCGACCCGCTTCTCGCTCGACCCGGATCTCGTCACGTTTGCCAAGGGCGTCACCTCCGGCTACCTGCCGCTCGGCGGCGTCCTGGCCTCGCCGCGCGTCGCGGAGCCGTTCTGGCAGGCGGGCGCGGGCGCCGTCTGGAGGCACGGCTACACGTACTCCGGCCACACCACGGCGTGCGTCGCGGGGCTCGTCAACCTCGACCTGATGGAGCGCGAGGGGCTCCATCGCCGCGCGCTCCAGCTCGAGGGCGTGCTCCACTCGGCGCTGGCCCCGCTGGCCGAGCACGAGCTCGTCGGCGAGGTCCGGGGCGGTGTCGGCCTGCTCGCGGCGGTGCAGCTCGACCCCTCGCTGGTCGAGGCGGACCCGAGCCTGCCGGGGCGGGCCGCTGCGGCGTGCCGCGAGGCCGGCCTGATCACGCGCGCGCTCGCCGGCGGCGGCCTCCAGGTGTCGCCGTCGCTCGTGATCACGGAGGCCGAGATCGCCGAGCTGGCCGAGCTGATGCGCGCCGGGCTCGACAGGGCCGCCGCCGGCGCGCCCCGAGCCGCCGGCCTGTCGGCATCGCGACCGTAGGTCAGGCGATCGCCGCGACCGGCTCGCGAGGAAGCTCGCCGGCGTCCCACACGTCGAGGAACGTCCGCGCGATCGCCGGGTCGAACTGTGTGCCGGCGCAGCGCTCCACCTCCGCGAGCGCCTCGTCGAGGCCGAGAGCGTCGCGGTAGGGGCGCGGAGAGGTCATCGCGTCGAACGCGTCGACGACCGCGAGCAGGCGACCCTCGACCGGGATCTCGGCGCCGGCGCGGCCCGTGGGGTAGCCGCCGCCGTCCCACCGCTCGTGGTGGAAGAGCACGTACGGGAGCGCGTCGCGGAGCGAGCGGATGCCGGAGACCAGCCAGGCGCCCTCGACAGGGTGCGCGCGGACGTGCGCGAGCTCCAGCTCGTCGAGCGCACCGGGCTTGCCGAGCACCTCCGGGCGCGTGTTCACCTTGCCCACGTCGTGCAGCGCCGCGCCGATCGCGACCTGCTCGACACGTCCCTCCGGCCAGTCGAGCCGGCGTGCGAGCGCCTGCGCGCGGAGCGAGACCCGGGCAGCGTGGTCGCCGAGATCGGGGTGGCAGACGCGCATCGCGGCGGAGAGGGTCTCGAGCGTCACGAGCTGAGGTTCCCGCCCCGACGGCGGATCCCTTCTCGTAGAGTCGTCGGGATGCGAGTGGCAGTGCCGCGCGAGACCGCGCCGGGTGAGCGGCGGGTGGCCATCGTGCCCGAGACGGCCGCCCGCCTCGCCTCCTCGGGCTTCGAGATCGCCGTCGAGCAGGGCGCCGGCGCGGCCGCGGGCTTCGCCGACGGCGCCTACGCCGAGGCGGGCGCGCGCCCGACCGAGGCCGGCTCGCTCGCCGACGGGGCCGACGCCCTCGTCAGGGTCGCCCCTCCGTCGGCAGGCGAGGCGGCGGCGCTGCCGTCCGGGATCCTGCTCGTCGGCTTCCTCGCGCCGCTCACGGACGCAGAAGGAATCGCGCGGCTCCGCGAGGCCGGCGTCGTCGCCTTCGCGATGGAGTCGATCCCGCGGATCACGAGGGCGCAACCGATGGACGCGCTCTCCTCGCAGGCCACGGTCGCGGGCTACAAGGCGGTCGTGCTCGCAGCGGAGCGCCTGCAGAAGCTGTTCCCGCTGCTGATGACCGCCGCGGGGACGATCGCCCCCGCCCGCGTGCTCGTGCTGGGCGCCGGCGTCGCGGGCCTCCAGGCGATCGCGACCGCACGCCGTCTGGGAGCGGTCGTGTCGGCCTTCGACGTCCGGCCGGCGGTGAAGGAGCAGGTGGAGTCGCTCGGCGCCTCGTTCCTCGAGCTCGGCGTACGCGCGGAGGAGACGGAAGGCGGCTACGCGACGGAGCTGACCGAGACGCAGCAGGCGGAGCAGCAGGCGGCGCTCGAGCAGCACATCGCCGACATGGACGCGGTGATCACGACGGCGCTCGTGCCGGGCCGGCCGGCGCCGAGGCTGATCCCGGCCGGTGCCGTCGCCGCGATGCGCGAGGGGTCCGTGATCGTCGACCTCGCCGCCGAGACCGGGGGCAACTGCGAGCTGACGGAGCCGGACGCGGAGGTCGTGCGCGAGGGCGTCACGATCGTCGGCTACACGAACGTGGCGTCCCTGATGGCCGCCGACGCGAGCCGGCTCTACTCGCGGAACGTGGCCGCGCTGCTCCAGCACCTCGCCCCGGCCGGCGAGCTGCAGCTCGACTTCGACGACGAGATCACGGCCGGCGCCTGCGTCGTCCGCCCCGCCGAGGTGCAGAGATGACCGACCTCGGTCTCGTGACGGAGCTGACAATCCTCGTCCTGTCGATCTTCCTCGGCTTCGAGGTGATCTCGAAGGTGCCGGCGATGCTGCACACGCCCTTGATGTCGGGCACCAACTTCATCCACGGGATCGTCATCGTCGGCGCGATCCTCGTCCTGGGCTTCGCGGACGACGCCTTCACCAAGGTCGTGGGCTTCGTCGCGATCGTGCTCGCCACGGCGAACGTGGTCGGCGGCTGGTTCGTCACCGACCGGATGCTGGAGATGTTCAAGCGCCGCCCGGACGAGCGGCGGGAGCGCGCCGAGTGATCTCGGACCCGGACGTCATCGGGCTCCTCTACCTCGTCACGATCACCTGCTTCATCGTCACGCTGCGGTTCCTCTCGTCGCCTCGACACGCGCGCAAGGGCAACTGGGTCGGCGGCGCGGGGATGCTCGTCGCGATCGCGACGACCCTCCTGATCGAGGGGATCGGGAACTGGGCGCTGATCGCGATCGGGATCGCGATCGGGACCGTCGTCGGGATCGTCGGCGCGCGGACGGTGCGGATGACCGCGATGCCGCAGATGGTGGCCCTCTTCAACGGGGTCGGCGGCGGCGCGGCGGCGCTGGTCGCGCTCGCGGAGTTCCACGGCGGCGCCGAGGGCCTCGCCGCGGACGAGACCGTGTCGATCGTGCTGTCGGCGCTGATCGGCTCGATCTCCTTCGCCGGCTCGCTCGTCGCGTTCGCGAAGCTGCAGGAGCTCGTCAGCGGCCGCCCGATCGTCTTCCCGGGCCAGAACGCCGTCGACGCCCTGGTGCTGCTCGCCGCCGCCGGCCTGGGCGTCGCGGCGGTGGCCGGCGTCGACGACCAGTGGGTGCTCTGGGCGCTGATCGCGCTGGCGCTGCTGTTCGGCGTGATGTTCGTGCTCCCGATCGGCGGCGCCGACATGCCGGTCGTGATCTCGCTGCTGAACGCCTTCACCGGGCTGGCGGCGTCCGCGACCGGGTTCGTCCTCGACAACACGGTGCTGATCGTCGCCGGGATGCTCGTCGGCGCCTCGGGCACGCTGCTGACCCTGCTGATGGCGAAGGCGATGAACCGCTCCGTGACGAACGTCGTGTTCGGCGCCTTCGGGCAGGTGCAGACGGGCGCCGGTCAGGTCGCCGCGGGCGACGGGACCGTCCGCGCGACCACGCCCGACGACGTCGCCGTGATGCTTGCCTTCGCGCGCCGCGTGATCGTCGTGCCGGGCTACGGGATGGCGGTCGCCCAGGCCCAGCACGACGTCCGGCAGCTCGCGGAGGTGCTCGAGTCGAAGGGCGTGGACGTCTCGTACGCGATCCACCCGGTCGCCGGCCGGATGCCCGGCCACATGAACGTCCTGCTCGCCGAGGCGAACGTCCCGTACGACCAGCTGAAGGAGATGGACGAGATCAACACGGAGTTCGCGCAGGCGGACGTCGCCCTCGTGATCGGCGCCAACGACGTGACCAACCCGGCCGCGCGCGACGACACGTCGAGCCCGATCTACGGCATGCCGATCCTCGACGTGGACAAGGCCGGCAGCGTCGTCGTGATGAAGCGGTCGATGGGGACCGGCTTCGCCGGCATCGACAACCGCCTGTACGTCGACCCGAAGACCCAGATGCTCTTCGGCGACGCGAAGGAGTCGGTCGTGAAGCTGATCGGAGCCGTGAAGGCCGCCTGAAACGGGGTCGACCGGGCTCGCATACTCCCGAAACAGTCCTACACTGTTTGGAGGGAGAGGGGATCGCGGTGGGAGGACCACCGCAACGAGGGGGGTGGGACATGCTCGTCGTCGTCGACGTGCCGAATGGGTTGGGCAAGGGGCTGGTCACGACCGCGCGGCTCCTCGCGGGTGAGGTGGTGGGGAGCTTCGCGGACGCCACCGCGAGAGAGCGACCGAGCCGGTCGACCGTTCAGGTGGCCGAGTCGCTCCATCTCGACGATCTCAACGTCTGCGCGCACCTCAATCACTCGTGCGACCCGAACACGGTCATCGACGTCGAGCGCCGGATCGTTCGAGCTCGACGGCGCGTCGAGCCCGGGGAGATGCTCACCTTCTTCTATCCGGCGACCGAGTGGGAGATGGCCGAGCCGTTCGCGTGCGGCTGTGGAAGCCCCTCGTGCATCGGCTTCGTCTCCGGCGCGCGCGACCTTCCCGACGAGGTGCTCGCGCGATACGAGCTGAGCCCCCACGTCGCACGTCTCCGCGCCGCGGTCATCGTGTCGTAGGACGTCGGCGCGGCGGCACGCGGACTGACGGTACTGTCCGCTCGATGAGCGGCGTCCTCGTGTTTTCGGCCGGGGACGTCGAGCGCGCGGTCTCCCCGCACGAGGCCTACGATGCCGTCCGCGACGCGTTCGTCGCCCACGCTCGCGGAGAGTGGTCGATGCAGCCGAAGCTGTACGTGACCAACTATCCCGCCGGCGACTTCCGCGCCATGCCGGCTCTGGGCGGCGGCCACGCGCTCCTCAAGTGGGTGACCTCCTTCCCCGGCAACCCCGCCCGCGGGCTGCCGACGGTGACGGGGCTCGTCCTGCTCTCGGACTCCGAGACCGGCGAGCTGCTCGCGGTGCTGGACGCGGCGGCCGTGACGGCGCTGCGGACGGCAGCCGCGGGCGTCCTGGCCGCCGACACGCTCTGCCGCTCGGGCGCCTCGTCGTACGCGGTCGTCGGCTGCGGCGTCAACGGCGCCGAGACGGCGCGCATGCTGGTCGCCCGCGGGATCCGCCCGCTCGTCTGGGACGTCGACGAGGCACGGCGGAACGCGGTCGCGCTCCGGCTCGGGGCCGAGGCGGCCACCAGCGCCGAGAGCGCGCTGCACTGCGAGATCGTGATCACCGTGACGCCCGGGAAGGAGGTGCTCTACGCGAAGGGCTCGCTGGAGCCGGGGCAGCACGTCTCCGTCATGGGCGCCGACGGCCCGGGCAAGGCGGAGGTAGCGGTGGACGAGCTCGCTCGAGCGGACGTGTTCGTCGACGACTGGGAACAGGCCTCCCACGGGGGCGAGATCGCGCGCGCCGTCGAGGCCGGCGTGGTGACCCGCGAGCGCGTCACCGAGCTGGGGCGCGTGCTGACGAACGAGGCGGACGGGCGTCGTTCCGCCGAGGACGTCACGCTCTTCGACTCGACGGGGCTCGCGATTCAGGACCTCGCGATCGCGACGGCCGCGTATGCGAAGGCGGATGAGCTCGACCTCCAGCGGCTCGAGCTGTGATCG
>DATBMD010000268.1:0-1702 GCA_036555085.1 Gaiellaceae bacterium
GCGAGCTTCGACGTCGTGATCTCGAACGGCGTCATCGACCTGGTTCCCGACAAGGAAGCCGTGTTCGCCGAGATCTTTCGCGTGCTTCGCCCCGGCGGCCGGATCCAGATCGCCGACGTGACCCTCCAGAACCCCGTCAGCGAGGAAGGTCGGCGCAACATCGATCTCTGGACCGGCTGAATCGCCGGCGCTCTGCTGGAGGCGGAGTATGGAACGCTTCTCGCGCAGCACGGGTTCGAGCGGATCGAGTCCGGCGACCTCGTCGCAACGTACGCGCGGTCGAGGTTCGAGGACACGCGACGCAGGGCGATCAAGTACGGCGCCCACGGGACGACGCTGAAGGCCTACAAGCCGGAAGAGGGCGGCCCGCAGAAGGAGACGAAATGACGATTTCAGCCACCACGGCCGAGCAGACGGAGGCGCTCGTCGAGCGACTGTTCGAGGCCGCCATTGACACGCTTGAGCTCGCATCCGTCCACATCGGTGGGCGACTCGGTTTCTATAGTGCGCTAGCCGATGCCGGGGATGCGACGCCGAGCGAGCTGGCGGCGCGCACCGGCACGGCCGACCGCTACGTGCGCGAGTGGCTCGAGCAGCAGGCGGTGGCCGGGTTCCTCGCCGTCGACGACCCCGACGCCGAGCCGGGCAAGCGGCGCTACACGCTCCCTGCAGCCCATCGGCCGGTGTTTGTCGATGAGGAGGACCTGAACCTCCTTACCCCGCTCGCGACGCTGGCGATCGGCGTCCTCCGGCCGATGGAAGCGCTCCTCCAGGCCTACCGCGGCGGCGGCGGGGTGCCCTACGAGGCCTACGACATCCACGAGGCGGTCGGGGCGATCAACCGGCCACAGTTCGTCCACCTGGTCGCAGACTGGCTTGCCGCCATCCCGGAGGTGGACGCCCGCCTGAGCAATGAACCGCCCGCCCGGGTGGCCGACCTCGCCTGCGGGACGGCCTGGTCGAGCATCGCGATCGCGCGCGCCTACCCGACGGTGAGCGTCGACGCGATCGACGTCGATGCCGAGTCGATCGAGACCGCCCGGCGAAACGTCGCCGCCGCGAGCCTGGGCGACCGAGTGCGGCCGATCGTCCACGACGCAAGCGACCCGGAGCTGCCCGGCCGCTACGACCTGATCACGATCTTCGAGGCACTGCACGACATGAACCACCCTGTCGAAGCGCTGCGCACGGCGCGCGCGAGCCTTGCCGAAGGCGGCAGCGTCGTGATCGCCGACGAGCGGGTGGCCGAACGCTTCACCGCGCCGGGGGACGAGCTCGAGCGCTTCAACTACGGCTGGAGCGTGCTGCACTGCCTGGCCGTCGGCCTGCTCGACGCCGACTCCGCGGGCACCGGCACCGTCCTGCGCCCGGAGACCGTCCGCGCCTACGCGGCCGAGGCCGGCTTCGGCCGGGTCGACGTGCTCCCGATCGAGCACGACTCCTGGCGCTTCTACCGGCTCGTGCCCTGAGAAGACTCAATGGATGGAGGCGAACCTGTGCCGATCGTCGATCTCTTCGCCGCCGACTGGGACAACGAGCGCTCGCGACCGAGCTTCACGTCGAAGAGCATGGATGTCGGCATCCGGCTCGGCGGCGAGCTCCTTGGTGCGACGCTCTACGAGTGCCCGCCCGGGAACCGCGTCTGGCCCTACCACCTCCATTACGCGAACGAGGAGATGCTGCTCGTGCTGGAGGGGACGCC
>DATBMD010000288.1:0-3819 GCA_036555085.1 Gaiellaceae bacterium
TCGCTAGACTCGCCCGCGTGTCTCTCATGGAGCAGGTCATAGCCGAGAACGTCGTCCCGGTGCTCGACCACGGCTTCGTCGCGCTCGACGGCGCCCTGGCGACGGATCTCGCCGTCGTCAACGGCGCGCGCGTCTCGTTCAACGAGGAGTCGCAGGAGCTGGGCACGCGCGAGGAGGGCCTGATCGGGTTCCTGATGCGCGAGCGTCACGGCTCGCCCTTCGAGCACGGCTACTTCCGCTTCGTCGTCAAGGCGCCGCTGTTCGTCGTCCGCGAGCACCAGCGCCACCGCGCCGGCCACAGCTACAACGAGTGGAGCGGCCGCTACTCGAAGATGGAGCCCGAGTTCTACGTCCCCGAGAACGTGAGGACGCAGGTCGGGAAGCCGGGCGCGTACAGCTTCGAGCCGGTCGCCGACGAGACGCGGGAGCTCGCCCGCGCCGAGATCGAGGCGAACGCGCGGAACGCGTTCGCGGCGTACGAGCGGATGCTCGAGCAGGGCATTGCCAAGGAGGTCGCCCGCGCCGTGCTGCCCCTCTCGACGTACACGAAGTACTACTGGAGCTGCAACCCGCGCAGCCTGATGCACTTCTGCGGGCTGCGGAACCACGAGTCGGCCCAGTGGGAGATCCGGCAGTACGCCGCCGCCGCCGAGTCGTTCCTCGAGCAGCTGATGCCGGTCACGCACGCGGCCTTCGTCGCCAACGGCCGCACCGCGCCCTAGGGCGCGACGACCACGCGCCGTCGCGGGTCCCAGCGCCAGACGCTGTCCGGCAGCAGGCGCGTCCCGCCCAGCCACCGGTCGATCCCGAGCAGCTCGACGCGGTCGCGCTCGCCGGCGAGCACCGAGCGTCCCGCGTCCGTCACCCGCAGGCGGGCGGCCGTGAAGGTCGACGCGTCGCCGAGCGGAGGCGCCGGCGGCAGCGGCTCGCCCGACGCCTGCTCGACGAGCCGCCCCGGCCCGGCGCCCAGCTCGCGGAGGCGCAGCCAGACCCACGCGTCGCCGGCGAACGGGGCCTCCTCGCGCCGACCGCTCTCGAGAAACGCCTCGACCGGCGTGCTCGCCCCCGCGGCCATCGCCTCCAGCAGCTGCCGCTCGGTCCGGGAAAGGCCCGAGGTCGTGTCCGGCAGCTCCTCCAGCAGCCGCTCGAGCGCGGGCCGGAGGTAGGGCAGGCCCGGGTGGGTCGCCCCGGCGAACGCCTCCAGCGAGCGTGGATCCGGCTCGCAGAGCGCGGCCCAGCCGGCCCGGCCCCGCTCGAGCACGTCGGCCGTCAGCGGCACGCGGGCCGGCCAGAGCAGCTCGAGCTCCGGCGCGCTCAGCTCGCCCAGCCCGTGGAAGTCCGGCCGATCGGGCACCTCGCCGACGACGAGCAGCTCGACAGCCGGGGCGTCGAGCCCGCAGCCGGCGATCGCGGCGAGGATCTGGAGCAGCTGCAGCTGGTCGAACAGGTCGTGCTCGAGCCACACGACGACCGGACGCCGGCGCTCGAGCGCCTGGTGCAGCGTCCTGTCGCGTCGCTCCAGCTGAGCACGGATCGATGCCGACGAGCCCCACCCGTGCCGGCTCAGGAAGGCGGCACGAAGCTCGCGCAGGCGCGGCGGCTCGACGGGGGCCAGCGGCCCCTCGTGCAGCACGTCGTCCCAGGCGAGCACGTCGCCCCCCAGGGCCGTCTCCCGCAGCGTTCCCGCGGCCGACGCCCCGTTCGTGACGTGGAGCGGGCCGATCGCCGGCCCTAGATCGTCGGCGTCCGCAGCAGCACGTCGGTCGACCCGGTCGGGACGATCACCCAGCCGTCGTACTCCCTCAGGTCGAACGGGGCGTTCAGCGGCACCTCCGTCGTGCCGGAGTCGGTCACGAAGACGCCGCACGAGTCGGCCAGCTTCCCGTCCCTGGTCAGCCAGAGCTCGTAGGTCTTCCCGCCGGGCAGCGGCGGCAGATCCTGGACGGTGAGCTCCATCGGCCAGTTCCCCGCCGAGTCCATGTCGAAGACGGCGAGCGACGCGCGCGCGCTCTGAGCGCTCCCCGCGCCGGCCATCGCGACCACGCGCTCCGGCTCCGCCGAGCCGCCGCGGTCGCCGAAGAGGTAGCCGGCGCCGAACGCGACGACGGCGAGCGCCGCGGCGAGCGCGGCCGCGGCCGCCCACCGCCGCTTCGGGAACAGCGGGAACACGTTCTGGTCCTCGTCGGGCACGGGCGCGAGCGACTCCGGCAGCTCGGGCGGCGGCCCGGCCTCGACGAGCAGCTCGTGGACGCGGCGCAGGCGCGCGCGCTCGTCGTCCGGGACGTCCGGGCCGAGCAGGTCGTCGAAGTCCGGTGACCGTGTCACGAGAGCTCCTCGTCGAGGACCTCGGCCAGCCGGGCGAGGGCGCTGCGCGTCCGCGTCTTGACCGTGCCCAGCGGCAGGTTCAGGAAGGACGCGATCTCGCTCTGCGAGAGGCCGCTCCAGTAGGCGAGCTCGATCACGGGACGCTCGTGCTCGGGCAGGCCCTCGACCGCGCGGTGAACGCGAAACGCCGTCCAGGCGGCCTCGGCCCGCTCCGGCGGGCCGGCCTCGTCGGCCGGCGCGTCGGGCACGTCGGCCGGCGTCTCCGGCGTCCGGCGGAGGCCGTCGACGATCGCGTTGCGCGCGATCGTGAACAGCCAGGGCGCGCCCGTGCCGCGGGTCGCGTCGTAGCTGCCGGCCGAGCGCCAGACGGCCGTGAAGACGTCCTGCGTGGCGTCCTCGGCACGCCCGCGGTCGCCCAGCCGCCGCAGCGCGAGGCCGAGCACGGGGCGCGCGTAGCGCCGGTAGAGCTCGTCGAAGCAATCTCGGTCCCCCGTCGCGATCCGCTCGATCAGCTCGCCGTCCGTGAGCGCGTCCTCGTGCACGGCGCCGATCGTCACCTGCGCGGCGAGCGGGGGCAAGGGGACGTGCAGCGTGAGCTCCATCTGAGGTGTTTACGCATCGGCAGACGGCCCGGTTTGCAGGGGCTGGTACCCGGCGACGTCCTCGATCATCACGACGGCGCCGCGGGCCTCCCGCAGCGCGGGCGCGGCGGCTTGCGTGACGAAGAGGCCGAGCTCCGCGATGGCCCGCTCGGCCAGCGCGCGCGCCTCCACGGGCACGAGCCGGCCGGTCCCTCCCGTGACGAGCGCGCGCTGCCTCATCGCGACGATCGGCGGGTCGCCCGCCTGCGCCGGCTCAGCTCGAGCGGGCGGCCTCGAACCGGGCCGCCACCGCGTCCCAGTCGACCACGTTCCACCAGGCCGCGAGGTAGTCGGGCCGGCGGTTCTGGTAGTTGAGGTAGTAGGCGTGCTCCCAGACGTCGATGCCGAGGATCGGCGCCTGGCCGTCCATGACCGGGGTGTCCTGGTTCGGCGTGGACTTGACTGCGAGCCCCGTCCCGTCCCAGACGAGCCAGGTCCAGCCGGAGCCGAACCGCTTGACGCCGGCGTCGTTCACGGCCGCCCGGAGCTCGGCGACGCCCCCGAACGTCTCCGCGATCGCGTCGGCGAGATCGCCCGAGGGGTCACCGCCGCCGTTCGGGCCCATGATCTCCCAGAAGAGCGTGTGGTTCGCGTGGCCGCCGCCGTTGTTCCGGACGGCCATGCGCTTGTCCTCCGGGATCGAGTCGAGGCTCGTCAGCACGGTCTCGATCGACTGCTCGGCCCACTCGGTGCCCTCGAGTGCGGCGTTGAGGTTCGTCACATAGGCAGCGTGGTGCTTGTCGTGGTGGATCTCCATCGTGCGCGCGTCGATGTGTGGCTCGAGCGCATCGAATGCGTAGGTCAGGTCGGGAACGCTGAACGCCATGGCCTGCTCTCCTCTCGGGACGAGTGC
>DATBMD010000298.1:0-7094 GCA_036555085.1 Gaiellaceae bacterium
GCGAGCTGTGCCGGCTTGACGACGTCGGTCTCGGAGCGATCGTTGGCGGTCTCGGCGAAGACGGTGCGGACGCCGCGGGCGGCGATCCGTGCGGCCGTGACCTCCGGGCTCGCGTAGACGCTCCCGTCGTAGATGTCGACCCAGGTCGCAAGCCCGTCGAGGGGTGTCGCGGACGTCTCCTGCCCGTGCGCGGCGCCTCCGGCGAGGGCGAGCGTCGCGGCGAGCGCGACGGCGGCGGCGATCCTGCGCATCTCGCGGCGAGAATACGCGGCGCCTGTGAAGGTTCCGTGAGCGGGACGCTAGAATCCGTCCCCCCGCGGACGTAGCTCAGCTGGTAGAGCACTGGCTTCCCAAGCCAGGTGTCGTGGGTTCGAGTCCCATCGTCCGCTCACGGAAAAGCCCCGCAAAACGGGGCTTTTCGTTTGCTGTCACGTGAACGCTCGGCATCGATTTTCAGTTCCGTCTCATGAGTCCGTCCGCTCCCAGACAGACACGTGCTTGCGGCTGTCGCTCGTGAACGGCGAGCGGTCCCAGTCCTGCCAGCGTTCGCGAAGTCGCATCCCCGCGAGCCGCGCCATCAGATCCAGCTCCGCCGGCCAGACGTAGCGAAAGGGAACCGAGGACATGCGCCACGCGTTCCCCTCGGGCCAGAGATGATGCGAGACGAGCCCCTGGCCGGCGACGTCGTACTCGTCGAGACCGATGTGCTCTGGGCTTACCGTGAACGGGTGGAAGCGCTCGCCGGCAGGGAGACGCTGCAGGTCGGGCACGAAGACCTCGATCACGAAGCGTCCGCCCGGCCCCAGATGGTTGGCGGCATTCTGGAAGCAGGTGACCTGTTCATCCTGCGTGGTCAGGTTGCAGATCGTGTTGAAGACCAGGTAGACGAGCGAGAACGTCCCGGTTACGCGGGTTGTCGCGAAGTCGCCGAGCGTGGTGGCGATCAGCTCAGCGCCCGGCTTCGCCCGCAGCTTGGCGACCATCGCCTCCGAAAGGTCGATGCCGTTTACGCCAATGCCCCGGCGCGCCAGCGGGAGCGCCACCCGGCCGGTCCCGATGCCGAACTCGAGCGCCGTGCCGTCGCCGGCGTGTGATGCGAGGAAGTCGACCGTCGGATCCAGGACTTCCGGACTGAACACCGGGCCGTCGTCGTCGTAGGTCGCTGCGACCTCTTCGCCGAAGTAGTCCTTCGTCATGGCCGCGAGAGCGTAACGTCACCCGGCGGTGCTTCCCGCAGGGTGTCCGGCCACACACCGCTACGGCTCATCTTGTACGGTGATCGCCCGACCGAGGAGGACACATGAGCATCGTTGTCCGTTTCACGTCAGCTGCGGGCATGCGCGACGAGCAGTACGACGAGGTGCTACGGCAGCTCGAGGCGTCGGAGAGCACGTGGCCGCCCGACGGCATGGCGTATCACGTTGCGTTCAAGCTGGGCGACAGCTTCCGGGTCAGCGAGATCTGGGACTCCCCCGAGCAGCTGGAGGCGTTCGGCGAGCGCTTGCTGCCGCTGTTGGCGGAGCACGGGGTCGAGCTCGCAGGCGAGCCGGAGATCGCGGAGGTCTACAACATCATCAGCCGCTAGCCCGGTCCCTGAACTTCCGCGATTGCCCGCGCCACGGACGCACTTGCATGAGAACATACGTTCGTGCCAGCGGAGCAGCCGCCTCAGGTGCGCTTCACCCGGGCGATCGAGCGCAGGGCCCTCTGGGCAGCCGAGGACGCAGCCCGAGAGCTGCCGCACCTCGCCCTCGACGACGCCCTGCAGCTCGTCCGTCTGTACGCCGATCGAGGCTCGCCGAAGTTCGAGCGGGCAGCGCTGAGGTGGCTTGCGCGGTACCTGGCCGAAGGGGCCCCACGACTTCAGGCCTTCGCCAAGGTCACCGCCAGCCTCGCGAAGCTCGACGAAGACCAGATCCGCGAATGAGCCGACGGCGCAAGCGACCGCTCCCGGCGAGTGGCACGTAGAACAGGGGCCGGCTCCTCATGGACGTCCGCACCGGCCCCTGGCTCACAGCGTCTGACGGAGTTCAGCAGACGATGTCGGCGAAGCCTGCCCGGCGGCGCTCAACGATGGATCAAGGCCCGCTCAAATCGGCGCGCAGTCCCGGGACGCTGCCCGCGCGGGGCCGGCCCTTCAGCCCCTCCGGCCCCGCGCCGTGGATGTTCTCCTCGATGTCCGACGCGCAAACAGGCGCCCGGAGCGACGCCCGCTCAGGCGTACCCGAACGCGGGCGGGAAGACGATCACGACGATCGCCGCCCACACGGCATAGACGAGCAGGTAATCGGTCTGCCACCGCTCGAGGCTCGCCACCGATCCGCGGCCTCTCAGGAAGCGGATGTAGAGCACAGCCGACCACGCCAGGTTGACCAGGAGGATCACGTTCGCGCCCAGCGTCGCGACGCGGTTCGGGCTGAAGCCGAACTCGGTGATGCGCCCGGCGATCGCCCACAGCGCGACCGCGTCGGCCAGGAGCGCGCTGACCACGAGCACGACCTGCATCACGTCGAACGCGCCGGGAGGCGTCGCGGAGGCCCGGGCCGAGAGCGAGTAGAGCAGCAGGCCGAGGACCACCACCAGGAGCAGGTTGAACTGGATCAACAGGTCCCGCTCCACGTCGACGCCGCTGCCGGTCCAGAGCAGAGCGCCCAGGAACGTGACCAGAACGGCCGCGAACATGGGCGCGAAGAGGCGCGTCAAGACCGGCGCCATGTTCTCGATCACGCTCTGCTTGGCCTCCACGAGCCAGGCGGCGACCAGGACGGCCCCCGCGGCACCGCAGGGCAGCAGCCAGGACTCGATGAACGGCTCGGCGTCGACCCCGATGCTCTCGAACAGCACCACCGTGAACCCCGTCAGGACGCCGCCGCCGAGGGCGATCAGCACGTAGTAGACGAAGAACTCCCCGGAGAAGCGGATGAAGTCCATGCGGCCCCCGACCTGGAGCCAGCGCCCGCCGGCGTACGCGATGCCCACGACCAGCCAGAGCGCGATCGGCAGGTGCAGCGCCGTGAGCGCCTCGGTCGAGCCGTCCGGCTCGAACGGGTAGACGTTGGCGAACACGGCCCCCGCGACGAACGCCGCCGCCAGCCAACCGAGCGTGCTCGGGCTCAGCCGCCGCTTCCACGCGAAGTAACCGGCCAGCAGCGGGAGCACGAAGAGACTGACGTTGCGGGCGTAGAAGCCGGCGTCCTCCTCCACCTGCATCCCGAAGAGCGCCGGCACCTTGACCGCCACGGCCGCCGCAAGCGCGAGCGCGAAGGCAACGATTGCCTCCGTTCGTGCCGCGGCACGGGGCTCCCCGCTGTCCGACGCGGGCACCACGAGCTGCTTCCAGAGCCGGTCCGAATGCTCCCGCGCGAACTCCCGCGAGAGGGCGTCGAGGTCGCCCATCCGCTTCACCGCGACGAGGAACGCCTCATCGGTCGCGAGCCCCGCGTCGGCCAGCACCACCACCTGCGCCCGCAGGTGGTCCTCCAGCTCCGTGACGTCGACGGAGTGGATCGCCTGCCGGCGGCTGAGGTAGCTCCGCCACTGGTCGATCTGCTCCTCGAGCGATACCCCGTTACCTGGAGCCGCCACCGTCAGCCTCCCGACGGCAGCGGCGCGGCCGACAGCCACATGCCCCGTAGCGTTGCGTCGACCGCCTGCCACTGCGTGCGCTCCTCGGCAAGCTGATCCCAGCCCCGGGACGTGATCCGGTAGTACTTGCGGCGTCGGCCGCTCTCCGAGACCTCCCAGCGCGCCTCGACGTGGCCGAGCCGCTCGAGCCGATGCAGGACGGGGTAGAGCATCCCGTCCGTCCATTCCATGCGCCCGCCGGACACCTCCCGAACGCGCTGGAGGATCGCGTAGCCGTAACTGTCCTCCTCGGCCAGGATCGCCAGGACGATCGGGGTCGAGGAAGCGGCTGTCAACTCCTTGCTGATCTCCACGGGCTCACCTGTCGGGGCGCGCTCACGAGCTCGATTCGAGAGCGTACATAGCAGCGTTATACATAACAGAACCATGTATGCGCCGCTTTGTCGGGTTGCTGGTCCTCGAATCCCTCGAGCTCACATCAGGATTCGGGCAGTTCGCCGTCGGGTACTGAGCCTTCGACCCAGGGATCGAGACAAGGAGGAAGGAATGCGCCTGCAATCGCTGGACGACGTGCTGATCGGTCAGCTGACCGACCTGCGCAGCGCCGAGGAGCAGCTCGTCGAGGCTCTTCCGCGCGTGGCCGGCTCCGCCTCGACGCCCGAGCTGCGTCAGGCGTTCGAGCACCACCTCGAGCAGACCCGCGAGCACGTCCGCCGGCTCGACGAGGCACTCGGCCACCTCGGCGCCTCGGGCGCGCGAGAGCGGTGCGAGGGCATGGAGGGCCTGATCCGCGAGGGCGAGGAGATCGTCGAGTCGCAGGGCGACCCCGCGGCGAAGGACGCAGCCTTGATCGCCGCTGCGCAGCGGGTCGAGCACTACGAGATCGCGGGCTACGGAACTGCCCGAACGCTCGCGAACCAGCTCGGGCACGACGACCTCGCCGACCTGCTCGACCGGACGCTCGACGAGGAGAGCGCCGCGGACAAGAAGCTCACCAAGCTCGCGACGGGCGGGATGCTCGCCTCGGGCATCAACGCGGACGCCGCGCGCCGCTAGGCGCCACCGTCGTGGAGCCCCGGCCCCACGGGGCTCCACGGCCCCCTCAGCGAGCGGCGAGCAGCTCGGCCGCGACGCAGAGGTCGGTGACGAATGCCGCCCGCTCGCGCTTCCGCTTCTCCCTGGGAGCGCGGAGGACCGAGGATGGGTGCACGGTCGCGACGAGCGGTTGCGCGAAGGGCGCGTCGCGGACGCGGCCGCGCTGGCGAGTGACGCGAAACTCCCTCCCGAGCAGCGCCTGCGCGGCGGTCGCGCCGAGGAGCACGACCACCTCGGGTCGGACCAGCGCGAGCTCGAGCTCGAGCCACGGCAGGCACGCCTTCACCTCGCTCCAGCTCGGCGTGTCGTGGATGCGGCGGTTCCCCTTCGGTCGCCACTTGAAGTGCTTGACCGCGTTCGTCAGGTACGCGGACTCGCGGTCGATGCCGGCCTCCGCCAGCGCCTCGCCGAGCAGGCGACCGGCCGGGCCGACGAACGGCTCACCCTGGAGATCCTCCTGGTCGCCGGGTTGCTCGCCGACGACGAGCAAACGAGCGTCGTCGCTCCCGGCGCCGAAGACGGTCTGCGTGCCGAGCCGCCAGAGCCCGCACGCGCGGCAGCCGGCGGCCTCCCGCCGGGCCTCCTCGAGCGAGGAGGCCTTGCCGAGCGCCTGCGGCGTCGTCATGGAGACGAGATACCGCCTCGGGCGGGCCGCGAAACGAGCGCCGAGCGGCCGCTGGGCCGTCGGCCGCCGGAATCGGCGGCGCTAGGTGGCTCGACGCGGCGGCTGGCGCCGGCGGGGCTCGCGGGGACGCTTCCGGTTCCGCGACGCCCGCGGCCACGAGATCGCCGACGACGCGAGCCTCGAGCGCATCGCATCGCTGGCGATCCCGCCCGCGTGGCGCGACGTCTGGATCTCCCCCCATGCGGGAGCAAGGCTCCAGGCGACAGGCGTCGATGCCGCCGGTCGCACGCAGTACCTCTACCACCCCGACTACCGCGCCTCCCGGGAGCGGGCCAAGTTCGATCGGCTGATCCGCTTCGGCGAACGGCTGCCGGGCCTGCGCGAGGCGATGGCGGCACACGCGGACGACCAAGGCTCGCGCGACTGGACGTGCGCGACCGCCGTCCGGGTGATCAACCTGGCCTGGTTCCGGGTCGGCTCCGAACGCTCGGCCCGGACCGCGCGGACGTACGGCGTCACGACGCTCGGCAAGCGACACGTACAGGTGCGCGGCAGCCGGATCTCGTTCCGCTTCGCGGCGAAGGGACGCATGAGCGTTCGGACGACGCTGGCCGACGAGGAGCTGGCGGCCGCGTTCCGCTCGCTGCTCGAGCTGCCCGGCGCCCGGCTCTTCCGCTACGAGGGGGACGAGCGGCTCGTCAACCTGACCGCGCCGGTGCTGAACGACTACCTCGGCCTGCATCTCGGCGACGGCTTCACGGCCAAGGATTTCCGGACCTGGGGCGGGACCCTCCTCGCCGCGATCGCGCTGGCCGAGCGCGGGCCGCCCGAGAACGCGAGCGACGCCAGGCGGGTCGTCGCCGCGGTGATGCGCCGCGTCGGGGAGCAGCTCGGGAACACGGCCGCGGTGGCGAGGGCGTCCTACGTGAGCCCGGCCGTCGTGGAGCAGTACGTCGAGGGACGGACGCTCGAGAGCTTCCGGCCGCGACGGCTCCGCGTGATCGGCGCACGCAGCACCGGCCTCGACGCGGAGGAGCAGGCGCTGCTCAGCCTGCTGCGCTCCCATCGTCTCCGCCGCGCGCGGCGTTGAGCCGGCCTTGACCGGGGCTTGAGCGCCCGCCCGCACCCTGGGATGCACACGGGCCACGGCCGTCGGCCCGCAAAGACCGAAACAGGAGGCACGAATGCCAATCAGCCGCACGCTCATCGTCTTCGTCATCGGAGTGCTCGCCGTCTCGCTCGCGCTCGCGGGCACCGCCGGCGCCATCGGCGGGCCGCCCGCGCATCGGACGCCGTTCGCGAAGCCCGATCCGTCAGCCCAGGCGACAACCAACGCGACCGCCGGCAAGGGCGGGATCCAGGTCACACGCGGGACGTTCGCCCCGGTCCCGGGCCACGGCGACCACGGGATCTCCGGAACGGCGCAGATGGTCCGCACGCAGAATGCGACGATCGTCAAGATCCGCGTCGCCGGGCTCGAGCCCCGCCAGACGTATTCGGCGCACGTGCACAACGCCCCGTGCTCGAGCGGCGCCGGCAGCCATTACCAGCACGTCAGCGGGTCGGCGGACGAGGCGAACGAGCTGTGGCTGAAGTCCGCGAACAGCTCCGACGGCGTCAAGGCGAACGCCGCCGGCAAGGCGCGCGGCAAGGGCACGGCGAGCTGGGTGGCACGCGCCGACGCGCAGGCGGTCGTGCTGCACAGCTTCAGCGACTCGAAGGTGCGGGTCGCCTGCGCGCAGCTCACCTGAGCGGACACCCCCGCGGTGCACGAACGGGCTCGCCTCCA
>DATBMD010000301.1:0-9498 GCA_036555085.1 Gaiellaceae bacterium
GCGTCGGCCGCGCGAACGACGAGACGGCCTCGTCGCGGAGGATGCCGAGCCCGGAGCCCGGCACGACCGCGATCGCGCGCTCGTCGCCCGCGCCCGTGATCGCGTACTCCCGGTAGCCCAGGAAGACGAAGTTGTCGTCGAGCAGCCATTCCAGGAACGCGGCCGTCTCCTCGATCTCGTCGCACTCGTAGCGCGCCCCGCCGGCCTGCGCGGTCTCGATCATCCCGTCGATGCGCGCCTTCAGCGCTCGGAAGTCGCCGACCGCCGCCTGCACGTCGGTCAGCACGCCCAGCACGGCCGCCTCGAGCTCCGACAGCTCGGCGGTCGAGAGGTGCCGGTCGACCTCGAAGTGCATCACCGACTCGACCGACTGCGCCTGCTGCGCAGGCACGACCGCGACGATGCGTCCGTCTGCGTCCCGCTCGATCCCGAGCACGGGGTGGAGCAGCAGCCTGATCGAGAGCCCGCGCGACTCGAGCTCCTCGGAGACCGAGTCGACGAGGAAGGGCGAGTCGGCCGTGTTCGTCTCCAGGATCGAGCCGACCGACGAGTAGCCGTCGCCGGCGAGCGTCGGGTTGAGGGCGCGCACGGCGATCGGGGCCGTCCCGCGGGCGTCGGCGAGCTCGAAGGCGCCCAGCACCTGGCCGAACAGCTCCTCGGCCGCGAGCGCGTCGGCGGCGTCGGCCGGCAGCCGGCGCACGTACATCTTCGCGAAGCTGGTGATCAGCTCCCCGCGATCGGCCGGGAGCCGGTCCGCGATCTGCTCGAGCAGCTCCCGGAGGAGCCGCTCCCTCCCGGCCGCCAGCCCGACCGCGCTCATCTCACCCGCCCCGCGTCGGACGTCACGGACCGGAGCGTACACCCGCCGTGCAGCGCGGTTACGTCGACTCGCAGCCGAGCCCGTCGTCGTCGCGGCCGTCGAAGGCGTGCGGGTCGGGCGGCAGCACGCGGAAGCGCCGGTACTGGATGTCGCCGCAGTCGAGGTCCGGCGGCGGCGGCGGGATGCAGACGTCGGGGTAGGACGCGTCGCAGCGGCCGCCCGCCGGCGGCTGCGCCGCGATCCCGGCGCGCGCGGAGGCGGGGCCGCTGCTGCCCGTCGTCGCCGGCCCGTACGGATTCCAGATCGCCCGCCGTCCGCAGGCGCCCCAGAGGCCTCGCTTCGCGGCGCGCGCGGCGCGTCCCGCGGCGAGCAGCCGGCCCGCGTAACGCCCGCGCTCGCCGTCGTAGAGCCAGACCGTCGCCGCGCCGCGGCGGACGAGCTCGAGGTTCAGGTTCTGCCCGCCGCGCCAGACGTACCGCAGCAGCCGGCCGTACCGGTCGACGCGGTCGAGGCGCGGGTCGCCCTCCAGCGTCACGGCGCTGCCGGCGGGCAGCAGCCGGCTCAGCTCCCTCGACGCGGCCCGCGAGTAGCACTCGCCGGTGCCCGGCTCGGGCGTGTCGATCTGCAGGAGCCGGACGCGGGCGCCGCCGGCGAGCGCGATCGTGTCGCCGTCGACGACCCAGGCGACGCGCGCGGGCTCCGCGGCGGGCCGGGCGTCGCTCCGGGCGGCGGCGAGCGCCGCCAGCATGACGCCGGCCACGACGAGGACCGCAGCGTGTCGCATCTCCACACGGTAATCGGCCTCTCGGGACATGTCGCTTACGGACGTGTCTGTGCCGGACATGGCCCGTGATCGCAGTTCGTGAAGGGTCAGACCCTTCGCACACGGTGACGACTGGACATGTCCTCGCGTCGCGTTCCGTGCAGCGGTCAGCCGGGTCGCCGAGCGATGACGCCGGCGTACGCGATGTGGCCGAAGAACGTCCCGGTGTCCACGCGCCGGCGCGCCTCCGCCCTCAGCGCCGCGGCCGTCTCGTCGTCCACCTGACCGTCGGCATGGAGCATGTCGACGCCGCGGTCGACGATGGTGAGCATGTACCCGCCCTCGGTGGTCTCGACGTAGCCGTGGCTCCGGAGCCGCACATCGGTGAGCCCGGCCGCCCGCATCAGCGCCGGGAGCTTCCTGACCACCCAGCGGTCGCTGACCGAGCCCTCCACCATCGCGTCGACGCAGGCCTGGAGCGGGTCGTTGGGCCCGAGAGCGACCGTCACCGTCGAGTAGTCACCGTCGAACGCCGCCAGGACGCCCTCGCCGCGAAGCACGCGAACCGCCTCCGCAATCGCCCGTCCCGGATCGGGCACGTGGGTGAGCGTGGAGTCGAACACCACCAGGTCGAAGCGCACGTCGTCGAAGGGGAGGGCGAGCGCGTCGGCCGTCTCGAACGTCACGTTGGGCAGGTCGGCCGTGAGCTCCCGCGCCCGCTCGAGCAGCGACGGGGCGAGATCGACGCCGACCACCGAGGCGACTCCGTGGCGACGGGCGAGCATGCGGGTGAGCACGCCGGTCCCGCATCCGACCTCGAGCACGCGCGCGGCGTCCCCGAACGGGATGTCGTCCAGAAACGTACGCCGGAGCTTCTGCTGCTGAGGGTCCGCGCCACGGAGCTCGAGCACCTCCGCCAGCCGTGCCTGCGTCTCCCCGTCCTGCTCGGCGACGGCTCCCCACACATCGGGCATCGCGCACCTCCTGTCTCGGGCGCGGACGATACACCCTGCCCGGCAACCTGCTTGAGTTCGGGCGCACGCCGAGAAGGAGGCCCCGGTGACGACCTGGATCGACTCGACCCCGCTTCGCCAGACGGAGCCCTGGCGGGCGCTGCAAGCGCACTACGAGGAGATCCGCGACGTGCACCTGCGCGACCTCTTCGCCGGCGACCCGGGCCGCGGCGAGCGCCTCGTGCTCGAGGTCGAGGGGCTCTACGCCGACTACTCCAAGCACCGGGTCACCGACGAGACGCTCGCACTGCTCGTTCGGCTGGCCGAGGAACGCCGGCTCCGCGCACGGATCGACGCGATGTTTCGCGGCGAGAAGATCAACGTCACGGAGCACCGCGCGGTTCTCCACGTCGCGCTGCGGGCCCCGCGCGGAGAGAGCATCGTCGTCGACGGCGAGGATGTCGTCCCCCACGTGCACGAGGTGCTCGCCCGGATGAGCCTGTTCGCCGACCACGTCCGCGAGGGCGGCTGGACGGGGCACACGGGCAAGCGGATCCGGAACGTCGTCAACATCGGCATCGGCGGCTCCGACCTCGGGCCCGTGATGGCCTACGAAGCGCTGCGCTGGTACTCGCGCCGCGACCTGACGTTCCGCTTCGTCTCGAACGTCGACGGCACCGACTTTGCCGAGGCCACCCACGATCTGGACCCGGAGGAGACGCTCTTCGTCGTCTCCTCGAAGACGTTCACGACGCTCGAGACGATGACGAACGCGCGCACCGCCCGCGCCTGGGCGCTCGCCGGGCTCGGCGACGAGGCCGCGGTCGCGAAGCACTTCGTCGCGGTCTCGACGAACGCCGCCGAGGTCTCCGCCTTCGGGATCGACACGGCCAACATGTTCGGCTTCTGGGACTGGGTCGGCGGCCGTTACTCGATGGACTCGGCGATCGGCCTCTCGACGATGATCGCGATCGGGCCCGACCGCTTCCGCGAGCTCCTGGCCGGCTTCCACGCGATCGACGAGCACTTCCGCACGGCGCCGTTCGACCGCAACCTGCCGGTGCTGCTCGGGCTGCTGACCGTCTGGTACGTCGACTTCTTCGGTGCGCAGACGATCGGCGTGATGCCGTACGACCAGTACCTGAAACGCTTCCCGGCCTACTTGCAGCAGCTGACGATGGAGTCGAACGGGAAGTCCGTCACGCTCGCCGGCGGGCGCGTCGACTACGCGACCGGGCCGGTCTACTGGGGCGAGCCGGGGACGAACGGGCAGCACTCCTTCTACCAGCTGATCCACCAGGGGACGCTGCTGATCCCGTGCGACTTCGTCGCCTTCGCGGAGTCGCTGAACCCGCTCGGTCGCCACCACGACCTCCTGATGGCCAACGTGCTCGCCCAGGCAGAGGCGCTCGCGTTCGGGAAGACCGCCGAGCAGGTGCGGGCGGAGGGCACGCCGGAGGAGCTCGTCCCTCACCGTGTCTTCGAAGGGAATCGCCCGACCACGACGATCTTCGCCGACCGGCTGACGCCCGAGACGCTCGGCAAGCTCGTCGCGCTCTACGAGCACAGCGTCTTCACGCAGGGTGTCGTCTGGGGCGTGAACTCGTTCGATCAGTGGGGGGTGGAGCTCGGGAAGGCGCTCGCGACCAGGATCGCCAGCGAGCTGGAGAGCGAGACCGACCCGGAGCTCGCGCACGACTCCTCGACGAACGCGCTCGTCCGGCGCTACCGGGCGCGACGGTAGGTCAGCGCAGGCCTGCGGCGGCGGCCTCGTCGAGGACGACCGTCGTTCGCCCCGCCGCTGAGCGGACGAGGCTGGACGGCGTCGACGGATCGGGCTCGCGTGCGAAGGCTCGCTCGACCGGGTCGGCCTTGTCCTCGCCGACCGCGAGGAAGACGATCTCCCGCGCGGCGGCGAGGGCAGGGATCGTCAGGGTCACCCGCGTAACGCGCGGCTCGAGACCGGGCGGCGCGGCGACCGCGAGACGCTCGCGCTCCGCGAGGCTCGGCGCGTTCGGGAACAGGGACGCCGTGTGGCCGTCGGGGCCGATCCCGAGCAGGGCGAGGTCGAGCGTCGCGCCGCGGAGCTCGGCGTCGTACAACGCGGCCGCCTCCTCCGGGTCGAGCTCTCCCTGGATCCGGTGCACGTCCGGCTCGGTCCCGAGGCGCTCGAGCAGCGTCTCCGAGACGAGCCGGAAGTTCGACCGCTCGTCGTCGGGGGGCACGCAGCGCTCGTCTCCCCACCAGATCGCGGCGGCCCTCCAGTCGGGCTCGAGCGCCGCGGCGAGCTCGTAGGCCCGGCGCGGCGTCGACCCGCCGGCGAGCGCGATCTGGTCTCCACGCCGCGCCGCGGCGGCGAGCAGCTCGGCGACACGAGTCGCGGCTTCCTCGGGCGTCGCCACCACGACGAGGCCGGCCGGGTCTCTCACGCCGGTCGTCCGTTCTCCGGGGACATGCGTGGCAGTGTGGCGCACCGTTCGGGCGTCTGTGGGCTCCGATCAGGCTGGGGATACATCGTCACTCATTCATCACAGTTCGAACCGTCTGCTCGGGACGTGTCCGGGGTCAGACCCTGGACATGTCCCGCAGGGACATGTCCGCGGCGCGAGGCGCGGCGAGATGCGGCATCCCGGCACCGTCCGTTCCGGACGAACCGTCCCGAACGGACATGACCCGCCAACGGCCTCGCCCGAGCGCGCTGCGCCGCCGTTTTCCACAGGCAGACCCCGCTACGCGCCCGCCCCCCAGCCGAGCACGAGCGCCTCCTGCTCCGGCGTCTCCGGGCAGCGCCTCGAGGTGAACGCCCCCGCGGCGCGGCGGTAGCGCTCGAGCGCCTCCAACGGCGCCGTCCCGTGCCGCACCCACCATGCGGAGACGACCGTTCCGGTCCGGCCGCAGCCGCCCCAGCAGTGCACGTAGACGACCCCGCCGCGCGCGAGCTCGTCGTCGATCGCGTCGAGCGTCTCGGCGAGCTCGTCGCCACCGCACACCCACATGTCCACGATCGGCCGGCGCAGGTGCCGCGCGCGGCCCGCGAGCAGGTGCGCGTACGCGGCCAGCTCGCCCTCCTCCGTCAGGTCGAGGAAGAGCGTCGCGCCTGCTCGCACGATCGCCTCCACCGTCGCCGTCGCGGCCGCCGGATCGCCGTGCGCGCCGGGATGCCTACCGGCGAGCAGACGGCCCGGCTCCACCCAGAAGCACTCCGCGGTCGGTGCGTCCACGGCCGCGGAACCGTAGCGAGTGCCCCGGGTGGGGGACGCCCCCCGCGCGCCCCCACCCGAGCCCTGGTCGCGGCGAGAGCTGCCTACCGCGAGAGATCGACCGGGAACGAGACGAGCCGGCTGGTCGAGCTGCCGGAGATCCCGTTCTCGTTCGGCTTGCGCGCCCGCAAGAACATCACGAGGAGCTGCTGCTGCGACGTCGCGGGGAAGCCCCGCAGGTTGCTCATCGAGAGCTGCGCCCAGCCGTCGGCGGCGGTCTGCGCCTCGGGCGGCACGTTGAACTGGTTGTACGGCACCGCCGTGACGTAGACGAGCGCGCCCTGTACGGGCCGCCCGCCGCAGGCGGTCACGCGAACGCGGACCGTGAGCTGCGTGGTCGAGCGTCCGACGACGCCCGGGTTGAGCTGCTGGCCGTCGATCAGGAAGCGGCCGGGCAGCGACACGTCGTTGGCCTGCACTCCCCCGGTGCCGGCCGGGCAGCCGGTCGGCGGGGGCTTGGGCGCCGCCTTGACGACCGCGGTCGGCACGGAGGTCGCTGAGTCCATGCCGTCGTTGTTCGTCGCGATGACCCGGAAGCGCAGCGTGTTGCCGGCGTCGACCGCCTTCAACGTGTAGCGCAGGTCGTTCGCCCCGCTGATGTTCGCGCAGCTGCCACCGTTCGAGTCGCAGCGCTGCCAGCGGTACTCGTAGGTGATGTTCCCGGTGCCCGACCACTGGCCGCGGTTCGCGGTCAGCGTCTGGCCTTCCTCGGCCGTGCCGGAGATCGTCGGCGGCGCCGTGTTCGAGGGCGCCACTTGGCGCGCCGCCTCGCCGGAGCCGACGAGCGCGCCGACGGCGGCGAGCGCCGCGACACCGGCGGCGCCCAGGGCGAGCAGGGATCGCTTGCTGAGATTGCGCATCGAGATGCCCCCTTGTTAGGTGGTCCGACTCGAAGTGCCCTTCCACGGGGCGTCGAAAACGCCTGCTCAGCAGCCTTTACGGATTCCGTACGCGCGTCAGTCCACTCAGCGCCGCCGGCTCGGACGCGCGATCCGGCCCAGCCGGGCGCCGCCGTCGCTCGTGAAGGCGGACAGCTGCAGCAGCTCCCCGTCGAGCTCGAGCCCCGCGCCGATGACGCTCTCGCCGCGCAGCCGGACGTCCTCGCCGAGGCCCGCGGACGGTTGCCGCGTCGTCAGCGAGCGCTCGATTGCGTCGAGGTGCTCGCCGACCGCAGCCACGGTCGCGGCCGGCCCGTCGAGCCGCTCGAGCGCGTCGAGCAGGTAGCCGGCGCGCAGCTTCGGGTACAGCCGGGCGAACGCGTCCGGACGCGAGACGAGGTCGAGGCAGTGATCGCGGTCGAGCGACAGGACGGCGCCGCACTGGCCCGGCTGCAACGGGAACGCGGATTCGAGCGCCCCGATGTCGGACGCCCGCGCCCGGAACGTGTCGACGTTCGCGCCCGTGGGCGACTGCACCTGCAGGCGCGCTGCCTTCTCCCGTACCGCGTCCCAGACCTCGCCCTGCGCGACGCCCCGAGCGAGCGGCGCCGCCTGCAGCCGCTCGGCCTTGCGCCGCCGCAGCTCCGCGTGCGAGATGTGGCGCGCCGAGCGGAAGCGGCCGCTGCGCCACGACCAGCGGCCCTCCTCGACGCAGGAGACCGGGATCGGCAGCGTCGACTTCGCGCCGACGAGCACGGTCACGTTGAGGATGCGGTTCTGCTTGGCGCCGACGAGCTCCTCGCCGTCATAGAGGAGGACGTCGTCGTCGAGCGGGTTCGCGACCGCGAGCTCGGGGACGGATCCCGAGCTGCTCGTCTCGGTGATCGAGAGCCCGCGGGCGAGCGCCTCGTCGAGCGTCAGGTAGCGCGCCGCCGGGTCGCGGCGCGGGAACAGCGGCGTGATGACGATCCCGCGACGCTCCGCGGGCTCGCCGAGCTGGACTAGGTTCGAGAGCACTGCGACTCCTTTCGGTCGTCGGGGAGTCGGCCGGGCGGGGACGCCGTCTTACGCCTGCAGCCAGGTGATCAGCGCGACGCCCGTCGCGATCGCGACGGCGCCCGCGACCTGGACGCGCGTCAGCCGCTCGCCGAAGAGCACGTACGCGGCGACGGCCGCGATGCCGGCGAACTGCGAGGCGAGCACCGCGGTGACCGCGATGCCGTGCCGGGCGCCGAGCGCGAACAGCGCGAACCCGGCGACCTCGCAGATCCCCGCGGCCACGACGAACGGCACGGCCGGGCGCGTGAGCGCGATCCGCGACGTGACAAGGAGCGGGATCGCCACCGCGACGACGCCGATCACGCGCGGCGGCAGCACGGCCCAGGCGATCGGCACGTCCTCGCTGACGCGCCCGGTCGCGTAGATGCTGGCGCCGAAGCAGAACGCCGCCACCACGGCGAGCGCCGTCGAGTCGGCGAGCAGCCGGCGCGGCACGGCCGCCTCGGCCTCCGTCTCGCGGTCGATCCCCGCCAGCACGATCCCCAGGACGATCAGCGCGAGCGTCGCTCCGGTCCCGGCGGCGACGCTCTCGCCGGCGACCACCGCGAGCACCGCCGCGATCGCGCCCTCCGTCGAGACGATCGGGCCGACGATCCCCACCTTGCCCGTGCGCAGCGCCGAGTAGACGAGCAGCAGGCCGAGGACGTTGCCGCAGCCGGCCACGAGCAGCAGCGCGATCGAGCGGCCGTCGAGGTCGGGCAGCCCGGCCGCGACCGCCGCCGGCAGCGTCACGACGAGCCCGACGAGCATCACCCACGCGACCACGGAGTACGGGCCGATCAGCCGCGTGGCCCGCGTGGAGCAGAGCAGCGTCACGGCCCAGACGCAGGCTGCCGCCAGCCCTCCGAGAACCGCGGTCACCGGCCTACCCTCGCACCTGCAACGCGCTCAGGCCTGCAGCCAGCTGAGCAGCGCGACGCCCACGGTGATCGTCGCCGCGCCGGCGACCTGGACGCGCGTCAGCCGCTCCCCGAGGAAGAGGTAGGCGGCGACGGCGCCGACGGCGGCGAACTGGGAGGCGAGCACGGCGCTGACCGCGATCCCGTGCCTGGCGCCGAGGGTGAAGCTGGCGAGGCCCGCGACCTCTGCGATCCCGCCGACCACGATGTAGGGCACGGCGCGCCGGGTGAGCCGCAGCCGCGACGTCAGGAGCACCGGCAGCGAGATCGCGAGCACGCCCAGCAGCCGTGTCGGCAGGATCGCCCACGGGACCGGGACGTCGTCGCTGACTCGCCCGATCAGGTAGATGCCGGTGCCGAAGCAGACCGCCGCGCCGATCGCGAGCGCCGCGGCCCGGCCGACGACGCCCGACCCGCCGACGGCGTCCTCCGGCTCGCGCTCGGCCGCCGACAGCACGACGCCGAGCACGATCAGCGCGAGCGTCACCGCTGTGCCCGCGGCGATCGTCTCGCCGGTGAGGACGGCGATCACGGCGGCGATCGCGCCCTCGGTAGCGACGATCGGCGCCACGATCCCGACCTTGCCGGTCCGCAGCGCCGTGTAGATCAGCGTCAGCCCGACGACGCTGGTGAGGCCGGCGCCGAGCAGGAGTGCCGCCGTGCCCGCGTCGAGGTCGGGCACACCCGTCGCCACGACGAACGGGAGCGTCACCGCTAGCCCCACGAGCATCACCGAGGCGAGCACCGACGCCGTGCCGATCATCCGGGTCGAGCGGGACGTGCAGAGGATCGCGATCGCCCACGCGAACGCGGCCCCGAGGCCTCCGAGCACGGCGATCACGCCGGTTACCCCGGCAGGCGCTGCG
>DATBMD010000342.1:0-4215 GCA_036555085.1 Gaiellaceae bacterium
GTGGTGATCGTCCGGTCAGTCCGTCATGGGCAGGCGCAGTGCGCCGGTCGGAGCATAACCGGACGGGGCGCCGGACGTGCGCGCCCCGCCCGGTCGACGACCTACGGGCAGAAGGTCGCGACGATCGTCCCCGTGCCCGCGTGCCCGGGGCTCGGCCCGTACCCGGGATCCGTCCTGACGACGACGATCCGGACGTAGTTCCCGGAGATCGTGCTGCCGGACTTCGTCACCGACGTCGCCACGACGACGCCCATGTACGCCGGCACGCCGCTCACGGGCGGCGCGCTCGCGCCGCCGGAAGTCGTCCACGTGCCGCCGCACACGGTGGGCGGGCTTGACGCCGGCAGCACGACGCTCTCGGCGAAGCCCTTGAAGGCGGACGGCGCCGATCCGCCGGAGAGGCTGTTGCGCTTGGCCCACTGGGCGTCCCACCACGTCACCGTCGTGGTCGGGCCCGCGGCTGCCACCGTCCGGTCGCCGAGGACGAACACGCCCCGCGTCGGGAAGGCGAAGACGGTCGCGGTCTTGGCCGTGTCGGCCGACGGGAGGTAGTACGTGTCGCCGGCGAAGTCGGCACCGAGCGGCTGCAGCCCGAGCGGACCGGTGTACGTGAGCATGCAGCTGGCGATCCCGCTCGCGTCGGTCGTTCCCGTGCAGCTCTGGCCGCCGAGCGAGAGCGTGATCGTCTGCCCGAACGGCACGGGCGCGACGGTGCCCTCCTCGAGCAGCTGGGCCTTCAGCGTCACCCCCGTCCCGCCGAACAGGATCACCGTCGGCCCGATGTACGTCGTCGTCGTCTGTTCCCGCGTGATCGTGAAGGTTTCGGAGTCGGAGTCGGGCTCGTAGGTCGCGTCGCCGTCGAACGACGCGCTCACGCCGACCGTCCCCGGCGTCTGCTCGATGAAGATCGAGGCCGACGCCGTTCCCGTCCCGTCGGTCGTCGCGCTCGCCGACTGGGTGCCGAGGTCGAAGTCGACGGTCTTGCCGCCCAGCGGCGCCCCGCTGATCGTGTCGGTGAGGACGGCGGAGACCTGCGCCGGGTCGTGGTAGTCGGCCGTCAGAGCGCCCGTGTAGACGATCGTGGTCGGCCTCCTGACGACGTTGACCCGAAACGTGCTGCTCGAGGTCACCGTCCCGTCGGTCGTACTCGTCCCGGTTGCCGTCAGGGTGTAGGAGCCGGTGGCCGCGGTGAGCGGCGGCTTGACGCTGAAGGTCGCCGTCGCGCCGGCACCGGCGCCCAGCGTCCTCGTGTCGGTGGTGGCCGTCCAGCCGCCGGGCAGGCCCGTCGCCGTGAAGGCAAAGGTGTCGCTCGCCTCGCCGGTGTTCATGACGGGGACGTTGATCGAGCCGTTCTCGCCGAGCGTGACGTCGGGCGGTGTGGCGTGCTGCAGGGCATAGGTGTCGACCAGCACGCCCGGCCCGCGCACGTCGAAGTAGGCACGCTGCTGGCCGCCGGCGTCGCCGATCGCGCGCACGGCGACGTTCGAAGCCGTACCGTCCCCCCACGGCCGCGACATCGTCCGCTGGGTGGTCTGGGGATCGGACGGATCCCACGCGTCGTCGGTCGCGCCGCCGTAGAAGGCCGGCGGGATCGCCCCGTCGGGCCGCATCAGCACCATGTGCTCCGGCGGCGGCATCGCGAAACGGCGTTCGTCGACCCGCCAGATCACGAGGCCCGAGTCGGACGTGTCGCGCTCGTACGTGCCGGCCGTGCGGCGGCGGTTCTCGACCAGGAAGTAGTCCTGGGTACCGCGATCCGGGTCGTAGAGCAGATACGCCTGTCCGGTCGTGTCCCAGCGGTCGACCGTGTAGTAGCCGTCCCGGGACACCACCGTCGGCGTGACCCAGCCGAAGTGCAGCTTGTGCCACGAGTTGGTGGACATCAGCGGGGAGAAGGTCGGGTTCGTCGGCGGCGGGCACGTCGCTCCGGTGACGTCGAGCAGGCCCACCTGGTAGCTGCCGTCGTTGTGGCCGAGCGCCTGGTGGTCGAGCTCGTGGACATGCGTCATCAGGTTCGTGAGCGTCGTCCCCGACGAGTAGCCGCGACCGCCGAGATTCTTGCCGTCGTTCGATCCCGCGCCGATGCCGCGCGTGGCGCCGCAGTCGTTCGTGTCTCCCGGGACCGGCTGGGCCTCGAAGACGTGGAAGATCAGCAGCTCGCGCGCGTCGACTCGCCCGTCGTTGTTCTGGTCGTACTGGGCGTAGTTGATGAACGGATCGGCCGCGTTCACGATCTGGCGCCCGCGCTGCTCCTCGGTCGTCCCATTGAAGGTCGTGCGCAGGCCGAGGTTCACCTCGACGACGCCGTCGTTCGCGGTGCCGTCGGACTCCTGGGCAGCCGAGACGGTGAGCGCGCCCAACGACTCGGCCCGGAAGTAGTCGGTGACGCTCGGGAAGCCGCCGAAGAACAGCTGCTGGATCGAGGCGGCGCTCACACCCGGTGGATCCGGCACGTCCGTGAAGCGCCCGAGCACGACCAGCAGCGCCCGGTCGTCGTTGCCGCTGGCCGGGCTGAGAAGATCGGGGCTGCCAGGATCTGGGTCGGCGTGCAGTGCCCCGGGGTGCGCGAAGTCGAAGGGCGGATTCGGGTAGGTCGCGGCCCCGGCGGCCGCCGCGACGACGGCGGCAACGCCAAGAGCCAGGAGGAGCGGCCGCGCGCGGGGTTTCATCTCGTACCTCCGGTCGTGTCCGAGCAGCTGGATGACCCCGCGCCGGCGAGGCGTCGCCGGGCGACGAGCCGGTCGCCTCACCCTTCCAGAAAGCGGAACGCGTTACTAGAGGCGGTCGCGCAGCTCCTCGAGCGCGGCCCAGCGCGCGTCCCTCACGGCCTGCTCGTGCTCGTGCGGCTCGACGTTCAGGTCCTTGCCGCAGACGGGGCAGAGGCCGGCGCAGTCGGGCCGGCAGAGGATCTGGTCGGGCAGCGCGAGCGCGATCGCGTCGCGGGCCCACGTCGAGAGCTCGAGCCGGCCGTCGACGACGTACTCCGTGCGGAGCTCCTCGGCGGCGTCGTCGTCCGCGTCCTGGTACTCGCGGGCCTCGACCTCGACGTCGAGCACGGCGTCCGCGAGGCAGCGCATGCAGGGACCGTGGAGCCGCACGTGGAACCGGAGCCCGAAGACGTCGCCGCTCGTGGCGCGTGCGATCGTGAGCTCGGCCGGCGTCTCCGCCGGCACGGGCAGGTAGCGCTCGCCGCCGAGGTCGAACGGCTCGAGCGCGATCGCGACGACCTCCCGGTGCTCCTCGCCGGGACGCAGCCTGACGTTTCGGAGTGCGAAGCTGGTCACGCACGGAGCGTAGCTCCGCTCATCCGCAAGGTCGGCGAAGGAGGGGGCCCGTGGGGAAACCACGGGTTCCCCCACGCTAGAGGTAGGAGTCCTCGTCGGGCTCGCGCAGATCCTGGGGGCCGATCCCCGCGACGACCGTCTCCTGCGAGCGCTCGTGGAGGCGCTCGCGACCGCGCCGCACGGCGGCGAGGAACTTGTCGAGGTTGACCTCGAGCGTCGAGAGGATCCCGTCCGCCCAGTCCTCCATCTCGAGCCGGGTCTCGCGGGCGTTGCGGCGCGCCTCGTCGACGATGTCCTGCGCCTGCCGCTCCGCCAGCTTCACGATCTCCGTCTGCGACGCCTCGCGCACGGCCTGCTCGCGCGCCTCGCCGATCAGACGGTCGCATTCGCGCTTCGCCTCGGCGAGCATCTCCTGGCGCTCCTTGACGATCCAGCGCGCCTGCTTGATCTCCTCCGGGATCGTCGCCCGCATCTGGTCGAGGATGTCGTAGATCTCCTCGCGATCGATCCGCACCTGGTCGGTCAGCGGGACCGCCTTGGCGTTGTGCACGAGGTCGTCCAGCTTGTCTATGAGCACGAGAACGTCCATGAGTCGGTGATCTTACTCCTGGGGGCTGACGGGAGCGCCCGGACGGCCGTCCGGGAAGAGCTCGCGGAGGCGTCGCGCGACCACCTCCGGCACCAGCTCGTCGACCCTGCCGCCGAACGAGGCGATCTCCTTGACGCCGCTGGAGGACACGAAGCTGAAGGCGGCGCTCGACATCACGTACATCGTCTCGATCTCGGGCGCCAGCAGGCGGTTGAGGTGGTTCATCTGGAACTCCCACTCGAAGTCCGCGATCACGCGGAGCCCCTTGACCATCGTCTTCGCCCCCCAGCGGCGGGCGAAGTCGACCACCAGCTCCGAGAAGACGTCGACCTCGACGTTCTC
>DATBMD010000053.1:0-1628 GCA_036555085.1 Gaiellaceae bacterium
CCGCTGCCGCATCCGTCTCCCGGCATCCGGGACGATCTCCGACGCGGCGATCGCAATTCCGGCCGCCAGCGCCGCCACGTCCGCGGACGCCGGGCCTCCCCGGTACCAGACATCGCGACGCGCGGGATCCGAGAGCCACTGCTGCGCGAGCGTCGTCTTCCCGTAGCCGGCAGGGGCTACGAGCAGCTTGATCCGCGCGGGGTTCTCGTCGAGGAGCCTCGTCAGGCGCGGGCGGGGGATGATCCTCCGCCGAGTTGCCACAGCGGTTGCTGCCATCCTGCCAACCAGAGGCTAGACGCCCTCTGGCGAAATCTCGACTGCTGGAAACGCGGGGATCCGCGCCTGCGCCGCGGTCGCAGGCGCGGTGCCGTCAGTTCCCCGGGCCGAGCGGAACCGGCCCGAGGCTTCGCGAAAGCGGGTCCTCCCCTGTGAGTAGCCGGTAGGCGACCGGGATCTGCCGCCGCCGGGCGACGCCGAGCTTCTGCCGCAGCACATCGCAATGCGCCTTGGCCGTTCGCGGCGAGATGCCCAGCCGCTCACCGACCTCCTCGTTCGAGCATCCAGCCGCGATCAGCTCGATCACCTGGAGCTGACGCTGGGTGATGCTCGGCGGGATTCTGGTGAGTGCCTCCTGCATGAGCCGACGCTAACAGCGCCGGCCGGAGCCGCCTATTGACCGAAAGGCGTATTTCGTGCGGTACGCCGCGCTACGAGACGCTGCAGCCCAGGTACTCGAGCGCCCGCGAGGTCTCCTCGACGAACGTCTTCGCCTCCTCCTCGGAGTGGAAGACGTAGGGGCCCGGGCGGATCGGCTCGACCCGCAGGCTGTTCACCGGGTAGACCTCGCAGTGGACGACCACCTGGCCGTCGGACTGCTCGCGTCGCAGCGTGACGACCTGACGCCCGTCCTTCCGCGCCGTCTTCAGCCGCTGGGCGGTGCTCATCTCGCCGCGTTCGCCGCGGCCTGCGCGACGGTCTCGCTGTCGGCGAACCCGCTGATCCGGGCGAAGAGCGCGTCCGGCTTACGGTAGACGAGGATCCCCGGGTTCTCGAGCGCCCCGAGGAGCTCGACGAGCGGCCGGGACTGAGCCTCCGCGAAGACGTTGATCGCGACGAACCCGGCGCCGGCGGCCTTGGCGCCCGCGCGGGCCTCGTCGAGCGTGATCTTGTCGACCGCCGAGTTCGGGTCGTAGAGGCCGACCACGACGACGCTGTTCGAGGCGAGCGCCGTCGAGAGGACGCGGGGCAGGCCGTTGTCGTCGACGGGCGGCGCAACGGGCTTCTTGGGCTTGGGCGCCGCGACGGGGACCGGAGCAGCGGTCGGCTTGACCTTGGGCTTCGCGGCCGGCGCGACCGCCTGCCTGGCCGGCGTCTTCGCCTTCGTCTTCACCGGCTTCTTCGCATGCGCAGGCGTCGCAGGAGCCTTCCCCGCGAGCTTCGGAAGGATGATCTTCGGCTCCTCGCTGCCCGAGGACGGGGGCCTCATCACGAACAGGGTCGCGCCGATCCCGGCGACGACGGTGAGGACCACGAAGAGCGCGCGTGTCGGCAGCCGCAGCGACATACCCGACGCCTATCGGCAGCCGGAGCCGCTTCCTTTACGTGCTCGCGCGCGTGGGTGAGCCGCT
>DATBMD010000080.1:0-13263 GCA_036555085.1 Gaiellaceae bacterium
GCCGCCGCGTCCTCGTTCTTCGGGACGGCGACGCGGACGACCTCGCAGCCCGCCGACGCCAGCGCCGCGATCTGCGCGGTCGTCGCCTCGACGTCGTGCGTCTTGGTGAGCGTCATCGACTGCACGACGACCGGCGCGCCGCCGCCGATCGCCACGGGGCCGACCTTGATCTGCACCTCGCTCGCCATCTGGGGCAAGCGTAGCGCCCGCTCCCGCGCGGCCCGGGCAGACTGATCGCTGTGCCGATCGAGCCGCCTCCGACCAGCTGGGCGCTGCAGCAGCCCCCCGACGACCACCCCGCCGACCTCGTCGGCGCGGGCGCCGACCTCGAGCCCGGCACGCTCCTCGCGGCCTACCGGCTCGGCCTCTTCCCGATGCCGGTCGACGGACAGCTGTGCTGGTGGTCACCCGCCGAGCGCGCGATCCTGCCGCTCGAACGCTTCCACGTCTCGCGGTCGCTGCGCCGCTCGCTCGGCCGGTTCGAGCTCCGCGTCGACGCGAGCTTCGGGGACGTTGTCCGCGGCTGCGCGGATCCTGCCCGGCCGTACGGCTGGATCGACGAGAGCGTCGTCGCGGCGTACGTCCGCCTGCACGAGCTCGGCTGGGCGCACTCGGTCGAGGCGTGGAACGGCGACGAGCTCGCCGGCGGGGTCTACGGCGTCGCGATCGGTGGGCTGTTCGCCGCGGAGTCGATGTTCCACCGGCGCCGTGACGCCTCGAAGGTCGCGCTCGCCGGCCTGGTCGACCTGCTGCGCGCGGCGGGCGACGCCGAGCACCGGCTGCTCGACTGCCAGTGGCCCACCCCCCACCTCGAGTCGCTCGGCGCCGTAACGATCACGCGCGCCGAGTACGCGAGGTTGCTTGTAGGAGCCCTGCCGCTATCCGACCCGTTCTGTGCCCGGGAGCAACGCGAACGTCGGTGAAGCTTCCTGCTGTGCGGGTGGCGGGCGAAGCCGGGCTGTGCCCGGCGGGAGCCCCGCTTCGAGCGATCTGTGCGCTGCGGAGAAGGAGGGGGCTCGTGGGGGAACCATGGGTTCCCCCACGCTCAGGACAATCTCCCGATGTCGTTGGAGAGCCCGATGAAGAAGAGCAGCAGCACGAGGGCGATCCCGACGACGGAGACGCGCTCGTAGACCTCGCGGCGCACGGAGCGGCCGCGGACGCCCTCGACGATCGCGAAGGCGATGTGACCGCCGTCGAGTGGCAGCAGCGGCAGCAGGTTGAGGAGCGCGATCGACAGGGAGATCAGGCCGAGCACGCCGATGTACGAGTCGGCGCCCTGCTCCGCCGCCTGCGACGAGCCCTGGACGATCCCCACGGGGCTCGCGATGTCCTCGCGCCCCTCACCCCGCACGAGCCGCGCGAGCGAGGCGCCGATCTCCTTCGTCACCACGCCGGTGACGCGGAACGCCTCACCGATCGCGGCGATCGGCCCGAGCCCCTCGCTCTCGAGCATGAAGCCGAGCCGGTAGACGCCGTTCGTCTCCCTGGCCGAGACCGGCCGGAGGTCGACCAGCGCGCCGTCCCGAACCACGACCAGCGTCAGCGGCTCGCCGTCAGAGGAGGAGATCGTCGAGGAGATGTCGCCGGGCCCGACCGGGTTCTCGTTGATCGCGATGATCTGATCTCCCGCCTGGAGCCCCGCGGCGAGCGCCGGCGAGTCGGACGTCACCGAGTCGACGGTCGTCGTCGCCTCGCCCGCGGACGAGAACGCCACGGCGAAGAGCACGAGCGCGAGCAGCATGTTCGCCGCGGGGCCCGCGAAGATCGCGATCACGCGCTTCCACGTCGGCGCGCGCCAGTACGCATCCGGGCCGAGCGCGTCCTCCAGCTCGACCAGGCCCTTTTCCGCTGCTGACCGGGCGCCCGGCGAGAGCGAGCGGGTCTCGACCAGCTCGCGCAGCCCCGGCAGGCCCGCGCGCGCCGCCTCCATGTCCCCGGCGGCGAGCGCGCGGCGCAGCCGGTCGAACGGGCCGGCGAGGTCGGGCGCCTCGTGCAGCACGCGGGCGAAATGCGCCTCGACGTCGGCGGGCGCCGGGCGGTGCATGCCCGGGATCTTCACGAAGCCCCCGAGTGGGATCGCGCCGAGCCCGTACTCGATCCCGTTGCGGGTCGTCTTCGCGACGGCCGGCGGGAAGCCGACGTAGAACTTCCGCGGCCGCATCCGCAGCGCCAGCGACGCGAAGAAGTGCCCGCACTCGTGCACGAAGATCAGCAGGCCGAGCCCGAGGATCGCGATGAAGATGCTCAAACCGGCGCCAGCCTCCCCTCGGCCAGCCGGCGCGCGGCTGCGTCCGCCTCCAGCAGGTCGTCGAGGTCGCGTGCGGGAGCCCCGTCGGCCCCGGCCAGCGCGTCTCCGACCGTGCCGGCGATGTCGAGGAAGCCGATCCGCTGGTCGAGGAACGCGGCGACCGCGATCTCGTTCGCCGCGTTGAAGGCGCACGGGTAGGTGCCCCCGCGCTCGCCGGCCTCGCGCGCGAGCGCGAGCAGCGGGAAGGCGTCCAGGTCGGGCGCCTCGAACTCGATTGTCAGGCCCGCAGCGAGGTCGAGCGGCGGCACCGGGGTCGCCGCCCGCTCCGGGTAGGTGAGGGCGAACGAGATCGGCACCCGCATGTCGGGCAGCCCCAGATGGCCGAGCACGCTGCCGTCACGGAAGCGGACGAGGGCGTGGACGACCGACGTCGGATGGACGACGACCTCGACGCGCTCGTAGGGCACCCCGAACAGCCAGTGCGCCTCGATCAGCTCCAGGCCTTTGTTGGCGAGGGTCGCCGAGTCCACACTGATCTTTCGTCCCATTCGCCAGGTCGGATGGGCGAGTGCCTCGTCCGGCGTCACGTCGGCGAGCTCGGAGCGGGAGCGGCCCCGGAACGGCCCACCGGACGCGGTCAAGACAAGGGAGTCGATCGTGTCGGCGGCCCGACCCTCGAGGCACTGGAATACCGCAGAGTGCTCGCTGTCGACCGGTAGCAGCAGCCCGCCGCCGCGACGCCAGGCGGCGACGGCGAGCTCGCCGGCGGCGACGAGGCTCTCCTTGTTCGCGAGCGCGAGCGTCGTCCCGGCTTCGAGCGCCCAGAGGGTGGCCCGGATCCCGGCGAAGCCGACGATCGCGTTCAGCACGATGTCGGGCCGGCTCGCTTCCAGCAGCGGCACCGGGTCCCCCCCGACCTGAGCGTGCTCCACGCCGAGCTCTGCCGCGAGCCCGTCGAGCGGTTGCGTGCCGGACTGAAGCGCGACGAGCTCGAGCTCCGGGTGGGCCGCCACGATCTCGATCGCCTGGCGGCCGATCGACCCCGTTGCGCCGAGCAGGGCGACGCGTCGCATGGCTGAGCCCAAGTCTACGGCCCGCCGTGGCCGGCAGCGGCCTGCGGCCGGCGGCCTCTGAATGTCGTAAGCATCTCCAGAACCCCTGCGAGGAGGGTAGCCGCAGATTTAGGCGTGACCGAACGCGACGATCAGGAAGTACGCGGTCGGGCCGGCGAAGAGGATCGAGTCGACCCGGTCGAGGACGCCGCCGTGGCCGGCCAGGAGCGAGCCGGAGTCCTTGACGCCCATGTCCCGTTTCACCGCCGACTCGAACAGATCGCCGATGACAGCGGAGAGCGAGATCGAGGCGCCGAGCACGATCGCCTGCCAGGTCGAGAGGAAGTCCTGGTCGTAGAGCGCGAAGAACGCGACCGCGACGGCGGCGATCGTGCCCGCGACGAACCCCTCCCACGACTTCCCCGGCGAGATCGACGGCGAGAGCTTGTGCCGTCCGAGCAGCCGTCCGAAGAAGTACGCGAGCGTGTCGTCGGCGAACACCGCCAGCAGCACCGTGAAGATGGCGAGGCGGCCGTTCTCCGGGATGTCCCGCACCAGCAGGAGCAGGCCGAGGCCGAGGCCGAGCCACGCCACCGGGAGCAGCGTCGCCCCCATCGCGGCGTTGAACGACGGCCGGGCGTCGGAGACCCCGAACATGACGAACGCGAGCGGGAACGTCGCCGCGATGCCCGCGAGGAGCCACGGCAGGCCGCCGAGCTCCGCGCCGAGCAGGGCCAGCACGAGCGCCACGTAGCCGCCGAGGACGAGCGGCCGGAGCGTGCGGACGATCGTGAAGTACTCGTGCAGCGCGATCAGCGCGCCGACGAGCGCGAGCGCGAAGAGCCACCAGCCGCCGAGGTACACGACCCCGAGCACGACGGGCAGCAGGACCGCCGCGACGAGGATGCGCGACCAGAACGCGGCCACGCTAGTGCGGCCTCTCCAAATCTCGCACCGGAAACCCAGTAGCGGCCGGACCTGTCCGGCCCGCTAGTGCGGCGCGTGGACAGAGTCGTTGGCGATCGAGAAACCGGTGGATCAGCACGAGACGCCGCACTAGCGGCCTCCGAAGCGGCGCTGACGGCGCGCGAACTCGTCGAGCGCCTCCCGCAGGTCGGTCTCGCCGAAATCCGGCCAGAGCGTCGGCGTGAAGACGAGCTCCGCGTATGCCGCCTGCCAGAGCAGGAAGTTCGAGACGCGCAGCTCGCCCGAGGTCCGGACGAGCAGGTCGACCTCCGGGAGCTCGGGCGCGTAGAGCCGCTCCGTCACCGCCGCCTCGTCGATCTCGCCGGGCGGCACGCCCTCGTCGACGAGCCGCCGCGTCGCCTCGACGAGCTCCGCCCGACCGCCGTAGTCGAACGCGATCCAGAGCTGCAGCCGCTCGTTCGCCGCCGTCGCCGCCTCCAGGCCGGCCATCGCCTCCCGGAGCGCGGCCGGCACGCGGTCGCGGCGACCCATGAAGCGCGTCCGCACGCCCTTCTCCGCCAGGTCCGGCAGCTCGCGGTCGATCGTCTCGCCGAGGATCACCATCAGCGAGGCGACCTCCTCGTCCGGGCGCGCCCAGTTCTCGGTCGAGAACGCGTACACGCAGAGCGACTCGACGCCGAGGTCGATCGCCGCCTCGACGGTGCGGCGGAGCGCCCTCGTTCCCGCCCGGTGCCCGTCGGCCACCTCGAGGCCGCGGCTCTCCGCCCAGCGGCCGTTCCCGTCCATGATGATCGCGACGCTGCGCGCTGCGCGCGAAGCATCGCTGGAGCCGGTGTCCACCGCCGCGGGCGCTCGCGCTGTAGAGGTCCGAGCGCAACGCGCTCAAACCTCCATGATCTCCGCTTCCTTGTGCTTCAGCAGCTCGTCGATCTTGCCGACGTGGTCGTCGGTGAGCTTCTGCACCTGCGTCTCGGCGCGGCGCTCCTCGTCGTCGCCGACGTCGCCGTTCCGGACGAGCTCCTCGAGGTGGCGCATCACGTCGCGGCGGACGTTCCGCACGGCGACCTTGCCGTCCTCTGCGTACCGGCGGACGACCTTGACGAGCTCCTTGCGGCGCTCCTCGGTCAGCTGCGGGATCGGCAGCCGGATCAGCTTGCCGTCGTTGGACGGGGTGAGGCCGAGATCGGACTCCTGGATCGCCTTCTCCACCGCCTTGATCTGGGTGGGGTCGAAGGGCTGGACGGTGAGCAGACGCGGCTCGGGCACCCCGATCGACGCCATGTTCTTGAGCGGCGTCGGCGTCCCGTAGTAGTCGATCGTGATCCGGTCGAGCAGCGCCGCCGACGCACGACCCGTGCGCACGGTGTTGAACTCGCTGCGGGTCGTCTCGATCGACTTGTCCATCCGGCGCGTCGCGTCCGACAGGAAGTCCTCGATCGCCGCCATTCAGCCCTCCTCGGAAGTCGAGATGATCGTTCCCACGCGCTCGCCGGCCGCGACTTTGCGGATGTTGCCCTCGGCGAGCTCGAAGACGAAGATCGGGAGCTGGTTGTCCATGCAGAGCGAGAGCGCGGTCGTATACGTGGGGGAACCCATGGTTCCCCCACGGGCCCCCTCCTTCAGGCTTCCGCACAGGTGTGCCCGTGCTCGGGCTCCCGCCGGGCGAAGCCCGGCTCCGCCCGCGAGCCGTCGCGTGCATCGGAGATCTGCCCTCACGATCCTTTCTCCGTTGTGATGATGGTGCCGACGCGCTCGCCGGCCGCGACCTTGCGGATGTTGCCCTCGGCGAGCTCGAAGACGAAGATCGGGAGCTGGTTGTCCATGCAGAGCGAGAGCGCGGTCGTGTCCATCACCTTCAGGCCGCGCTCGATCGCCTCCAGGTGCGTGAGCTCGGGCAGGAACTGTGCGTCGGGATCGGTGCGCGGGTCGCCGTCGTAGACGCCCGCGACGCTGTTCTTCGCCATCAGGATCGCGCCGGCGCCGATCTCGAGCGCGCGCAGCGCCGCCGCCGTGTCCGTCGTGAAGAACGGGTTGCCGGTGCCGGCGGCGAAGATCACGATCCGACCCTTCTCGAGGTGGCGGATCGCACGGCGCCGGATGTACGGCTCCGCGACCTCGGAGATCTGGATCGCCGACTGCACGCGCGTGGTGGCGCCGAGCCGCTCGAGCGCGTCCTGGAGCGCGAGCGCGTTGAGCAGCGTCGCGAGCATCCCCGCGTAGTCCGCGGTGGCCCGGTCCATGCCGCTGTCCGCGGCGGCCGAGAGGCCCCGGTAGAAGTTCCCGCCGCCGACGACGACGGCGAGCTCCGTGCCGGTGCTGCGCACCGCCACGACCTCGCGCGCGATCGCCAGCACCCGGTCGGGATCGACGCCGTAGTCGCGGCTTCCCATCAGGCTCTCGCCCGACAGCTTCAGCAGCACGCGCCGGAATCGCGTCTCCGCCTGCTCGGCGACGGCCTCCTGCGCGTGCGTCTGTGGAGGCTGGACGCTCAACCCGCGACCGAGATCCGCGTGAAGCCCGTGACGCGCGCCCCGGCCTCCTCGAGCGCCTGCCCGACCGTCCTGGCGGCGTCGTGGATCCACGTCTGCTCGACGAGAACGCCGCCCGGGGAGGCTGCGAAGAAGCGCTTGGCGAGCATGCCGTCCACGATCTTCTCACGTGCCGCCTCAGGCTTCGACTCCAGCTCGGTCGAGTTGAGGTAGACCTGCCGCTCCGCCTCGATCGCCTCGGCGGGCACGTCCTCGCGGACGGTCCACTCGGGAGCCGCGAACGAGATGTGCATCGCCAGCTGCCGCGCCAGCTCGGGCGAGCCGCCCTCGAGCTCCACGAGCACGCCGATCTTGTGCGCCGGGGGGTGCACGTAGTCCGCGAGCACCTGACCGTCGGACGTCTCGTAGCGTGCCGCGCCGACCACCGCGATGTTCTCGCCCAGCCGGCCGGCGAGCTCCTGACGCTCGGGATCCAGCCCGGCTGCGGCCTCCACCCCGTCGGCTCCGACGGCGTCCGTCACCTTCTGGACGAACGCGCGGAACTCGTCGTTCTTCGAGACGGGCTCGGTCTCGCAGCCGACGCCGACGATCACGCCGACGGCGCCGTCGATCCGGGTCTGCACGAGCCCCTCGGTGGTCGCGCGCCCAGCCCGCTTCGCCGCCGACGCCATGCCGCGCTCGCGGAGCAGGCGGCGGGCCTCCTCGACGTCGCCGTTCGTCTCCTGCAGGGCGCGCTTGCAGTCCATCATCGGCGCGCCCGTCGCGTCGCGAAGCTCCTTGACGAGGCTCGCGCTGATCTCGGTGTTTGTCACTCGCTCTCACTCCCCTCGTCGGCGGCCGGCTGTGCTGCCTCCGCCTCCGGCTCCGCTGCCGCTGCCGCTTCCGGCTCCGGCGTCTCCGCCGGCTCGCCGGGCTCGCTCTCGGCTGCCGCGGCCTCCTGCTGGCGGCCGCCGTTCGTGAAGTCCTTCACGCTGACCTTCGACTGCCCTTCGGCGATGCCGCTCGCGATCGCGCGCACGATCAGCGCGCACGAGCGGATCGCGTCGTCGTTCCCCGGGATCACGTAGCTCGCCTCGTCCGGGTCGCAGTTCGTGTCGACGAGCGCGATCACCGGCAGGCCGAGCCGCTGCGCCTCCCGGACGGCCAGCTGCTCCTTGCGGAGATCGACGATGAAGATCGCGTCGGGCTGCCGGCGCAGGTCGGCCACGCCGCCGAGGTTCGCCTCGAGCTTCTCCAGCTCGTTCTCCATCGTGATCCGCTCCTTCGCCGGCAGCAGCTCGAGCTGCCCGTCCTCCTTCAGCCGCCGCAGATCGTGCAGGTACGCGATCCGGTCGGCGATGGTGCGCCAGTTGGTCAGCAGGCCGCCCAGCCAGCGGTGGTTGACGTACGGCATGCCGACGCGCTTCGCCTCCTCGGCGACGGCGTCCTGCGCCTGCTTCTTGGTGCCGACGAACAGGATCGTCCCGTTCCGCTCGGCGACGTTGCGCGCGAAGTCGTGCGCCTCCTGCAGGAGCTCCTGGGTCTGCTGCAGGTCGATGATGTAGATGCCGCCGCGCTCGGTGAAGATGTAGCGGCGCATCTTCGGGTTCCAGCGTCGCGTCTGGTGGCCGAAGTGCACTCCAGCCTCCAGCAGCTCCTTCATGGAGACGACTGCCAAGGGTCAGCCCCTTTCCGTTGGTTGGGTTGTGGGTCGTGCCGGCGGGCGCGGGCGGAACCGGGCACAGGGCCTCGGCACCACCGCCCGGGCTGGGTCGCCGGGTCGGAGGACGTGAACGGCCGTCATGGTAGCCGCAGGCGCGGCCGAGAGCGCGCCGCGGGGGATGCAGCCGTGGGCCGGGGCGGGCGATACAGGGCGCATGCGATCGCTCGGCGCGCTCCTCTCGCCGGTGGTGCTGCTCCTGGCCGTGGCGAGCGCCTGGTGGCAGCCGGCCGCCGCCGCAGGCGCGGCCACGGCGTCCTGCGCCCCGCTCGGCCCTCCCGCGGGGCGGGTCGTCCGGGCCGCGCCGTCCGATGCGCCGAGGCTGCCGGAGCTCGCAGCGGCGGCGCCGGCAGGCTCGACGATCCTGCTCGCGCCCGGCGTCTACCGCGTGCCGCGGACGATCGTGCTCGGCCGCGACGGGGTCACGCTCCGCTCCGCCGACGGCCGGACGGCCTCGGTCGTCCTCGACGGCGGCTACGCGACGGGGGACCTGATCGCCGTCGCTGCCAGCCGCGTCACGATCGCTGGGCTGACGCTGACCAGGTCGTCGTATCACCTCGTCCACGTCGTGCCGCCGGACGGCCCGCGGTCGATCCGCGGCACGCTCCTGCGGGCGCTGCGTCTCGTGGACGCGTCCCAGCAGTTCGTGAAGGTGAACCCCAACGCGGCCAGGACCGCCTTCGCCGACGCGGGCCGGGTGGAGTGCTCGCTGTTCCGGCTGACCGACCGTGGCCGGCCTCACGTCTCGACGGCGCTGCCCTGCTATACGGGCGGGATCGACGCGCACGGGGCGCGCGGCTGGACGGTTCGGCTCAACCGCTTCGAGGGGATCCGCTGCGCCGACGGCCTCGCCGAGCACGCCGTCCACTTCTGGACCGGCTCGCGCGACACGCTCGTCGAGCGCAACACGATCGTCGACTGCGCGCGCGGCATCGGCCTCGGGCTGGGTGAGACGACCGACTGGGCCCGCCGGTACCCCGATCGCCCGGTCTCGGGCTACGTCGGCCACTACGGCGGGATCGTCCGCTCGAACGTCGTCGTGGCGACGCGACCGGGCGTGGACACCGGGATCGGGCTCGAGCAGGCCCGCGGCGCCCGCGTCTACCACAACACCGTCTGGGCCGCGCCTGGCGCGACCGGCTACTTCTCGTCGATCGACATCCGCTTCGCCGGCACGATCGCGGACGTGCGCAACAACCTCGCCACCCGGATCACGCTCCGGGACGGCGGCAGGGCCTCGCTCGAGCGGAACGCCGAGTCGGTGCCGGGCATCTGGTTTCGCGCCGCCGGGCGCCTCGACTTCCACCTGGCGCGCCGCGCGTCGGGCGCGATCGACCGCGGCGCGCCAGTCGCCGGCGCCGGCCTCGACCTCGACGGCGACGCGCGCACCGCGGGCGCGCCGGACCTCGGCGCCGACGAGGCAGCCTCGTAACTGATCGTCACAAGGCAGGCCCCCGCGCCCGCTCGAGGGCGGCGGCGAGGTCGGGCGGCAGCGGCGACTCGAGCTCGATCGGCTCGCCCGTGAGCGGATGCGAGAACACGAGCCGGTGGGCGTGCAGGAACTGGCGCTCGAGCCCCAGATCGCCGGCTTCGCCGTAGAGCGGGTCGCCCGACACGGGCAGCTCGATCGCCTCGAGGTGGACGCGGATCTGGTGCGTCCGCCCCGTCTCGAGCCGCACGTCCAGCAGGGCGCGGCCCGGCAGCAGCTCCCGCACCTCGAACCAGGTGACGGCGTTGCGCGGGGTCGCGGTGTCGAGCGAATGGCGTGTCCGGTCTCTGCGGTCGCGGCCGATCGCGGCCTCGATCCTGCCGGTCCGCGAGCGCGGACGGCCGACCACGAGCGCGAGGTAGCGCCGCTCCACCAGCCGGCGCCGGATCATGCTGGACAGGCGCCGGTGCGCCTCCTCCGAGCGGGCGACCACCAGCAGCCCGGAGGTGTCGCGGTCCAGGCGGTGCACGATCCCGGGCCGGCCCTCCGCCCCGCCCTCCGCCCCGGCGGCCAGCAGGCCGGCGGCCAGCGTTCCGCGCTCGCCCGGCCGGCCCGGGTGCACCACGAGCCCGGCCGGCTTGTCGACGACGAGCAGGTGCGGGTCCTCGTAGACGACCGCGAGGTCGAGCGGCTCCGGCGCCAGCACAGCGGTCTCGGGGAGATCCGCCTCGATCAGCTCGCCGCCGGCCAGCCGGTGGCTCTTGGCCCGCGGCTGCCCGTCGACGCGGACCGCGGCGTCCGCGATCAGCCGCTCTGCGAGCGCACGGGCCCCGACCTCGGACCGGGCCGCGAGCACCCGGTCGAGCCGGGCTCCGGCAGCGTCGTCAGGGACGCGAAAACGGAGCGTTGCCAACGCGCGGGCTCGTGCGGTCGGCGGCGACGAACGAAAGGAACAGCAGCACGACGCCGACGACGATGAACGTGTCGGCGAGGTTGAAGGCCGGCCAGCGCTCGAAGTCGAGGAAGTCGGTCACGTAGCCGAGCCGGACGCGGTCGAGGAGGTTGGCGACGCTGCCGCCGAGGACGAAGCCGAGGGCGACCGGCAGCAGCGGGTGACGCTGGCCGGATCGCGCGAAGAAGGCGACCATCAGCCCCACCGCGAGCGTCGTCACGACGATCACGATCGCCGTCGCGCTCGAGAACAGCCCGAACGCGATCCCCGAGTTCCGGACGTGATGGATCGAGAACGGGCCGAGGATCTCGACCTCGTCACCGAGGCCGAGCGCGGAGGAGACGACCTGCTTGGTCAGCTGGTCGGCGACGATCGCGGCGCCGGCGACGAGCAGCAGGGAAAGCCACTGGGCCGGGCCCGCAGCCAGCGACCGCTCGGCGGTGGAGACCGGCTGGAGCGCGTTCGTCGCCGAGCCGACGCGAATCTCGAGGGGAGCCGCAGCCGGCTCGTTCCGGGCGGGCTCGCTCACCGACGCTCCTGCTTGCGCTTGTCGGCGATGCACAGCGTCGCGTACGGGATCGCTGCGAGCCGCTCCTCCGGGATCTCGTCGCCGCAGACGGCGCACGTGCCGTACGTGCCCGCATCGAGACGCGCCAGCGCCTCGTCGATCTCCCGCAGCACGTGCTCGGCGTTCTCCTCGAGTGTCTCGTCGAGCTCGCGGTCGAGCATGTCCGTCGCGTGGTCGGCGAGGTGCTGGTCACCGGCGGACGAGCTGAGCTCGCCCCCGTTGTCGTCGGCATGCTCCATGTACTCCGCCGCCGAGGTCAGCCGCGCCCGCAGCTCGAGCAGCTCCTCCCTGCGCGCCTCGATGCTCATCCGGTCCCCTCCTTTCGGCCGGCCGCCGCCAACCGGCGTTCCGCCTCCTCGGTCGTGAGGCCGCTGACCTCGACGACCTTGTCGCGCGCTGAAGCGCCGCCGACGAGCCGGACGTTCGACCGCGCCAGGCGGAGCGTCTCGGCGAGGAGGCCGACGAGCGCGTCGTTGGCCCGGCCCCGCTCGGGAGCCGCGGCGACGCGGACCTTCCAGCTCTCGCCGTGCCGGCCGACGATCGCCGAGCGGGACGCTCCGGGAGCGACCCGGAGTCGCAGGAGAGCGGTCGGGGCGTTCATCGCCCCAAGGATATCGGGGCTACCCGGCGAGCCTCCGCATGTCCGGATCGGTGGTCTCCGGCGACTCGCCCTGGGACGCTTCCGGCGCCGGGGCGGGCGCGGCCTCGGGGAGCGGCGGCAACGAGGGCCGGGTGTCCGGGCTCCTGTGCTCCGGCTGCACGGCCGGCTCCTCCGTGCCGGCGTCGTCGACGAGCTCCAGCGCGGAGCGAAGGAGGCCGCGGAGTCGAAGGACGTCTTCCATCAGGCGCTGCTTCTCGCCGATCGCCTCGCGCTTGATCGAGCGTGCCTCCGAGTGCGCCTCGTTGACGATCACGTCGGCCTCGCGCGTCGCCCGCTCCCGCACTTCCTGCGCGGCGCGCTCGGCGGAGACGAGCGTCTGCCGCAGGAGCCCCTCGAGCTCCTGGTGGCGCCGGACTTCCGACTCGAGCGTCTCGATGCGGTCGGCGAACTCCGCCCGCTCGCGCCAGACGAGCTCGAAGCTGTCCGCGACCTCGGACATGAGCCGGTCGACGGCCGGGCGTTGGTAGCCGAAGAACGAGCGCTTCAGCTGCTGGTGGCGTATTTCGACGGGTGTGAGCGGCATGGCGCCCTCCTTAGGTTTCCCCTAGCTCTGCTCGGGGGCGAGAACTCGTGACGTTGTGACGAGGGTTGTCGTGACGTGCTCGGTGCGTGAACGGAGGGATGCGGCAGGTGCCGTGATGCGAGCGAAAACTCCTGTGGATCGGCGGTTGCGGCCGGAGGCCGGCTTTGCCGGCCGGGAGGCCAGCTGCGAGCCGTCCTCTGCGCTGCGGCGAAGGAGGGGGCCCGTGGGGGAACCATGGGTTCCCCCACGCTAGAAGACCCTCTCGATCAACGAGCCCACGATCTGCTGGACGAAGACGAGGGCGATCACGGCCACGATCGGCGAGAGGTCGAGCGGGCCGAGCGGCGGCAGCACCCGCCGGAAGATCCTCAGGTACGGGTCGCAGACGTCGTAGAGGAAACGCTGGACGCGGCTGAGGGTGGGCGAGTACGGCAGGCGGATCCACGACGTGATGATGTACGCGAAGATCAGGAGGATGTAGACCCCGACGAACACGTCGAAGAACCGGCGCAGCGACGTGCCGGTGTCGCCGAGCACGCCGAAGGAGGCCAAGCTGCCGCCCATGGCACCGAGGTTCTCCGCCATCGAACGGTGTCCTACCGGAAAACCAGCCGCTTTGCTCGGAAAAACGGTTGGCCCGTGGAAGAACGAGTCGCGGCCGGAGGGCGGCTCTGCCGCCCGGGAGGCCAGGCGCAGGCACCCGTGCGCTGCG
>DATBMD010000096.1:0-3933 GCA_036555085.1 Gaiellaceae bacterium
AGTCGAACTTCCGCGTGCCCTTCGGCATCCGCACCTCGGCGTCCGGGCCGACGACGCTGAAGCGGTTGCTCTTGTAGTAGACCGGCTGCTCGTACCAGACCTTCGGCAGCCGCAGCACCGGCCCGGCGAGCCGCGCGAGCCTGCCGAGCTTCCAGCGAGCGACGGTGCGCGTCGCCTGCACGATGTGCTGCTCGAAGACCATGCAGTCCCGCACGGAGCGCGGCCGCGGCAGCGGCGCCGCGAGGGCGAGCCCGGCAAGCGGCCGGGTCGGCCCGGACGCCGCCTCGGCCGCCTCGCGGGCGGCGGCGCCGCCGTCGAGGTAGGCGAGCATGCTCGCGAGCGCCGGGGAGCCGGTCGCCGTCAGGTCGACGACGGTCTCGCCGTCGTCCGAGAGCCGGCCGAGCCGGTGCTCCCCGCCGTCGCTGAAGGTGAGCAGCCTCATGCCACTGACCGCCAAGCGTCGGCGTTCCGACGCCCGCGGTCAAGGGCAGCCCGAGGCAGTCCTCCTTCGTCTCAGCCCGTGGCCGTCGGGACGGCTGCCGGCTCCTCGGTCAGCTGGCGCATCAGTCCGGCCACGTTCGCGAGGCACCAGTAGCCGCTGAACATCCCGTCCTGAACCCGGAACACCTCGGCGCTCTCGGCGGCGACGTGCCTGCCGGTGGGAGGAATGCCCTTGTACTCACCGTCGTGCGTGCCCGTCATCGTCGAGCGGACGAAGACGCTGTCCCCCTCGGCGATCAGCTCGTCGACGCTCACGTGGAGGTCGGGGAAGGACGTGAAGTAGGCGAAGCACCCGCGGCGGATCCCCTCGGCCGTCCGCTCGTCGGAGAAGAAGTCGCCGACGGCGTCGAGGTCTCTCCCGTTGATCACCTCGTCGTACCACTTCTGGGCCAGCTGCTTGCTCTGCTCGGACATCACGATCTCCCTTCGAGTAGACACCCCCGCAAGCTTGGTGGGTCACGGCGGCCGGCGGTAGGGGGAAACCCCCCATTCACTCCCCGAGATTTCGCACCGCGTAGGCAGCTGCCTCGGCACGGGACTTGAGCCCGAGCTTCGCGTAGATCCGGCCGAGGTGGTGCTCGGCCGTCTTCGGGCTGATGAAGAGCCGCGCCGCGATGTCGCGCGTCGAGAGGCCCTCCCCCACCAGCCGGAGCACCTCGGTCTCGCGGCGGGTGAGGGACCCGAGGCTCCTGGGGCCTGCTCGCCCCCTCGCGCCGAGCGAGCGCATCAGCGCCGCCGCGGCGTCGGCGTCGCGCGTGGCGCCGAGCGCTTCCAGCTCGTTCCGGGCCTGGCGCGCGGCCTCGATCGCCGCGGCCGGCGACTGCGTCGCGAGCGCACGCGCGAGCTCGAGCCGCGCCAGGGCGACCTCGAGGCGAAGCCCCAGGCGTGCATAGCCGTTGACCGCGCTCTGCAGCAGGTTGATGGCATCCGCGTCGCCGGCGGCCTGCGCAACCCGCCCGCGGGCGAGAGCCGCCGCCGCGTCCACCCGGTCCCGGCCGGGCTGCTCGGCGACGACGGCGAGCGCGTCCGCGGCGGCGCGTGCGTCCTCGACCCGCTCGGCCGCGAGCCGTGCCTGGACGAGCTGGTCGAGCAACGGGGCCGCGAGCAGGCTTGTCCACCCGAGCTCGTCCAGCCGAGAGAGCAGCAACGCCTCGGCGCTGTGCGTCTCGCCGCGGGCCAGGCGCATCGCGACCGTCGCGCGGAGCGCGTCGGGGTCGCTCTCGAGCCCGGCCAGGAGCTGCTCGGCTTCGTCGAGGCGGCCCTGGAGCACGCGGATCTCGGCGAGGCGTGCCGCAGGGGGGACGCACCTCGATCGCTGGCCCGCGTCGGCCAGCTCCCTGATCGCGGTCACGAGCTCTCCCTCGGCGGCGTCGACCCGGCCGTTCGCGGCGAGCACGTCGGCGCAGCACGTGCGACAGAACGCAAGCAGGGTCACGTGGTCGTACGTGCGGACGAACTCGTCCAGCACCGTGCTCCACTGCTGCGGCCGCTCGGTCTCGCCCGCCCGCTCGCAGGCGAGCATCAGGGTGCAGCAGACGTCTGCGAAAGTCTCGAGCGTCGTCGGCTCGCCGCTCGTCGCCGCCGCCATGGCCTCGTCCAGCCGTGCGAGGCCGTCGTCGACGTCCCCGAGCGCGACCTCGACGAAGCCGAGCTGCGCGAGCGCGCGCACCTCGAGATCGGTGTCGCCGGCGGCGAGTGCGATGTCGAGCGCGGAGCTCGCGAGCCGGGCGGACTCGCGCAGGTCGCGGGCGCGCTCGGAGCGGGCCAGGTCGAGCCAGCCCCGCTCCGCGCCTGGCGCGACATCCCGGAGCAGCCGCTCGGCGCGGGCGAGCCAGCCTCCGGCGGCCGCGTCGTTCCCGAACGCGAGCGCGTACTCCCGCGAGAGCCAGAGCGCGATCCGGGCCGCCCGGGCGAGCTCGCCGTCGCGCCGGAACCCTGCGTACGCCCGCTCCCGGCAGACGACGGCGTCGCGTTCCTCCCGCAGCCACCAGAGCGCGCGCCCCAGCCCGTCGAGCGCCTCCGGCGACTCCGCGATCGTGAGCGCGGCCCGGAACGCGTCGCGTGCGGCCGCCCAGTCGCCGCCCGCGAGGGCCTCGTAGCCCTCGCCGAGCCTCTCACCCGCGTCGGCGACCGGGATGCCCATCGAGCTGTCACGCCTGCCGTACGGTCGTTGCTAGAGCTTCATGCGGGTCGCGACCTGGTACTTCGCGACGGAGGCGCGCTGCCCGGGCGTGTCGCTCGCGGGCATCGCGTTCAGCGTCGCGTCGGCGACCTGGTAGTCGGCCTCGGACTCGAAGAAGAAGATCACGAGCGACTTCTCGGCATCGGGGTCGTGCAGGACGACGACCTCCTGGGCAGGCACGTCCTCGGGGCGGTCCCCCTGCTCCAGCTCCCGGTTCATCTCGTCCATCCGCTGCTTGCTGACGCCGTCGAACGCCACCACGCGCGCTAGTGCCATCGAACCTGCCTCCTTCCGGTCGACCGGTGTGCTGGCGGCAGAATACGAGACGATCCACCGGGCCGGAGGACACGCCGGCCCACGAGCGAAGGACGTTGCCCATGGGTTGGCTCCGCGACGAGGTGTGGATGGACACGGACCTGCTCTGGTTCCGGGAGCAGCCGGCGCTCGCCGCGGCCACGCTCGGCGCGGCGCCGTTCGCACCGGTCGCGACCGGGCTGGAAGCCTCGCGCCGGCGGCGGCAGGCGTGGCAGGCGACGCGCCGCCGCAAGCGCGCCGCGCGCACGGTACCGGCGGTCGCGCTCGTGCTCGGGTCCGCCACGATGCTCCCGATCTACGTCTCCCGGCTCGCCGGCGAGCGAAATGCCGGCCCGCTGCTCGAGGACCCGCCGAGCCTGACGTTCCGGCTCGGCCGCACCCGTTTCGACGTGCCCGAGTCGGTGTTCCGCAAGCCGGCCGCGCCAACGAAGCCTGCGCGGGCCCCCGACTTCGCGCCGGTCGAGTGGCGCCGCGCCACGTCGGTCGGCCTCTGGTTCTCCGGCAGCCTGGTCGACGGCACGCAGCTTCCCGTCGAGGGGCCCGATTGGGTGACGTGGAGCCCGAACACGGACAGCGTGCCCAACCTGCCGAGCCGGCTGTACGGCAACGAGCGCACGATCCGTACGGTCATCTCCGTGCTCGCCGCGTACCGCGCAGCGCACCCGCACGCGCCGCGGGTGGTCGTCGGCGACATCAGCCGCCGCGACGGCGGGCGGATGGACGAGCACGTCTCGCACCAGAACGGGCTCGACGTGGACGTGTACTACCCCCGGCTCGACCGGCACCTGAGCGCGCCGATCTCGACCGGCCAGGTCGACCGGCGCCTCGCGCAGGATCTCCTCGACCGTTTCGTCGCCGCAGGCGCGCGGATGGTCTTCGTCGGCTACTCGACCGGGCTCCGCGGACCGGGCGGCGTCGTCGTCCCGTACCCGAAC
>DATBMD010000111.1:0-3664 GCA_036555085.1 Gaiellaceae bacterium
CAGCTGCCGTGGCTGGAGGAGCGCGGGGTCACGCTCGTCCGCGGGCGCGGCGCCCTGGACGGGGAGCGTCGCGTCAAGGTCGGCGACGAGGAGCTCGTGGCGCGCCGCGCCGTCGTCGTGGCGACCGGCAGCGCGCCGTTCGTGCCCCCCGTCCCGGGCCTCGCGGAGGCCAGGCCGTGGACGAATCAGGAGGCGACGACGGCGTCGGCGGTGCCGGGCAGGCTCGCCGTGCTCGGCGGTGGCGCGGTCGCCGTGGAGCTCGCGTTCGCGTTTGGCGGCCTGGGCTCCCGCGTGACTGTGCTGCAGCGAGGCACGCGGCTGCTCGAGCGGGAGGAGCCGTTCGCGGGGGAGCAGGTGCTCGCGTCGCTCCGGGACGCCGGCGTCGACGTCCGCCTCGGCTCCGAGGTCGCACGGGTCTCGCGCAACGGGTCGGTGCAGGTGGAGCTGGAGGGCGGCGACGTCGTCGAGGCGGACGAGATCCTGGTCGCGGCCGGGCGGCAGCCGCGGACGACCGGGATCGGGCTCGAGTCGGTCGGGCTCGAGGCGGGCGGCTACGTCGAGGTCGACGAGTCGCTCCGCGTTCCCGGCCACGACTGGCTCTACGCCGTCGGCGACGTCAACGGCCGCGCCCTTCTGACGCACATGGGCAAGTACCAGGCGAGGCTGGCCGCGGACGCGATCCTCGGCGGCGACGTCGAGCTGCGCCTCGACGGCGCCCGGTCGCCGCGCGTCGTCTTCTCGGAGCCGCAGGTCGGCGCCGTCGGGCACACACTCGCGTCCGCCGAGGAAGCGGGGCTGCGTGCGCGTGCGGTCGACGTCGAGACGAGCGGCAACGCCGGCGGCTCGTTCGTGGGGAAGGGCGCAGCCGGGACGTCACGCCTCGTCGTCGACGAGGAGCGGCGTGTCGTCGCGGGCGCCACGTTCACGGGCGCCGAGATCGCCGAAGCGCTCCACGCGGCGACGATCGCGGTCGTGGGGGAAGTGCCACTGGACGAGCTGTGGCACGCGGTGCCTGCGTTCCCGACCAGGAGCGAGGCGTGGCTGCGCCTCCTGGAGGCGTACGGGCTCTGATCCCGCAGCGCTACCGCTTCGTGAACACCCAGTCCCGCGCCTTCGCGCCGACGTGACAGCCGGTGCAGACGGAGGTCGGGACGGCCAGCTTCGAGTAGCGCGAGCCGGACCGGGTGAACTCGGCCCATTGCCACTTGCCCTTCACCTTGCGCATCACCGCGACCTGATCCGGCGGCCCCTTCGCGCCCCGTGACGCGACCGACTTGACGATCACGGTGCCGTTGGGGAACGTCTTGCCGGCCCTCGCCTTGCTCGCGTACGTGTTCTTGACACCGCTGTGCGCCGAAGAACCGCCCGTGACGGGCCTGGCGTTGAGCTTCGGCCACTTCGCGTAGCCCTTCGTATACGCGGGGAGGCCGTTGGAGGTCTGCGCGGCCGCGACGACCGCGATCGCCGCAAACAGCCCGAGCACGAGGACGAGCGCTGCGAGCGTGGCGCGCACCAGCCCAATGATGGCGCCGCGGGACGCGAACGGCCAGTCGGGTCGCGATTCGTGCTCGCGTTTGCGTGGAAACAGCCCGCTTGGGCAGACTGCGCCTGCCTGAACAGTCGAACCCTGGGGTGGTGGGTTTGTGAGCTCGGAGCTCGTCGGCAGGCTGGAGCAACGCGCGGGACGACGTCTCGATCGGACGGCGCTGCGCATTCTCGCGATCGAGGCGCTCGGGCCCCTGACCGCGCTCGCAGGCGTCGTCTGGGCGATCGCCCAGCCCTACCGCATCACGTTCCTCCACCCGGAGGGGAAGGGGTTCTACGACTTCCTGGTGCAGCCGCCGCTGCTCGTGATCGGCGTCGGCGCCTTCTTTTCCCTGGTGATCGCCCGCGGCCTATTGCGCGATCTGCGGGAGGACGATGGCCCCGCAGGCTGAGATCGTCCACTGGCTCTTCGCGAGCGGGCTCCTGCTGCTCGGCCTGATCCTGCTCGCCGAGGCGATCGTCGGGCCGGCCGTCTGGGGCAGGCGCCGCTGGCGACCATATGTGTGGCCCTCGCTCGCCTTTGCGCTCGGCGTCCTGCTCTGGCCCGTCGCCGTCTTCTTCACCAGCTCGACCCTGCACATGCTGGCGCACACGCTCTGGGCCGAGGTGGCGATGGCATCCGGCGCCGTGCAGCTCGCCCTCGCGCGCGGCAAGCTGAGCAGCCGCTGGTGGTCGCTGACGCTCGCCGCGACGATGGCTGCGTCCGGCGCCGCGTTCCTGATCCACGAGCAGAACGGCTGGCTCTTCGCCCGCTCTGCCTTCCTCCATCACGCGATCGGCTGGACGCTGCTCGTCGCGGCGATCTTCCCCGTGCTGTCGGCGTTCCAGCCGCGCAAGGCGGTCTGGCGCGCCGGGTTCGCGGTGACGTGGATCACGATCGCAGTCCTGCTCTACTCGGACCGCGACCTCGCGCCGATCTTCGGGCACCTCTCCGACCGCGCCGGGGGCCAACCGTGAGGCGGAGCGCCGGTGTGGCGGTCGCGACCTCGGTTGCGGCGCTGCTCCTGCCGGGATCGGCCGCCGCGCACGCGACGCTGAGCACGACGGAGCCGTCCGTCCAGTCGCGCGTCGAGCGGCCGCCCACCGAGATCGTGCTCCGCTTCGACCAGTCGGTCACGATCACGCCACGCGCGATCGAGGTGTTCGCGGCCGACGGCACCCTCGTCTCGGGGCGGGCCGGCCATCCCGGCGACGACCGCGCCGTTCGGGTCGGCATCCGCGGCCTGGAGCGAGGCGCCTACACGGTCCGCTGGCGCGTGACCTCGGCCGACGGGCACAGCCCGGCCGGAGTGTTCACGTTCGGAGTCGGCGTGGCCGCGCCGCCGCCGACCGAGGCATTCGGTTCCTCGGGGCCGGGCTGGACCGACGACGCCGCCCGCTGGGCGTACTTCGTCTCGCTCGCGCTCCTGCTGGGAGGGCTCGGGTTCCGGCTGCTGATCCTCCGCGAGCCGCTGCCACCCGCCCTGTCCCGGCGGCTGTACCTGATGACCGGGATCGGCGCCGTGGCGACAGTCAACGTGGGGATCGCCGCGTTCGTGATGCGGGCGGAGGACGCGCTGCAGCTGCCGCTGCTCGATCTCCTCTACGGCGATCTCTCCCCGATCGCGACCAAGACCCGCTTCGGGATCGCATTCGTGGTGATGACGCTCGGGTTCGCCTGGGTGTCGGCGCTGCTGGCGCTCGCGTGGATCCTCGACCGGCCGGCCTTCCTCTGGCCGGCGTTCGTAGCGGGGCTCGCCGTGGCCTCGGGGCTCTCGCTCTCCGGTCACTCGGCCGTCGAGCCGAACTCGGGCTGGCTCTCCCAGCTCGCCGACTGGCTGCACCTCGCCGCTGCGTCGCTGTGGGTGGGCGGGCTGGTCGCGCTCGTGCTGTGCGTCTGGCCGGTCGCTCCCGCGCTGCGTCGCTCGTCGTTCCTCGGTTTCTCCCGGCTCGCGACGGTGCTGATCGCGCTGCTGCTGCTCGCCGGGACGTATCTCGGCATCCTGCGGCTCCCCGCGGTCTCCGACCTGTGGGAGACCGCCTACGGGAGGACGCTGCTCGTGAAGCTGGCGCTGGTCGCGCTCGCGCTGGCGTGGGGCGCCGTCCATCACTTCCTGGTGCGCCCGCGGTTGGAGCGCGG
>DATBMD010000119.1:0-22885 GCA_036555085.1 Gaiellaceae bacterium
CGCCGCCGCGGCCGGCGCGATCTGGACGAGCGCCTCCTCGAGCGGCAGGCCGCCCGCGTGCGCGGTCACTGGAAGATCTCCGTCGTGCAGTCGCCGTTCTGGAGGCGCACCTCGTGTGCGCGCGCGGGCCCCTCCGGGCGGTCGTGGAAGTCGACGAAGAAGCTCTCGTCGACCGACATGCCGCCGTTCGGGTCGCAGTCGATCCGCAGGAGCCAGGAGCGCAGCTCCGGATAGAACTGGTTGTCCCAGGTGGAGTAGAGCGAGTTGGTGACGTACAGGCGGCGGCCGTCGAAGGAGAGCTGCAGCATGTTCGGGCCGCCGTTCAGGTCCCGCGTCGAGTCGCTCGGCTTACCGATGACGCCGCCGAGCCAGACCTGGCCGGTGAGCTTCGGCGCGGTCGGGTCGGAGACGTCGTACTGGCGGACGTCGCCGTGCAGCCAGTTGGCGAAGTAGAGGAAGCGGTCGTCCATCGAGAGGACGAGGTCGGTGATCAGCCCCGGCACCGGGAACGGCCACCCCTCGAGCGGGACGCTCTCGACCTCGATCACCGGATCGGCCGCCCAGGCGCCGTTGCGGTGGAAGCGCCACATCACGCTCGAGAGCGCGGCCCCGACGAAGCCCTCCTCGGCATCGGGATCGTGCAGCCAGCGCACCTCGAGGGGAACGAGGCCCTTCTCGCCGAGATCGAGCGTCTGCACGAGCTCGCGGCGCTCGAGGTCCCAGAAGTGGATGCGGCGGCCGTACCGTCCCGCCTCGACGTCCGCGAGGTCGAAGCCCGGCTCGTACGCGTTGGGCTCCCCGAACTCGCTGGAGACGAGGACGTTCTTGCGCGGCTGGTACCAGAAGTCGTAGTTGAGCGGCGGCTTCCGGCCCCCGTTCTCCCAGCGGCCCTTGACCTCGAACGTCTTCGCGTCGAGCACTGCGAAGCCGCCGGCGCCGTTGCCGTCGGCGTCGCCGAGCATCGCGACGACGATGTTGTCGCCCGGCATGCAGTGCACGGTGTGCGGCCTCGTGTAGCCCGTCTTCGCGACGATCTCCTCGGGCTCGATCACCTTCTCGATCCGCGGCCGACGCGGGTCGTCCGCGACGTTGACGATGTGGAACCGCGACGAGCGGAAGCCGGGCACGATCAGGTGCGAGCGGTCCGGCCCGTGGCAGGCCGAGGAGCAGCGGTTCCAGCCGAAGTGGTGCAGCTCGTCGCCGACGTTCGGCAGCGGCAGCTCGTGGACGATGCGGCTCGTGCCGGCGTCGACGACGGCCAGGAAGTCGGGCGCGTCCACACCGGTGCCCTCGCGGAGGCACGCGACGTACAGGAGCTCCTCGGCGGGCGCCTGGGTCGCCTCCTGCGGCGACCGGTGGAACGACGGGGGCTGGCGGTGGGCGGGCATGGTTCCTCCTTCCCTCCCTTTGACATTCGCCTCATACGTTTGACTAAGGCATTTGACCAAATTGTGGTGCGCATGTCAACGGCACGGGGCGAAGGGCGTGCGTCTTAGAGAAGCGGCGCGATCAGCGCCGCCGCGCGGGCCGCCCCGTCCGCCTCGACCGGCCGGTAGTCGACCGTCTGGCCGATCGTCTCGGCGATCGCGGCCGCGATCGTCTCGGGCGTCTCCTGCTCGAAGTCGAGCCGCCGGCCGGCGCCGTACCGCTCGAGCCGATGGCGGACGTGGACGTTCTGCTCGAAGTGGTGGCGCAGCGGGAAGTAGAGGAACGGCCGCCGGTTCGCCGTCAGCTCCATCGCGGTCGTCAGGCCGCCCTGGACGACCGCGAGGTCGCAGGCCGCCAGGTGCCGGTAGAGATCGTGAACGTACGCGCGGATCACGAGCCCGTCGTGCGCGGGCAGCGCCCGTGGGTCGATCCGTGGGCCGGCGACGGCGATCATCCGTAGGCCGGGCACGCGTTGCTTCGCCTCCGGGAAGGCGGCGATGACGCGCCGGAGCAGGTCGCCGCCGACGCCGGAGCCGCCGACCGTGACGATGCAGACCTGCTCGTCCTCCCCGTACCCGAGCTCGGCGCGGAGCGCCGCCCGGTCGGCGAGCCCGGCCGGGTCGAAGCCCGTCACGTAGCCGGCGAACGAGAAGTGCTCTTCGGTCCACTCCCGGATCCACGGCAGGTGCGCCGCGAACCGCTCGGGGACGATGTCCTCCGGGTTGCCGACGAAGACGGCCTGGTCCCGCACCCGCGGGACGCGCGCGATGTGCTCGATCATCTCCTCGTTGTAGTCGCCGGTGAGGAACGCCTCGCGATCGCCGCCGTCGGGCATCGGCACCCAGCCGACGAAGTCGGTGAGCCAGACGTACGGCGTCCGCTTCAGCTCCGGGTTCTCGTGCAGGTAGTAGTCGAGCTCCCAGGCTTCGTCGCCGATCCAGAGGTCGTACTGCTCCTCGCGCACGAGGTCGTGGAAGACCATGAAGTTGGCGAGCAAGATCTCGTCCATCCGCCGGATCGCCTGGAAGCAGTGCAGGTCGTGCTCGGCCGACTCGCTCTCGATGTGGTGCGACTCGTTCGCGAGGAGGGCGCTCGCCGGGTGGATTCGCTCGCCGCGCTCCGCGAGCGCCGCCGTGACGGGATGCTGCGCCAGCCAGTCGATCTCGAGGTCGGGATGGAGCTTGCGCAGCTCGTCGGCGATCGCAGCGTCGCGCTGCGCGTGCCCGAGCCCGATCGGGGAGGAGATGTAGAGCGCCCGCTTGGGCCGCGACCTGCCTCGGGCCCAGCTCCGCGGCGGTGGCGCCGGGGCGACGAAGTCGCGCAGGAGCAGGTTGACCTTGACCGGGTCGCGCGTGTGCGGGAAGTGGCCGCTGCCGTCGAGGATCGTCAGCGCACCGCCCGCAAGCTCGGCGAGCCGCGCGCCGGAGGCGGAGGGGCGCACGGCGTCGTCGCTGCCGTGGATCACGAGGATCGGGCAGTCGACGCGTGCGAGGAGCGCGCGGACGTCCTCCTCGTTCTGGAGGCGGGGCGCGAGCTGCGTCGCGACGAGCGTCTCGGCGTCCGTCTCGAGGCCCCAGCCGACAGCGTCCTCGCGCTGCTTCGTCGAGTGCGGCTCGGTCAGGCATTGCGCGAAGAAGAACTCGAGGAAGTCCTCGTAGTGCTCGACCCAGTAGTGACGGTTCCACTTCGCCCAGCCCGTGTAGTCCTCGCGTGGCTTGTCGAACTCCCGCATCGCCTTCAACCGCGGAGTGGCGGGAGGCAGAGGCAGCGCAGGTGCGATGAACACGAGCCCGTCCACCCGTTCGGAGTGGTTCGCTGCGACGTGCAGCGACCGCTCCGCCCCGCGCGAGAGGGAGATCAGGACCGCGCGGTCCGTCGCGGTGGCGTCCAGCACCGCGATCGCATCGGCCGCGTACTCCTCCTCTCGGTAAGCGTCGGGCTCGGCCGGGCGGTCGGAGCGCCCGTTGCCGCGCCCGTCGAACGCCAGCACGCGGCAGTGCCGGGCGAGATACGGGATCTGCAGCTTCCAGTGCCGCGAGTGGAAGATCGACCACGTCGGCATGAGCAGGACGGTCGGCTCCCCGTCGCCGTAGACCTCGTAGAAGCTCTGGACGCCGCCGCGCTCGACGTAGCCCTCCTCGTCGGGATAGCGCGCCCGCGTCTGCTCCCGCACGGTGGGCCGCTCGAGCTCGATGCTCATCGCGTCCTCCGCTCGAGCCAGGCGTCGATCCAGTCGAGCAGCTCGCGGTGCTCCGCCTCGATACCGGAGAGCCGGTCGAGCATGATCCCCTCGTTGAACGTGTAGACGAGCGACACGAGCGCCTCGAGGGGCACGTCGAGCTCGAGCTCGTCCCTGGCGCCCGCGAACGCCTCGCGTAGGACCTCTCGCCATTCCTCGTGGACCCGCACGAGCCGCTCCTGGAGCTCCGGCCGGTTCCAGGCGAGCGCCTGCAACTCGAACCAGATCTTCTGGTAGGGGCGATCCTCGTCGAGGTACGCCATCGCCGTCCGCCACTTCTCGAGGAAGGGGACGTCCGCCGCGTACATCTGCCGCTGCCGCGCGATCAGCCTGTCGGTGAAGCGCTCGAGCACACGCACGAGCAGCTGCTCCACCGACCCGAAGTAGTAGTGGACGAGCCCGTGGTTGGCGCCAGCCTCCTCGGCGACCCGGCGGGTCGTGATCCCCGCGGCGCCGACATCGACGAGCAGGCGCTCGGCAGCGTCCAGCAGCGCCTGCTCGGTCTCGTGCCCGGGTCGCACCGCAGCCTTAGCCATACGTATCAGTCATTTGACTAAATCAGCGCTCGGGTGTCAAGGACCGAGCAAGAGGTGCGATCGGCATGCGTCTCGGAGCAGCGCGCGGGCTGACGAGCGCATGAGCACGGCCGCGTCTTCTCGCGCGAGCCCGGCAACGTCGGTGAGCCAGATGAGCGCTTCGATCCCGGTCGTAGCGCGGATCGCGAGCACGAGGCGTCGCAGCTCGGCGTCGGGCATGCGCCCGCGCAGCGGCGCGAGCGCGTCCTGGATCCAGCCCATTGCCCGCCCTCGGCGAAAGGGAAGTTGCTCCGGGTCGGCTGGATGCGGGTCGAGGGAGAGACGCAGCTGCGCGCGCAACTCGGGCTCGTGCTCGAGCACGTGGCCGATGAAGCGCTCGAGCACCTGGTCGAGCCGCTCGGCGGGATCGGTGGGCGCGTCTGCGTCGAGCAGCGAGCGGGCGTCGATCTCGGGGTAGACGGCGCTGAGCAGCGCCCGCTGATTCGGGAAGTAGCGGTAGGCGGTGGTGCGCGAGATCGCGGCCTGGTCGGCGGCCTGCTCGACCGTCGGGCTCACCCCCTCCGCGAGCAGCTCTCGGGTCGCCGCAAGCAGCGCGGCGCGCGTGCGCGCCTTCTGGTTCGTCCTCCCGCTCGCCTCATATGGCATTGACATGCCCATGATGGTACCGTACTGTTCATGGACAGCACAATCCCATGAAGCGCGACCGGCGGCATCCTGCTGCCACAGGAGGCCAGCAAATGAGCAGCAGCGCTTCCAAGCCCGAGGTCACGAGTGACGCGTTCTGGTGGCAGGGCAGCCTGATGAGGATCAAGGCACGCGCCGCGGATACCGACGGCGCGCTTGGCCTGGTGGAGGGCACGTTCTACCGGGGGTTCGGGCCACCCCTGCATATCCACCGCCGCGAGCAGGAGGGAATGCTCGTGCTCGAGGGCGAGATCCACTTCCGCCAGGCCGAGGAGGATCTTGTCGCCGGCGCGGGCACGCTCGTCTGGGTGCCTCCCGGTGTGCCGCACGCGTTCAAGGTCACGTCCGCAAGCGCACGCGCGCTCGTGATCCTAACCCCAGGTGGGTTCGAGCAAATGTTCGCTGACGGTGGCGTCCCCACGAGCGAGTCGAGCGAACCGCCTGTCCAGCACTACGACCCAGACTTGGCGAGTGCGCTGGCGGAGCGATACGGCTTCGACGTCGTCGGCCCTCAGCTCGAATAAAGCCTTACGAGCTGCCTGCCGCTGCGGCCGCCAGATCGCGAGCGGCGAAGCCGCCGGTCTCGTCGATCGCCGGGACCTGCTGAACGCGCGCTGACGAAGGACGTCGAAGCCGGGTCACAAGTCGGCGAGCTCACGGAGCGCCTCGCGCAGGTCCGCCCGCCCGCGCGCACTCAGTCTCCTGGCGACGAGCCGGTCGAGCTCGGCGAGCGCCTGCTCCACCACCGGGCGAAGGTGGTGTGCGCGCTTGGTCAGGAACACGAGGGCGGCGCGACCGTCTCGCGGATCGGCGCGGCGCTCGACGAGGCCGTCCCGCTCGAGCAGGCGCACCATCGTCGTCATCGTCTGCTTGCTCAGACGGGCCCGGGCGGCGAGCTCACCCATGCGGAGGCCGTCTTCCTCGAAGAGCGGGACGAGGATCGATCCATACGAGGGGCGGACGTCGGGAAAGCCGGCCGCGGCGAACCGCTCGTGGAGCAGCTCGTTCCAGCGCTGGCTCGCCTTCGCCAGGAGGAACCCCACGTCATCTCGCGTCACCGCGGCCTCTGACCCCCGCGTCGCGGCAGGCATCGCGCTAGCCATGCTCTCCGCTGCGGCTCCCGCACGCGGTCTCGCGCTCGGCCGCGCGGCACCCGAGTGTCTCGGTTGGTCTCATATAAGACTAACCGGTACGATATAAGACTAGATCACAAGAGAATCGGAACATGGGAGGAGCATCATGGGGGCAGATAGTCCCGAACGCGTGATCGAGTTGTTTACCGAGGCGCTGAACGGCGGTGACGCAGACGCGGCGATGGCGCTCTACGAGGCCGGCGCGACGTTCGCGCCGCAGCCCGGCGAGCGGGTAACGGGCCACGAGGCGATTCGCGCGGCACTCGACCAGTTCATGGCACTCGATCCGCGGATCGAGGGCGAGATCACCAATGTCACGACAGCCGGCGACGTGGCGCTGGTCATGAACCGCTGGCACCTCGAGGGAGCACAGACGGACGGTACCCCCGTCGAGATGCGCGGACACAGCGCCGACGTCCTTCGGCGCGACCGCGACGGCGGCTGGCGCATCCTCATCGACGACCCCTGGGGTGGCGGCGTGTGACCCACGCACCCGAGGACAGCTGGCCGGGCGCGCGTCGGCCCGAGTTGCCGCAGTGCTACGGATGGAAGCGCCACACGTCCTGGCCCGCGTAGCTCGTCACCCACATCGATCCGAACGCCTTCGCCGCGGCGAACGCACCCGACCCGGCCGGGACGGTGTCGATCACCCGGTTGCCGCGCGGGTCGATTCGGTACACGACGTTCTGCTCCTTGTCGGGCACCCAGATCGTCCCGTCCGGCGCTCCGGCTCCGTGGCCGAGCGTCCGCCCGATGGGCAAACGCGCCCGTACGCGCTTCGTGTCGGGATCGACGCGCACGAGGAGGTCACCTCCGCTCGCCACGACCCAGAGATCAGCCGTTCCGTCCACGAAGAGGTTCGGGGAGCTCTCGCCGACCGGGACACGTTCGACGACGCCCGTCGCGGGATCGACGCGCGCGATCGCGGTGGCGTCCCGTCCAAGCCCGACCCACAACGCTCCTCGCCTCACCGCGAGTCCGACCGGCCGCGGGCCTACGTCGATGCGCCGCACGACGCGGAGCGTGCGCGGGTCGATCTCGTCCAGCTCGCCGGCCTCCCACGCCGTGACCCAGAGCCGCCCAAAGGCGGCCACGACGTCCTCGGGAGAGGCGCTCACGGCAACGGGCACGACGCGTCGACCGCGGACGTCGACCCGGAGGACGACATCGTCCTCGTAGTTCGCCACCCAGAGCGCGCCGAAGCCGGCGGTGACGGAGCACGCGCCGTTTCCGACCGGTATCCGCGCGGTCACGCGGTTCGTCCGCGGGTCGATCCGCGCGAGCGTGCCGCTGCCGTCGTTCGCGACCCACATCGAGCCGAACGCGGCCTTCGCTCCGCACACGTTGCGACCCGTCTCGATCTTGGCGCGCACTGCCGGCCCGGAGGCGCCGCCAGCCGCCGAGACGCCGAGGAGCGCCGCGACTGCGATCGTGAGGAAGATCGTCTTCATGACGCCTCTACACCGGCTCGAGCCGGACGGTTCCCGACGGTCGGGCGGCGGCCGGGCTGCGACGACACGCGTCGTTACGGGCGGGCTGCGAACCAGGTGCGCGTCGAGCTCGATGCGCGGGTCGCCAAGGTCTGGGGGCTGATCGGCGAGCTGCAGGTGACACCGACACTCGGCTACGACGACGTACCAGACCCTCGGAAAGCTGAGTGGCCCCGGGAGGAGTCGAACCTCCGCACGTGGATTCGAAGTCCACCGCTCTATCCGCTGAGCTACGGGGCCGTGCGGAATCGCTGATTCCGCTAGAGCCTAGACCCGCAACCGCCCAGCCGCTCTCGCGTTTCGCGAAGCTGAAGCGCAAGGGTGGCGGACGGGATTCGAACCCGCGACCACCGGGACCACAACCCGGGGCTCTACCAGCTGAGCTACCGCCACCGTGCAGCCCGCGACAGGATACCGCCCGGCGTCGCGTCGAGCCCGGCCGCACGCCGCATAGGATCGCCGGTCGTGGAGCACCTGCGGCACACGCGCTACGGCTGGTGGCTCGAAGAGGCGGGCGGCGTCGAGCCGGCCCCGCCGCTCGAGGGAGAGGCGGCCGCGGACGTGGTCGTGGTCGGCGGCGGCTACCTGGGCCTCTGGACTGCCTGGCAGCTGAAGGAGCTCGAGCCGGGCGCCGACGTCGTCGTGCTGGAGGCCGGGCTCTGCGGGCACGGGCCGAGCGGGCGCAACGGCGGCTTCGTCTCGACGCTGTGGGACGACCTGGCGGCGCTGCGCTCCCGCGTGGGCGACGCCCGCGCGGTCGAGGTCTGCCGCGCCTCCGAGCACGCCGTGCGTGCGATCGGGGCGTGGTGCGAGGCGCAGGACGTCGATGCGTGGTACCTCGCCGCCCCGCAGCTCGAGGTGGCGACCACGCCGGCGCAGCTCGGCGCCTGGGACGAGTGGGTGCAGGCCTGCCGGGAGGTCGGCGCCGGCGACGCGATCTCGGTGCTGGATGCAGCGGAGGTACGGAAGGTGTGCGACTCCCCGCTCTTCCGCGGCGGCGCCGCGCGGACGCCCGCCGCGACCGTGCAGCCCGCGCGGCTCTCGCTCGGCCTCCGGCAGCGGGCGATCGAGCGCGGCGTCCGGGTCCACGAGCGCTCGCGCGTGACACGGCTCGGCCGCGACGCCGTCGCCGAGACCCGGTCCGGCCGCGTGCGCGCCGGGGCGGCCGTGCTGGCGGTCAACTCCGCCGCCGCCGGCTTCGCCGGGCACCGCCTCTCGCTCGCGGTGGCGTCCAGCCACATCGTCCTCACGGAGCCCGTCCCGGACGTGATCGAGGAGCTCGGCTGGACGGGCGGGGAGAGCATCTCCGACTGCCGCACGCTGCTGCACTACGTCCGCACCACCCGGGACGGGCGGATCGCCTTCGGGTGGGGCGGCGGCAGGATGGGGCTCGGCGCCCGGCGCAGCGACCGGCTCGAGATCGATCCCGGCGCGGCGAGCACGGCCATGGCGAGGCTCGTCGCCTTCTTCCCGCAACTGCGGAGCCGCCGCGTCACGCACGCCTGGGGCGGGCCGATCGACGTCAGTCCCACGCATCTCCCGATCTTCGGCAGCCGCGGCACCGTCCACCATGGCTACGGCTTCACCGGCAACGGGGTCGGGCCGGCGTACCTCGGCGGCGAGATCCTCGCCCGCCTCGCGCTCGACCGCCGCGACGAGCTGAGCCGGCTGGCGCTCGTCGAGCCCGAGCGCAAGCTCTTCCCGCCCGAGCCGCTGCGCTGGGCGGGCGGGTCCCTCATCCGCAGGGCGCTCGTCCGCGTCGACCGGGCGGAGGACGCCGGGCGCCGCCCAGGCCCGCCCACCTCGCTGGTCGCCTCGCTCCCGCGCCGGCTCGGCCTCCACCTGCCGCGCTGAGCACTACCCTGCGTCCGAGCGCCCGTAGCTCAGTGGACAGAGCGGCGGACTTCTAATCCGCGGGTCGGAGGTTCGAATCCTCCCGGGCGCATTTGCGAGGGTAGGCGCGCAGCGCAAACCCGCATGGTTGCGTGGGTCAGATGTGTCGGGGATGCCGCGGGTGCTCGAATGGTGCTTTCGCCGGTGCTGTCCTCGGATTCTCGCCAGTGGGGGCAACTCGGACTGTCGCGTCGCAATCGGCTGAGCAGAACAACCGGTTGTTACGCCGCGCCGGAGAGGATCCTACGTTGCCGAAGGGAACGCCCACCTCGGCGGAGATGTAGTACGAGTCGTTAGGTGAACGAAGTGCGCTGCCTGAGCCTAATCAGCGCCGCGGTCGCGGTGCTCGGTCTTGTCTCATGCGCGGGCGGCGGCCGCCCGGACGTGAAAGCGTCCGCACTGCCCCGAGCATCGGCGGACGCGGCAGTCAGGGCCCGCGAGGAGTCGTTCGTGGGGATGTTCTCGCTCCCAAACACGGCGGTCGTTTTGGTGCGGGTTGCCCCGCTCTCGCTCGAACCCATCTCACGACGGGTCGTGATTGGTGAGTACCACCAAGCGTGGAGTAGATCGCCTGACGGCTCGAAGGTCGCGCTTGGCACCGGAGGTCAAGGCATTGGCGTCAAGATCGTTGATCTCGAGGCGATGAGGGTCATCGGGAGAGTAGACACCGGTATTGCGGCCGAGGAGCTTGCCTGGCTTTCCCCGCGTCGGCTCGTCGCTGGTCTGCAACGCGGAGGAACGGTCGTGATCGACCCGCAATCCGGCTCGGTTCTCCGCCGCTGGCGGCACGCGGGATCTCCGACTGCGTCGGTTCGCATTCCGGAAGGCGTTGTCACGCTCCACGGCGTCGGAACCTCGGGTGTGCGTCGAACCAATCCGAGGCTGGCAGTCGTCGACCAGCGAGGCGAGCGATTCCGGAACGCAACCCTGCGCGGCATCCAACTCGAAGTTCGCGAAGAGGCTGGGTTCATCTTCACCGACTACGCGGGCCTTGCTGTCGATCCTCAGAGAGCGCGAGCGTACGTCGTAGCGGCCGACTCGCCCGTTGCAGAGGTCGACCTGAACACGATGCGCGTGACCTATCACCGACTCGAGTCGTTGGAGCTGCCTCCCAACGAACTCGCTGGCAAGGCTTATCCGTCGGATGCGGTCCTGCAGCGACGGCGAGTAGGAGTCTGGCTTGGCGGCGGGCGCCTGGCTGTCTCAGGTCGAGACGTTGTTCGGGGTGACAGCGGAAAGTTCACGATCGTCCCGGGTGGCTTGACACTCGTTGACGTCGGTACCTGGGGCGAGTGCACGCTGACTGGAAACTCGAGCGGGGCCACACTGGTTGGACAGCGACTGCTCTCTTACGGTCCCGGACGGCCTGTATCGGCGCAAGGTGCCGGCACGGAGAGCAACGGCTTGACCGGATTCACCCTAAGAGGACGCGAGGCCTTCCAGCTCTTCGCCGGCGAACCGGTCTGGGACGTTCACGCTACGGCGAGACGTGCTTATGTCCGGACGCGGAGAGAACTCCGTGTCGTCGAGCCCAGGTCTGGACAGGTCCTCAGAGCGATCACGCCCGCTCCTGACCTAGTCGACGTCATCAGCGGTGACTGCGAACACGTACACGCATGTCCTGACCGACGAGGCCGAGCTCGACTACGCCGGGCTCCTCGGGTCCGCGTGACGCACAAGCGCGTCGGTCGCGGCTCGTAGGGTGTCGCGGTGCCGCGGATCAGCTTCTTCTACGGGATCGCCATCTGGATGTACTGGAACGAGGGCGTCCACGCCAGGCCGCACTTCCACGCTCGGTACGCCGGCCAGGTAGCGTCGATCGACCTCTCCGGCGAGGTGATCGCGGGCGGGCTGCCACGGCGTGCGCTGGCACTCGTCGCGGAGTGGACGGCGCTCCACCAGGACGAGTTGCTGGCGAACTGGGAGCGGGCTCGGCGCGAGGAGCCGCTCGAACAGATCGAGCCCCTGCCGTAACATCGTGGTCATGGAGCCGCTCGTAGACATCACAGGCGTCGAGGTGATCGGCGACCATCGGCTTCGCCTGACCTTCGAGGACGGAACGGTCGGCGACGTCGACCTCTCCGAGCGCAAGTGGCGTGGGGTGTTCGAGCCGCTCCGCGATCCGGCGTATTTTGCGCGCGTGTCCGTCGATCCGGAGGCCGGGACCATCACGTGGCCGAACGGCGTCGACATGGCTCCTGAGCCGCTCTACGCCGAGGCGCGAGCGAACCGCGCTCATGCGTCGACTTCGCGCTGATCGACGCCGGAATCGGGTCAGACGTGGCCGTGCGCGCTCAAATGGTGCTGTCCCCCGTGCTGTCCTCGGCCACACGAAAGGCTGATTAGAGGCAGGTTCGAATCTGCCGGGCGCACATGGTCGCAACGAGCTGCGCTTGCGGGCCGTCGCCTTGCCGCCCTTGCGCCCCGCGGCCTTCTGGGCCGTCGTGCCTCCCTGCGAGGAGCTGCCGCCGGAGCCCTCCCCGCTTCGACGCGCCGGGCGAGTTCGCGATGCGCGCCGCCCGCTCCTTGGACATCCCCTTGTCCTTGAGCGCCTCGTACTGCTTCTCGTTCTTCACCGATGGTCGCTTGTCCGGCATCACAGCCTCCTCTCGACGTCGTCGACGAACCGGTTCCCCGTGCCTGTTCCCGGCGAAACGTTCCGATCGCCCCCGGCCGGGGTAGACACAGCTCGTGCCACGTGCGATCTGGAGCGGGAACGTCGCGTTCGGGCTCGTCAACGTGCCCGTCCGCATGTACAGCGCGATCGACGAGCAGGACGTCCGCTTCCACTACCTGCACGTGAAGGACGACTCCCGGATCGGCTACGAGAAGGTCTGCAAGCAGGAGGGCAAGCCGGTGCCGGACGACGAGATCGTCAAGGCGTACGAGCTCCGCGACGGGCAGTACGTCTACGTGACCGACGAGGACTTCGAGGCGGCCCAGCCGGAGGGGTACAAGTCGATCGACATCCGCGACTTCGTCCCCTACGACGAGATCGACCCGATCTACTTCGAGCGGACGTACTACCTCGGGCCGGCCGAGGGCGCCGAGAAGGCGTACTCCCTGCTCCTGCGCGCGATGGAGGACGCGGGCCTCGCGGCGATCGCCTCCTACGTGATGCGCGACCGCCAGCACCTCGGCTGCCTGCGCCCCCGAGAGGGCGTGATCACGCTCGAGCAGATGTACTTCGCCGACGAGATCCGGCCCGTCGACGAGATCCGTCCGCGCAAGGCGTCCGTGGGCAGGGCGGAACTGCGGATGGCAGGCGAGCTGATCGACAAGTTCACCGGCAGCTTCGATCCCACGCAGTACGAGGACACGTACCGTGAAGCGCTGCTCGAGCTGATCAGGCGCAAGCGGAAGGGCGAGGAGATCCACCGCGAGCCCGAGGCAGTCGAGGAGGAGCCGACCGACCTGTTGTCGGCCCTGAAGGCGAGCGTCGAGCGCCACGCGAGCCGCTCCCGCGGCGGGCGCAGCCGCGCCGGGAGCCTCGACCGGCTGTCAAAGTCGGAGCTGGAGGGCCGCGCCCGCGAAGCCGGGATCCGGGGCCGGTCGAAGATGACGAAGGACGAGCTGGTCGACGCGCTGCGCGCGGCCGCCTAGCCGCGGCCGTCGACGGTCGCGAGCACGTCCGCGATCTCGTCCTCCTCGTAGGGTCGGAACCACTCGCGGGCGAAGAGCTCGCCGGGGATGATCAGCACGTCCCCGGGCGCGGCCACGACGACCGTGCTGTTGCGCTCGGCCCGGCGCACCACACCCGTCACGCCGATCGGTATCCAGGCGGGCACCTCCTGGTTGCCGTAGCCGCCCAGCTGCTCGACGCGCAGGCCGCAGTCGACCGGGACGTACACGAACGCCGGCGACGATCCGGCCTCGATGAGGACCTCGCCGCTGTCGACGCGGACCTTGCGGACGTCCTCGAACGCCCTGCCGCGGTCGATCGCAGCGACCTTCAGGCCGCGCGCGCCGAGGGCGTCGAGGATCGCGCCGGCCTCGTCGCTTTCCGCGGCGATCGTCGTGCCGCCGTAGTACCGCGCCCGCTCGCGCGGAGCAGCGCTCTCGAGGTCGGCGACCACGAACGCCTTGGCGACGAGCGCGGAGTCGTAGCGAGCGAGGCCCCGAGCCACCGCCTCGGCGAACGCCGGCTCGTCGGCGGGCCGCTCGAGCTCGATGCGCATCGAGCCCGGATCACGGAAGGGCGGCGGCAGGTCGGGCGACGGACGGCGGGCGGCGAACGCGCCGAGCACGTCCGCGCCGATGTCGGCGACGACGCGCGCCGTGGCGCTGCACGCGGACTCCGCGCTCGCGGGCGAGCTGAACCGGCCGCGATGGAACGACAGCCTCAGGTCGCCGTTACGCGTCACCACCGCTCTCCGCACATTGGCCTCGCCCGCGCCGACCGGGCTGTCGACGCGGAGCAGGAAGAGCTGTCGACGGCCGGCGGTGCGGAGCGCGTAGACGGACCGGCCCGTCTCGGCGTCGATGAAGATCTCGTACCCGGCGGCGGTGCGTAGCGTCGTGCCCCGCTGACGCAGCGCATCGGCTGCGCGCACCAGCCGCACCGCGTCGATCGCGTCGTCCGCGAGCGCCGCGTGCGCGGGATCCGTCGAGACGAGCCAGGCGTAGGCATCGCGAAGGGGATCCGCATACCAGCGGGCGTTGGCGCCGAGCTGGTCCGGGAAGGGATCGTCCGGGGCCGGGGTTGTCCCCGCCCGGCGATGGTGCTCGAGGTCGACGAGCACGGCGCCCAACAGCACCGCTCGGAGCGCGCCGAGATCGGCGAGCAGCCGCGCGGGCACGGTCGACTTGCTGTGCGCGAGCGCGAGCGAGACGAGCTCGCGAACGACGACGTCCGGCGCGACGACGAACGGTGCGATCGCGGCGACGGCCGCGACGCGGCGGGGAACCTCCGAGCCGTCCTCGGCAAGCCGACGCAGGACGTCGTCCATCGACCCCGAGAACGGAAGGTGGCCCGCGTAGAGCGCGTGCACACGGCGGCCGGTCGCGGTCGCGTCGTGCATCCCCACGTCGTGGAGGTAGCCCAGGATGACCGCGAGCCCGACGACGAACGCCTGCCGGTCGGCGGGCCGCGCCGGCAGGAGCAGGCCCTCGACGGTTCCCGCCAGCTCGACGACGCCGGCCGCGACGTCGCGCGCGTGGACGACGCCGTGGTCGCCGAAGAGGGCCGGATGGGTGCCGGGCGCAGACACGAACGATGCGTCCCCGGGCAGGGCCTCCAGGGTCGAGACCTCCTCGACCGGGCGCCAGAACCGCTCCTCGAGGATCACCCGCACCTCCCGCGAGAGGTGGCGATCGAGCGGCCCCGGCTCGACCGGGGGCCTCACTCGGGCAGGTTCTCCTCGCCACACGCCCTGCACGTGCGCATCGGCCGAGTCTACGCAGCGGCGGGCTGCGTCGAAACCCGCCGCCGCCTGGTCTCGCACGCGCTGCTGGAGTACGTTCCACGCCGATGACCGACGTGCCGTCGTCGTCGATGGTCTCGCTCGGTCTCGTCGAGCGCGTCGCGGCCCTTCACCGCGTGGAGCTGTTCGCCGGCGTCCCGGGTCGTGTGCTCGCCGCCGTGGCCGCGCACACGGCGGAGATCCGGGCGCAGCCGGGGGACGTGCTGATCGAGGAGGGCGCGATCGAGGCACACCTCTACGCCCTCGTGCAGGGGCGGGTCCGCGTTCACCGCGGCAGCGAGTCGATCGTCGAGCTGGGACCGGGCGAGACCGTCGGCGAGCTGGCGGCGCTCGTGCCGCAGCCCCGCACCGCCTCCGTGACCGTCCTGGAGCCGACGTTCGCCCTCCGACTCGACAAGGCGGTCCTCGACGACCTCCTGCTGGAGTGGCCCGAGCTCGCCCACGGCGTGATCGAGGCGCTCGTCGCGCGATTGCGCCTGAACGCCGAACGCGCCGGCCGGTCGGAGTGACCGAAGCACCGCCGCGCGGCGTCGTCGGCCTGCTGATCGCACAGGCGCTCGCGTTCGGGGTGACGCTGGCGCTGCTGATCATCCCCGCGAACGCGCTGTTCCTGGACGCGTACGGCTCGGAGTGGCTCCCGGCCACGTACGTCGCGATCGCCGTGATCGGGAGCGGCGCGTCTGCGCTGATCGCCCGTGCCGCCCGCCGAACGCGACTGGTGCGAGTCGCGACACCGACCCTCGGCGCCCTCGCGCTGCTCTACGCGGCGTCCTGGGCGATCCTCGTCGGCGGCGGCGTCTGGGTGTCGGCGGTGCTGCTCGTGCTCTTTCCGATCGCCCTGCAGGTCGGGTTCGTCTTCATCGGCGGCCAGGCCGGCCGGCTGCTCGACGTGAGGCAGCTGAAGGAGCGTTTTCCTCACATCGTCTCGGGGTTCGCGGTCGGGTTCCTCCTGGGCGGGCTCCTCGGCATCCCTCTCCTCGCCCTGCTCGGATCGACCGAGCACCTGCTGCTCGGCACCGCGGCTGCGCAGCTCGCGTTTCTCGGGCTCGTGCTCGCGACGGAGCGGCGGTTCCCGGAGGTGCGCGCGCCGGCTCCCGTGCACGCACCGGCGGTCGCCCGGCCGCCGCTGCGAACGCTGTTCGCCTCGGGGCTGGTGCTCCTGCTCCTCGTCTACCAGGTGCTCTCGGCGATGGGCTCGCAGGTGGTCGACTTCCTCCTCTTCGACCGTGCCGCGGCGCAGTACAGCGGCGACGAGCTGACCCGGTTCCTGTCCGCGTACACCGCGCTCCTCAACCTCGTGGACATCCTCTTCCTCGCGCTCGTCGCCGGGCCGTTGATGCGGCGGTTCGGCCTGCGGCTCGGCCTCGTCCTCAACCCGGCCGTCGTCGCCGCGGTGCTGGCGGTGATGGCACTGGTCGTCGCCGGGCCGGGCGCTGCCTCGTACGGGCTGTTCGTGCTGGCCGCGGTGCTCCGCGTCGCCGACATCACCGCGACCGACGGCACGACGCGGACGTCGATCAACGCCGCCTATCAGGTCGTTCCGGTCGAGGAGCGGCTCGCCGTACAGGCGGTCGTTGAGGGCGTCGGCGTCCCCGTTGCGATCGGCGTTACCGGCGTCCTCCTGCTCGTCCTGAACGTGCTCGAGCTGGGGACGGGCGCGGTGATCGTCTTCGGTCTCGTGCTGGGTGCCGTCTGGACGGCGATCGCCGTCGGGGCCTACCGCTCGTACACGCGTGCCCTGGCCGACCAGATGCGGCGTCGCTCGCTCGTTGCCGACGGCTTCGACGTCGCCGAGGACGACCAGGCGGCCGTTCGCGGGCTGCTCCGGTCGGACGACGCCCGCGACGTGCGGCTCGGCCTCGACCTCCTCGCGGGCCTCGAGTCGCAGGCAGCCGCGGTCGAGCTCCGCCAGGTGGCGGCGCACGCCGACCCGGAGGTGCGCGTGCGGGCACTCGCCCAGCTCGCCGCCGGCGGCGACGTTCGGGCAGCGGGCGAGGTCGCCGTGCTCGTCGGCGACCTCGCCCGCTCCCCGGATCCGGCCGACCGGCGCGCGGCCGCCGCCGCGCTGGGCTCACGTGAGGCCGTCAGCGCCGACGCGAGCGTGCTGGTCTCGCTCCTCGGCGACCCCGACCCGACGGTGCAAGCGGCGGCGCTCGCAGCCGTCGCCTCTGAGGACGCCGGCGAGCCGGAGATCGTCCGCCTCGTCGTCGCGGCGGTCGAGGAGCCCCGCACCGCCGGCAACGCCACGGCCGCGATCGCGCGGCTCGGCGCCCCTGCCGTGCCGCTCCTCCGCGCGGCGCTCACCCGCGAGGGCACGCCCGCACGCGCCTCGCTGGTCCGGGCGGCGGCGATCGCCGCGAAGGAGCACGGCGTGGCGGTGATCGCGCCCGCGCTGACCGGCGGCGATCGCGCGATCGTGGTGACGGCGCTCGACGCGCTGGCCGCCGCGGACGCGCAAGGCGTGGTGCCGCCCGACCTTCTCGACGACCTGTTCCGCGACGCCGCGACCCACGCCGCTCGCGCCGCCGCGGCTCGGGCGTCGCTCGACGCGCGGGAGATCCCGCTGCGACGAGCGCTGGACGACGAGATCGAGCTCGCCCGTCGCCTGGTCGTCGCGGTGCTCGCGCTCCGCCACGGCGATCGCGTGCGCGCGGCGGTACGGGTCGTGGATCGCGCGGGCGGCCAGCGGCGCGCGCTCGGGGTCGAGGCCCTGGACGTGATCCTCTCCCGGGACGAGGCGGCGATCGCGCTCCCGCTCGTTCGCCGCGACCTCGCCACGGGCGAGGATGCCGGGCTGGAGAGCGCTGACACGGCGGCGCGCGGCCCGGAGCAGTGGATCGCCGAGATCGCCGCCGATCCCGAGGGCAGCTGGCGTTCTCGGTGGCTCGCAGCCTGCGCGCGTCACGCGGCCGGACGCTGAGGGTGTGGCGTCGGCCCTGCGTCAGCCGCCGACGCGCTCGGCGTGGAAGCAGCGGATCCCGAACCCGATCCATTCGGGTTGGGCCCAGTCGGGATGGAGCGCCTGTAGCCCCGCCTCGAGCTCGGCCACCGCCTCGTCGGCGCCGCGGCCCTCGTCGGCGACGCTGTACGTCGCCGAGCGCAGCTCTTCCATGAACGCGCGCTGCGCGGCGATCACCTCCACGCCTCCCGTCGCGCCATGCCCCGGGACGACCACCTCGGCGCCGTGTCGCTCGAGGCCGGCGAGCACGTCGATCCAGGCGCTCCCGTCGACGTCCGTGTCGTCAGGGGGGAAGTACGGGAAGATGGGAAAGCAGCCCTCCTCGACGAGGTCGCCGGTGAAGAGGGCGCGCCCGTCGTCCACCACGACGACCTGGTCGCCCCTCGTGTGCGCCAGCCCGGTCTCGCGGAGCGTGACAGACCGTCCCCCGAGTTCGAGCCGCGACGTGCCGGAGTACGTCTCGTCCGGATCGACCAGCTCGACCCCCTCGAGAGCCCGTTCGACCGTCGGAGCGAAGGTCCGGAACATCGTCAGGTAGCCGTCGCCCTTCGCGTGCAGCTCGTCCAGCTGCGCCCGGTTGTAGACGCTGTGGGCCGCGCCGGCGAACGCCTGCGCCCCGAAGCCGTGCTCGGGATGGAAATGGGTGACCGTCAGCAGCAGACGGCGCGAACCGGCGAGCGAACGGGCCGTGTCCAGCACCAGCCGGCCGTTGGCCGGCCCCATCGCGGTGTCGACGACGAGCACGGCGTCGTCCCCGAGCACGATCCCGACGTTGGGCACGAGCGGGACGCGCCGGTCGGGGATCAGCCAGACCGCGTCGGCGATCTCCGTCAGGCCGCCGGGATCGACGGTCGGTGCAGGCAGTTCCCCGCTGGGCTCACTCATGGCTTGGCGTCCTCGGCGAACGCGCAGATCGCGTCCGCGACCTCGTCGGGCGTCTCGATCATCGCGAAATGCGTGACGCCGTCGAGCTTGCGCACGGTGAACCACGGGTGCGACGCCGCGTACTCCTCCTGCACCGCCAGGAAGGCGGGATCCTGCGGCTGCCCGTAGGCGTGCAGCACCGGCACGGGCGGCGAGAGGCTCGACCAGGCGCTCGCCGGGCTTTCCACGCGTGCGTAGCCCGCGAGGATCTCCCGGCCCGAGCGCATCCACATGTCGGCACCCTGGCGGCGCATCACGTCGAGCGCAGCGTCGATCTCGGGCAGCTCGACGCCCGCGCGCCAGACCTCGAACAGCTTGTCGCGCGCCGCGGGCCAGGCCTCGGGCGAGGTCAGCTGCTCGAGGACGGCGCGGTAGGGCGGCGGCGGCGGGACGACGTACCAGTCGACGTGCACGAGCCGGGGAACGCGCTCCGGGAACCGACGCCGGAGCTCGATGGCGACGAAGCCCGAGTGGGACGCGGCGCACGGCACGAACCGATCGACGCCCGCCGCGTCCGCGACCGCGAGCACGTCGTCGATCATGTCCTCGAGCCCGAAGTCGGCCGGCGCAGGGTCGGAGTCGCCGTGGCCGCGCCACTCGGTGTTCAGAACGCGGTGTCTCGCCGAGCAGAGCTCCGCGACGCGGCTCCACCGCGCCCGGCTCGAGCACCAGCCGGTCAGGAAGACGAGGGCGGGCTCGCCGCTGCCCCGGTCGTCGTAGCCGATGCGGATGCCGTCGGCGGTCGCATGTGGCACGGGCCCGACTCTATCCGACAATGGATCCACTTTTCGCCGATCTCGTCCGGCCGGACAGCTCGTCGCCGAGGCGCTCGACCTCGCGCGCCAGCAGGGCGACGTCGTCGGCGCTCGTGCGCCAGCTGACGACCGCGGGACGCAGCGAGAAGCCGCTCGGCAGCATCCCGCCGGTGGCGAGCACGACGCCCTCGCGGACGAGCCGCTGCTGGATCCGCCGGTTCAGGTCGTCGAGCGCGGAGCCGGCAGGCATGGCCGCCGGGCGGTAGCGGAAGCACGTCACGCACGAGGCGACGGGAGCGGTCAGCTCGAGCGTAGGCGACGACTCGACGATCCGGCCGAGCTCCGCCGCGAGGTCGCAGCAGCGCGTGACGAGCGCGGCCACGCCCTCGCGGCCCAGGTGGGTGAGCGCGGCCCACGTGGCTGCCCCGCGCCAGGGCCGGCTCGCCTCGACGCCGAGCTCGTGGAGGTCGAGCCCGGCGCCGAGCGCGGGCGTGAGGTACGCGGCGGTGCCGGCGTAGGTCTCGCGGTGCAGGTCGGGGTCCCGCAGGAACGCGAACCCGATTCCGTTCGGCAGGTTGAGCCACTTGTGGCCGTCGACCGTCACCGAGTCGGCGAGCTCGATGCCGTCGACGTGAGCGGCCGTCCGCGGGCAGAGCCGGAAGAAGGCACCGAACGCGGCGTCGACGTGGAGCCAGAGCCCCTCGCGTCCGCACACCTCGGCGATCGCGCGCAACGGGTCGGACGCACCCGTCGTGGGCGAGCCGGCGTGGGCGATCACGATCGCCGGCTGACGGCCCTCGTCGCGGTCGCGTGCGATCGCCTGCTCCAGCGCGGGAACGTCCAGTCGAAACGCGTCGTCGACGGGCACCGCGGTCACGCACTCCGCCCCGAGCCCGAGCGTGCGCAGTGCCTTCACGTTCGTGAAGTGCAGCTCGGTGCTCCCGTAGACGGCGAGCTGCGGCAGCGCGCGGACGCCTTCGCGGCCGACGTCGACACCGGCGCGCCGGCCCGCCCACTGGCGGGCCACGCCGAGGCACACGAGGTTCGCTCCGGCGGCTCCGCTCGTGAACGTCGCTCCTCCCCGTGGGAGCCCGAGCAGCTCGGCGAGCCAGCCGAGCACGACCTGCTCGAGCTCGGTCGCAGCCGGAGCGAGCGCCCAGAGGCCGGTGTTCTGGTCGACCGCGACCGCCCAGGCCTGCGCGATGGCTGCGCTCGGCAAGAGCCCCCCGGTCACGTACCCGAGGTAGCGGCCGCCCGTTGTCCCGGCGAGGCCGGGCCCGACGCGCTCGACGAGCGCTCCGAGGACCTCGTCGAGCGGCCGGCCACGCTCGGGCAGCGGCTCGTCGAGGCGCGCACGCAGCGTCTCGGCGTCGACGTCGACGCCGGCATGGCCGGGGGGATCGAGGGCGGCCCGGAACCTGCGCATCAGGTCTGCGACGGCCTCGTCCACGAGCGGCTCGGGCTCAGGGCGAACGGGCATGCAGAGCCCTCAGCGTCCGGTCGGCTCGTAGACGAGATAGGGCGTGCGCAGCGTCGGCAGCGTCGGGCACGGGACACTCCACGCGACCCGTGCGGGACGGGCGACGACGCCCTCGCCGTCCGCCTCGATCACCATGCCGTTCGCGCGCGTGACGGCGAGCAGCACGGCCGGGCGGTGGTTCTCGTCGGCCTCGCCGAGGAACGAGATCGCGGCGTCGACGAGGTGGAACTCGAGGGTCCGGCGCGCCCGCAGGCCGTCGCCCGCCTCGAGCGCGTCGACCGTCTCGCGGTCGAGACGCAGAAAGTCCTTGGGTGCATACTCGCGGGCGAGCCGGGTCCGCTGGTGCCGGTGCAGGTGGCGGTACATGTCGAGCACCAGCTCGTCGATGAACGGGCTCGTGAACGCCGCCCGCTCGGCGGTGTGGAACTCGCGGTGCGCGACGGCGAACGCGGCCGGGTCGTCGACCACCCCTTCCAGCCTGCGCAGAAGCGCTCGCAGGCGGGACAGCTGACGTCTCGAGATGCCCGCGGCGGAGGCCTCGAGGAGCGGGGGCTCCACGAGGTAGCGCAGGGTGAAGATCTCCTCGGCGGAGCTGACCGGGACGGGAGCGACGGCGACGCCGTGGTTCGGCGTCGCGATCACGAGGCCGTCGCTCTGGAGCCTGCTCAGCGCCGTGCGCAGCGGCGTCCGGCCGACGTGCAGGACCTCCATCAGCATGGCCTGCGGAAGCCGCTGGCCCGGCTGGAAGACGCTCTCGACGATGAGCTCGCGGAGGCGGACGTACGCCTCCTCGGCGGTGTCGCCGGGGCGCGCCGGAGCTGTCCGTGGAGGCGACGAGACGGTGGCGTCGGCCACCCGCGAACCCTATCGCAGGCAGTGCTCAGAGTGGATCCACTTCGTTGACACCGGTCCGCGGCCTGTGCCATCGTGCGCACGGTGAGCGGGACGGACTGGGGCGCGATCCGCGCCTGGGACGAGGAGTACTACGCGCACGTCTTCGTGACCCCGGAGGAGTACGAGCACCGCGCGATCGTGCGCGCCGAGGGAGACTTCGTCGAGCTGGACGACGGCTCGCGGCTGCTCGACTTCACGAGCGGGCTCCTCTGCGCCAACGCGGGCCACCGGCACCCGCGGATCACGGCGGCGATCGTCGAGGCGCTCGAACGGTACGGCTTCGTGTGGGAAGGCTGGGCAACGGACTACCGGGCCCGCGCGGCCAAGCTGATCGTCGACGACCTCCTCGGCGAGGACGGCTGGGCCGCACGGATCCGGTTCACGTCGTCCGGCTCCGAGGCGGTCGAGCTCGCGCTGCTCCTCGCCAAGCTCGTCACCGGCCGGCCGAACGTGATCTCGCGCGACTTCGCCTACCACGGCTGGACGCACGGCGCGCTCTCGCTGATGGGCCTTCCCGGCTCGCGCGGGATCCTCGCCTCGCCCGACTCGGACGAGGTGCGCCGCCCGGCCGGGATTCCCGCGGCGGGGGTGCACTTCGCGCCGGCGCCGTACTGCTACGCGTGCCCGATCGGGCACACCTATCCGGCGTGCAAGCGCGGCGGCGAGACGCTCGCGTGCATCGACGCCACCGAGCACCTGATCCGGACGATCGGCCCGGACTCGATTGCCGCGGTCGTCGCGGAGCCGATCTTCGGCGTCGGCATGTTCCACCCGCCGGCGGAGTACCTGTCCCAGCTGCGCGAGCTGACGCGCGAGCACGGGATCCTCTGGATCGACGACGAGGTGATGACCGGCTTCGGGCGCACCGGCAAGGCGTTCGGCTATCAGCACGCGCCCGGCGTCACGCCCGACCTGATGACGGTGGGAAAGGGAATGGTCTCCGCCGCGCTCCCGGCCGGGGGCGTGGTGATGAGCCGGGAGATCGCCGCGTTCATGGCCGACTACCGCTGGGAGACCGTGAGCACGTTCGCCGGTCACCCCGTCGTC
>DATBMD010000172.1:0-5935 GCA_036555085.1 Gaiellaceae bacterium
CCGGCGACCATCCGGAGCGCGGTCGTCTTGCCGCACCCGGAGGGCCCGACGAGGACCATGAACTCGCCGTCCTCGATGTCCAGCGACATGTCGGAGACGGCGCGAGTGCCGTCCGGGTAGATCTTGCTCACCCGGTCGAACGTGACTTCGGCCAGCGGAAAAGCCCCCTTTCTCCTCTGGATCCGTGTGGTCGGCGCGGCGAGGCTACCAGTTCTTCACTGTTCCCTGCGGTCGGGCGAACTACACTCAGGCCCCGATGGAGACACGGACCATCGTGGTGCTCGAGGGCGACGACACGGGGCAGGAGCTTCTCGACGAGGCGCTGCGCGTGCTCGCCCCGGACGTCGTCGGGCTCGAGCTCGAGCTGCCGCGCTTCGACCTCTCGCTCGAGTCGAGGCGCGCGACCAGGAACGCGGTCGTGCTCGACGCGGCGCGCGCCGTCCGCGAGCACGGGCTCGGGCTGAAAGCTGCGACGATCACCCCCGAGGGAGCCGGTGACGTCGGCAGCCCGAACCGCATCCTGCGCGAGGAGATCGGCGGCCATGTGATCGTCCGCACGGGCCGGCGCATTCCCGGCGTCGTGCCCATCGGCGGCGCGCACTTCCCCATCTCCGTCGTGCGCATGGCCGTCGGCGACGCGTACGGCGCCCAGGAGTGGCGCGAGGGCGAGGGCGAGGACGAGATCGCGTTCCGCACCGAGCGCATCGAGCGGCGGATCTGCCGCTCCGTCGCCGAGTTCGCCTTCAGGCAGGCCGAGCGGACGAACGCGAAGGTCTTCGGCGGGCCGAAGTACACGGTCAGCCCGACGTACGAGGGGATGCTCAAGGAGGAGATGGACGCCGCCGCCGGCCGGCATCCCGACGTCCCGTACGAGCCGCAGCTGATCGACGCGACCTTCGCGCTCCTGCTCGCGCAGACGGGCGACCCGCTCGTGATCCCGGCGCTCAACCGGGACGGCGACATCCTCTCCGACCTGGTGCTGCCGCTCTTCGGCTCCATCGCCGGCTCCGAGTCGCTGCTCGTCGCGTTCGACGAGGAGTACGCGCCGCTGGCGCTGATGGCGGAGGCGGCACACGGCACGGCGCCGTCGCTGCAGGGGAAGGACGTCGCGAATCCGATGGCGATGATCCTCGCGGGCGCCGCCTTGCTCTCGCACGCGGACGAGGCCGCCCAGCAGGCCGGCCGCGCGCTCCGTGAGGCCTGCCTCGAAACGGTCGCGGCGGGCGTCCGCACCGCCGATCTCAGCGGCCATGCGGGCACGCGCGAGTTCACCGAGGAGGTCATCCGCCGCACGACGCAGAAGCTCGAGGTCTGGTCGGCGCTCTAGGAGGCCGGCTAGATCGCGAGTCGGAGCGGCCGCTCGCTCGTCTCGATCTCGCCGCTGACCCAGCCCTCGACGAACGCCGCTGCCAGCTCCGGGTCGAACTGCGAGCCGGCGCAGCGGGTCAGCTCGCCGAGCGCCTGTTCGATCGTCAGCGCCGGCCGGTAGGCGCGGCGGGACGTCATGGCGTCGAAGGCGTCCACGACGCCGAGGAGCCGCGCCTCGAACGGGATCTTCCGGCCCTCCAGCCCGTGCGGGTACCCGGTGCCGTCCCAGCGCTCGTGGTGGTGGAGCACGTACGGCAGGGCCGGCTCGAAGTCGTCGAAGCACTCGACGAGCCGGGCTCCGGTCACCGGATGGCGCCGGATCTGGTCGCGCTCCTCGACCGTGAGCGGCCCGGCCTTGCGGAGCACGCTGGCGTCGATCGAGATCTTCCCGACGTCGTGGAGCGAGCCGCCGAGCCGCAGCACCTCCAGCCGCTCCCCCGCCCAGCCCAGCAGGCGCGCCAGGTTCTCCGCGAACGTCGTCACCCGCGCCGAGTGGCCCCGCAGGTACGGATCCCGGGCCTCGAGCGCGGCGGAGAAGGTGGCGAGCAGCGAACCCACTGCCTGGACGTTCCAGAACGGGAGTCCGTTCCCTTCCTCGGGCCGCGGCGTGTCCGTAGAGTTCCGACTCGGTGAGGGTCGCGGTCCCCAACGAGGCCGGCGGCGGCGAGCGCCGGGTCGCTCTGGTCCCCGACGCCGTCGGGCGGCTGGCGGCGTCCGGCTTCAGCGTCGCCGTCGAGCGGGGCGCGGGCGTGGCCGCCGCGTTCCCCGACGCGGAATACGAGGCGGCCGGCGCCGAGCTCGTCCCGCGGGCGGAGCTGCTGAACGGCGCGGAGGCGGTCGTGCGCGTCGGCGCCCCGTCGGACGAGGAGATCGTGGAGCTGCCGCCGGGCATCGTGCTCGTCGGCTTCCTCGCGCCGCTGACCGACCCGGGCCGGATCGAGCGGCTCGCCGAACGCGGCGTCGTCGGGTTCGCGATGGAATCGATCCCCCGCATCACGCGGGCGCAGGCGATGGACGCACTCTCGTCGCAGAGCACGGTCGCCGGCTACAAGGCGGTGGTGCTGGCGGCGGACCGGCTGCCCCGGCTCTTCCCGCTCCTGATGACGGCGGCCGGCACCGTCGCGCCCGCGAAGGTGCTCGTGCTCGGCGCGGGCGTCGCCGGGCTGCAGGCGATCGCGACGGCGCGCCGTCTCGGCGCCGTCGTCTCCGGGTTCGACGTGCGGCCGGCGGTGCGCGAGCAGGTGGAGAGCCTCGGCGCCGCCTTCCTCGACCTCGGGGTGCAGGGCGAGGAGACGGCGGGCGGCTACGCCGCGGAGCTGACGCCCGAGGAGCAGGCGCGGCAGCAGGTCGCGCTCGAGGAGCGCATCCCGGACATGGACGTCGTGATCACGACCGCGCTCGTCCCCGGCCGGCCGGCGCCGCGGCTGATCCCGGCCGTCGCCGTCGAGCGGATGAGGCCGGGCTCGGTGATCGTCGACCTGGCGGCGGAGACCGGCGGCAACTGCGAGTTGACGGAGCCGGGCACGGAGGTCGTGCGCGCGGACGTGACGATCGTCGGCTTCACCGACCTGCCCGCGCGCATGCCGTACCACGCGAGCCACCTCTACGCGCGCAACGTCAGCGCGCTCCTGCTCCACCTCGCGCCCGGGGGTGAGCTGGCGCTCGACTTCGACGACGAGATCACGGGCGGCGCCTGCGTGACGAGGCGGGAGGTGACCGCGTAATGGACGCGACGCTGGTCTTCGAGCTGACGATCCTCGTGCTCGCGATCTTCCTCGGCGTCGAGGTGATCTCGAAGGTGCCGACGATGCTGCACACGCCGCTCATGTCGGGCACGAATGCGATCCACGGCATCGTGCTCGTCGGCGCGATCCTCGTCGCCGGCCGCGCCGACGCCGACACGCTCACACGGGTCGTCGGCTTCTGTGCCGTCGTCCTCGGCACGGCCAACGTCGTCGGCGGCTTCGTCGTCACCGACCGGATGCTCGAGATGTTCAAGCAGCGCGGGCCACGGAAGCGGGACGAGTGAGCAAGACCACGACCGACCTGCTCTACCTGGTCACGATCGTGACCTTCATCCTCGCGCTGCGGTTCCTCTCCTCGCCGAAGCGGGCGCGCGAGGGGAACCTGCTCGGCGCGGCCGGGATGGCGCTCGCGATCGCGGTGACGCTGGCGCAGGAGGGGCTCGAGAACTACCTCGCGATCGGCGTCGCGATGGCGATCGGCACCGTCGTGGGCGTCGTCGGCGCGCGCTCGGTGAAGATGACGGCGATGCCGCAGATGGTGGCGCTGTTCAACGGCGTCGGCGGCGGGGCGGTCGCGCTGATCGCGCTGGCCGAATTCCACAATCTGGCACCGCTCCCGGGCGGGCTCGCGGGCGAGGAATCGGTGGCGATCCTGCTCTCGGCGTTGATCGGCAGCATCTCGTTCGCCGGGTCGCTGATCGCCTTCGGCAAGCTGCAGGAGCTGCTGAGCGGCCGGCCCATCGTCTACCCGGGCCAGCAGTTCGTGAACGGGGCCGTGCTGCTCGTCGCGCTCGCGCTCGGCGTGGCGATCGTGGCCGGCGCGGAGCGGGACGTCTACGTGGTGGGGCTGATCGCCGCGGCGCTCGTCTTCGGGGTGCTGTTCGTGCTGCCGATCGGCGGCGCCGACATGCCGGTCGTGATCTCGCTCCTGAACGCGTTCACGGGGCTGGCCGCGTCGGCGGCCGGCTTCCTCCTCCACAACAACGTGCTCATCGTCGCGGGCGCGCTCGTGGGCGCGTCCGGCACCCTGCTGACGCTGCTGATGGGGCGGGCGATGAACCGCTCCGTCGCGAACGTCCTCTTCGGGGCGTTCGGCGCGGTGACGGGGAGCGCGGCGGCCGCGGCCGGCGACGACGGGCGGAGCGTCCGAGCGACGACGCCCGAGGATCTGGCGATCATGCTGTCGTACGCACGCCGCGTCGTCTTCGTTCCCGGGTACGGGCTGGCGGTTGCGCAGGCGCAACACGACGTGCGCGCCCTCGCCGACCTGCTCGAGAACAAGGGGATCGACGTCCTCTACGGCATCCACCCGGTCGCCGGCCGGATGCCGGGGCACATGAACGTCCTCCTCGCGGAGGCGGACGTCCCGTACGACCAGCTGAAGGAGATGGACGAGATCAACCCGGAGCTGCCGCAGACCGACGTCGTCGTCATCCTCGGCGCGAACGACGTCGTCAACCCCGCGGCGCGCACGGATCCGGGCAGCCCGATCTACGGGATGCCGATCATCGAGGTCGACCGGGCGGCGAGCGTCGTCGTCGTCAAGCGCTCGCTCAGCCCGGGGTTCGCCGGCATCGACAACCCGCTCTTCTACGACCCGAAGACCTCGATGCTCTTCGCCGACGCGAAGCAGGCGCTCGAGCAGGTCGCCGCGGCGGTCAAGGCGCTGTAGCGGTGGCGGTTCCCTTCTTCTCGGCGCGCGACGTCGAGGCGGCCGTCTTGCCCGCCCACGCCTACGAGGCCGTGCGAGCAGCGTTCGTCGCGCACGCGCGGGGCGAGTGGACGATGCAGCCGAAGCTGTACGTGACGAACTACCCGGCCGGCGACTTCCGTGCGATGCCGGCGCTCGGCGGCGGCCACGCGCTCCTGAAGTGGGTCACGTCGTTCCCGGGCAACCCGGCGCGCGGCCTCCCGACCGTGAGCGGGCTCGTCGTGCTGTCCGATGCGTCGACCGGGCTCGTCGAGGCGGTGCTCGACGCTGGCGCCGTGACGGCGCTGCGGACCGGCGCGGCGGCGGCGCTCGCGGCGGAGACGCTCGGCGTGGCCGGCGGATCGGTCGCGGTCGTGGGCGTCGGCGTGAACGGCCGCGCTGCGGCGCGGACGTTCGCCGCGCTCGGCCGTGACGTCGCCGTCTGGGACGTCGACGAGACGCGGGCGCGCGCCGCTGCGGCGGAGCTGGAGGTCGCGGTCGCGGGCAGCCGCGCCGAGGCGCTCGCTGCCGACACCGTCGTCACGGTCACGCCGGGAAAGGAGATCCTGCTGCCGGAGGGCTCGCTCCGCGCGGGGCAGCACGTGAGCCTGATGGGCGCCGACGGGCCGGGCAAGGCCGAGATCGCGGTGGCCGAGATCGTGCGCGGGCACGTCTTCTGCGACGAGTGGGAGCAGGCGAGCCACGGCGGCGAGCTGGCGGCCGCAGTCGAGGCGGGCGCGATCGCACGGGCCGACGTGACGGAGCTCGGGCGCGTGCTCGCAGGTGAGGCGGAAGGGCGGCGCTCACCCGAGGAGATCACGGTATTCGACTCGACCGGCCTCTCGATCCAGGATCTCGCGATCGCGATCGCCGCCTTCGAGCAGGCGGACGACCTCGAGCTGCCGCGCCTCGAGCTCTGACGGGCGTCTCGGGCGCGAGGCCTCCCGCGCGACCGCCGGGCCGATGCAGATGCAGGCGAGGACGAACGTCCAGAGGTTCCCCTCGGTGCGTCGTAGTTCGCGGCGAGCTCCGTCCAGGACTTCTTGTCGACGCAGTGTCCGAAGGTGAACTCGAAGACTGCGCGCCTCGGAAGCGGCCATCGGCGCTCAATGGCAGAGAAATGGGACCATGA
>DATBMD010000188.1:0-8789 GCA_036555085.1 Gaiellaceae bacterium
TGCGTGTCAGCGCGAGCTCGAGCCGAGCCGCTCGCCGGCGACGGGAGCCGCTCGCCGCGCGGAGGTTGCCGCGGACGGCTTCGCGTACGTGTCGACGAAGCCCTGCCGCCAGCTCGGGTAGCGCAGTGTCCAGCCGAGCTCCCGCTTGGCCTTCTCGTTCGAGGCGCCGCGGATCTCGGTGCCCATCACGACTGCCGCTTCTCCGGCGAGCAGCCGCGCCAGCCAGGTCGGCAACCGCCGGGGCGGCTTGGCGCCCAGGGCCTGGGCGAGCACGGGCAGCCATTCGCGCACCGGCGCGGGTTCGTCGTCGACGACGTTGTAGATCGCCGGCCCCTCGTGGTCCAGCGCGAGCACGGTCGCCGAGGCGGCGTCCTCGAGGTGGATCCAGGGAAAGATGCCGCCGCCGTCGCCGATGATCGGGAACCGCCGCTTGCGCACGGGCTCGATCATCGCGTCGTTGGCGGCGCCGTAGAAGGCGCCGTAGCGCAGCGCGATCCCGCCGAAGCCGGTGACGGCATCCTCGAGATACGCCATCGCGGCCCAGGTGCGCTGCGTGTTCGGCGGCGGGTTGGGCTCGAGCGGATCGGCCTCGGTCTTGACCGGTCCACCCTCCCGGGCATACCGGTAGGGAGCGAAGCTCTGCGCGACGACTCGACGTGCTCCGGCCTCGCGCGCTGCGGCCAGCAGGGCGTCGGTGCCCTTCGTTCGCAGCTCGTTGGTCTTCGCGAGCGTCTTGTCGAGGCTGCGGCTGAACGTCGCATTCGTCAGCGCGGTCGCCTCGTGCACGATCGCCTCGGGCTCGCTCTCGAGCACGGCCTTGCGCACGGCGCGCGCGTCGAGCAGGTCGACCAGCACCGGCCTGGCGCCGAGCGTCCGGATCAGCTCCGCGCTTTGCGGCGAGTTGTGGGTACCGACCACGTCGTGGCCTGCGTCGATCAACTGGGGGACGAGCCGGCTGCCGAGTGCTCCGCTCGCTCCGGCCACAAAGACCCTCATCGCTACCTCCTCGTTTGGGGATATAGAGGTGGCTTCCCAGGCGCCGCCCTTTCAAACCTGTGAACCGTCTGCGTCTCGGTGTCACGGTTTTGGTTGACAAGACCAAAACTTCGTGCAAGGGTAAGAGTCATGACGACAAGAACACGCGCGGCCAATCTTCCTGCCGGCTACGACCCCCGCGCGTTCCCGACCTTCGCGGTCACGGTGGACGTCGTCATCCTCACGATGGCCGACGCCGACCTGCACGCCCTGCTCGTCCGGCGCGGGGAGGAGCCGTTCGCCGGCATGTGGGCGGTGCCCGGCGGTTTCAAGCGGCCGGACGAGACGCTGGCCGAGGCGGCGCGGCGGGAGCTCTCCGAGGAGACCGGCGTCGACGTCCCCAGCCTCCTGACGCAGTTCGGCGCCTACGGCGATCCGGGGCGCGACCCGCGCACGAACGTCGTGACGGTCGCCTACGTCGCCGTCCTCCGCGACGTGGGAACGATCGTCGCCGGCACCGACGCGGCGCAGGCCAGGCTCGTTCCCGTCGCGGACGTCCTCGAGGAACGGATCGAGCTCGCGTTCGACCACCTGGAGATCGTTCGCGACGCGGTCGAGCGCGTCCGGGTCGAGCTCGAGGTCTCGGGCATCGCAACCGCGTTCGTCGGCACCACCTTCACCATGGCCGAGCTGCGTGCGGTGTACGAGGCGATCTGGGGCGTCCAGCTCGACGCCGCCAACTTCCGCCGCAGCCTCGTGGGCGAGGAGGGGTGGGTGATCCCGACCGGTCGCACCGCGCGTCCCGGCCCCGGCGGCGGGCGCCCCGCCGAGCTCTACCGAGCCGGACGGGCATGGCAGCACGGCGCCCCCATCCACCGCATCCGCCGTACCGAGGAGAGGACGTGAGCCCATGAGAGCGGTCGTGCACGATCGGTACGGGCCTCCGGACGTGCTTCGCGTGGACGACGTCGACCGGCCCGTGCCCGGCGACGACGAGGTGCTCGTCGAGGTCCAGGCCGGGACGGTCACGCGCGGCGACGCCATGGGCGTACGCAGCGTCGAGTACCGGTTCACGCGTGTCTTCACCGGGATCCGGCGGCCGCGGCGGACGAGCTTCGGCTCGGAGTTCGCGGGCCGGGTCGCGGAGGTCGGAGGAGCCGTGACGGAGCTCCGGGTCGGCGACGAGGTGTTCGGCGTCGAGCGAGGGGCCAGCGCGGAGTACGTCGCCGTACGCGAGAGCGGCGTCATCGCGCCGAAGCCGGCCGGGCTGACCTACGAGCAGGCTGCGGCCGTCCCCGACGGCTCCCTGCTCGCGCTGACCTGCCTGCAACCGGGACAGCCGCTGCAGGGGAAGCGCGTCCTCGTTTACGGCGCGGCCGGCTCGGTCGGAACGGCCGCGGTGCAGCTGCTCGCGGGCCACTTCGGGGCCGAGGTGACCGCCGTGTGCGACACGGACGACGTCGAGCTGGTGCGCTCGCTCGGAGCGCGCGAGTTGATCGACCGCTTCCGGGACGACTTCACGAAGAGCGGCGCGACGTACGACGTGATCTTCGACGCGGTTGGCAGGCACTCGTTCCGCCGTTGCCGCCGCGCGCTGGCGCCCGGTGGGATCTACATCAGCATGGACCTCGGCTTCCTGTACCACGTGCCGCTTCTCGGCCTCGTGACGCGGTTCGTCGGCAGCAAGCGCGCAACCATCGGCGTGGGCCGGTACCGGCAGGACGATCTCCTGCTCGTCAAGCAGCTCGTCGAGGCGGGGACGTACCGACCCGTGATCGACCGGAGCTACGCGCTCGACGAGGTCGTCGAAGCGACCCGCTACGTCGAGTCGGGCCGCAAGACCGGGAACGTCGTGCTTCGCGTCCGCGACGCGGCCTCGAGCGATTGAGCGCTCGGTACGCTCGTACGCGAGGCCGAGTGGAGCTGCAACCAATCGGAAGGGTCGAGTCGACGCTCACGGACCGGGCGTCGGCGCCCAGGCAGGGCGACGAGGGCGCGCCCGACGCCTGGCTCGTGTTCGAGCCGGACGTCCTCCCGGGTCTCGCGAGCATCGCGCTCGGCGATCGGATGATCGTGGTCACCTGGCTCGACCGCGCGCGCCGCGACGTGCTCCAGGTGCATCCGCGCGACGATCTCGCCAACCCGCTCACGGGCGTCTTCAGCACGCGGTCCGCAGACCGCCCGAACCCGATCGGCCTCCACGAGGTCGAGATCCTGGCGATCGAGGGCAACCGGGTGCGAGTGCGTCCCCTGGAGGCGCTCGACGGCACGCCGGTGGTCGACCTGAAGCCGGTGCTCCGGCCGTCCTGAGCGAAGCCGCCTCGAGCCTCGCGGCGTACAGTGACCGAGATGTCGCGTCCTCGGAGCAGAGCAGGTTCCGAGGCTCGGCCGCAGGACCGAGGCTCGGACCCGCTCGAGCGCGGGCACCGCGCCTACGCGGCGATGGCGTGGCAGGCCGCGTACACCGAGCTGTCGGGCGCCGACCGTGCGGCGCCCCTGGGTGCGGACGACGTCGAGCTGCTGGCGACGGCGGCCTACATGCTCGGGCGCGACGACGAGTGGATGGCCGGCCTGGAGCGGGCGCACCACCTGCACCTGGACGCCGGTGCCGGCCGTCGCGCGGTGCGCTGCGGGCTGTGGGTCGCGATCAACCACTTCCTCCGCGGCGAGATCGGTCCCGCGACCGGGTGGCTCGCGCGTTCGGAGCGGCTGCTGGCCGAGGAGGGCGAGTGCGCCGAGCGCGGCTACCTGCTGATCCCCGCCATCTTCAGGTACGAGGCAGCAGGGCAATGGGAAGCATCGGCGGCCACGGCCGGTGAGGCCGCCGCGATCGGGGAGCGCTTCGGCGACCGCGACCTCGTCGCGCTCGCGAGGCAGGCGCACGGGAGCATCCTCGCCGGGCACGGGCGGCTGATCGACGGGCTCGCGCTGCTCGACGAGGCGATGGTGACCGTCACGACGCACGAGCTGTCGCCCATCGTCGCCGGGATCGTGTATTGCGGCGTCATTCTCGGGTGCCAGGAGGCCTACGAGGTGCGTCGCGCGAGAGAGTGGACCGAGGCGCTGACGAGATGGTGCGAGGCCCAGCCCGACCTGATCGCGTTCACGGGCCGCTGCCTGGTGCATCGCGCCGAGATCATGCAGCTCGGCGGCGAGTGGGAGGGTGCGCTCGTCGAGGCGACGCGGGCCGGTGAGCGGCTGGCGGCGGGCTTCAACAAGAGAGCAGCGGCGGAGGCGTTCTACCGGAAGGGCGAGCTGCACCGCGCCCGTGGCGAGCTGGAGCTCGCGGAGGCGGCCTACCGCGATGCGAGCCGGCGCGGCCGGGAGCCGCAGCCGGGCCTCGCGCTGCTGCGCGTCGCGCAGGGGCGGAAAGACACTGCGGCGGCCGCGATCCGGCGCGCGCTGGGAGAGACGGCCGACCCACGACGGCGCCCGGCACTCCTGGCGGCTGCCGTTGAGATCCTGCTCGCCGTGAACGAGGTCGAGGCCGCCGGCGACGCTTGCGTCGAGCTGGAGGAGCTCGCGGCGGGTGGAAGCGAGCTGCTCGGCGGGATCGCGTGCCACGCCCGCGGCGCGATCGAGCTCGCGCGAGGCGACGCAGCCGCGGCGCTCCCGGCGCTGCGGCAGGCGCGGGCAACCTGGCAGGCCCTCGGGGCGCCGTACGACGAGGCGCGGTCGTGCGAGCTGCTGGGCCTTGGGTGTCGCGTGCTCGGCGACGAGGACTCCGCGGCGCTCGAGCTCGAGGCGGCGCGCGCCACGTTCGAGGGTCTCGGGGCGGCCACCGACCTTGCCCGCGTGGAATCGCTGCTCTCCGGGCCCTCGCGGGATCGGCACGGGCTGACGCCGCGCGAGCTCGAGGTGCTCTGCCTGGTCGCCGCGGGCAGGACGAACAGGCAGATCGCGGACGTGCTCGTGCTCAGCGCGCGAACCGTCGATCGGCACGTGAGCAACATCTTTGCCAAGCTCGGCGTCTCGTCCCGCGCGGCGGCGACCGCCTTCGCCTACGAGCACGAGCTCGTGTAGCGGCGCGGTCGCACGTGGGTGAAATCACCCACGCTGCGGCGGCGCGAGGTTGGGTGGTCCTGCCGAAGCTCTCGCGCCGCTCGAGCCCTAGCGTCGGTCTCATCGCAACCGAGGAAGGAGACCGAGATGCCGAAGGTATCCAGGAAGACCGCGAGCGGGCACGTGTCGATCGACGGTCTCGACGTCCGCACCGAAGAGCTCGAGGGCGGGTACACCGTGTGCTTCGAGCAGCACACCGCCGACGCCGACCTCGCCGAGCTCTTCCGGGGGCTGCCCGACGATCGCGCGCAGCTGGCCCGCTGCGGATACGTGATCCGCGGCAAGATCACCTACCGCTTCGCGGATCACGACGAGACCTACACGGCCGGTGACGCCTACTACGTGCCGCCCGGCCACACGCCGTTGCTCCACGCGGGCTGCGAGATCGTCGAGTTCAGCCCCACCGAGCAGGTCCGGGAGGCGGTCGAGGTGATCATGCGGAACCTCGAAGGCGCCCGGGTCGTCACCCCGGGAGGTGCGCGATGACGACGCAGCCCCGAGAGCTGCACGGCCTGCGGATCGCTGCCAGAGACGGCTCCGTCGTCTCCCTGCCCGCGAGCGACCTGGAGGCGCTGGCCTCGCGCGTGCAGGGCAGGCTCCTCGTGGAGGGCGACGCGGGCTGGGACGAGGCGATCCTCGTCTGGAACGGGATGGCCGCGAAGACGCCGGCGCTCGTCGTTCAGCCCACCTCGGCCGAGGACGTCGGTGAGATCGTCTCGTTCGCCCGGGAGCGTGGGCTGCTCCTGAGCGTCAAGGGTGGAGGGCATCACGTCGCCGGCATCGCGATCGCCGAGGGCGGCCTGACGCTGGACCTGTCGCAGCTGCGGGAGATCGAGGTCGATCCCGAGGCGAGGCTCGCACGGGTCGGCGCCGGCTGCCAGCTCGCGGACGTCGACCGCGCGACCCAGGAGCACGGGCTCGCCACGCCGCTCGGCTTCATCTCCGAGGTCGGCGTCGCCGGGCTGACGCTGGGCGGCGGCCTGGGCTACCTGACGCGGCGCTTCGGCTGGACGGTCGACTACCTCGAGGAGGTGGAGATCGTCGCCGCCGACGGCCGGGTCCGCACCGCGAGCCGGCGGCAGCATGAGGACCTGTTCTGGGCCGTGCGGGGCGGCGGCGGCAACGTCGGCGTCGTGACCCGCTTCACGTACCGGCTGCACGACGTCGGCCCGATGATCCACGGCGGCCTGATCGGCTGGCCCGTCGAGCGGGCCGACGAGATCCTACGCGCCTACCGGACGATCACGGCCGGCGCGCCGAGGGAGCTCACGCTCTGGCTGGTGATGCTCCACGCGCCGCCCCTGCCCTTCGTGCCCGACGAGTGGCACGGGCAGAAGCTCTGCACGATGGTCGTCTGCTGGAGCGGAGACCTCGCCGAGGCCGATGCGGCGCTGGCGCCGATCCGAGCGATCGGGGACCCGGTAGTGGACGTGCTGCAACCGTGGCCGTACGTGCAACAGCAGTCGTTCCTCGACGACGGCGAGCCCAAGGGCATGCACTACTACTGGAAGACGGAGTTCGTCTCGGAGCTGGGCGACGGGCTCCTCGACGCGACGCGCGACACCTTCGTCGAGTGCCCCGTGCCCGGCGCGATGGTCGGCTTTCTCCAGCTGCACGGTGCGCTGAACGAGCGCGCGAGCGACGACGGCGCCGTCGGGAACCGGGATGTCCGCTTCGCGCTGGGCGTCCTCGGCAAGTGGGAGCCGGACGAGCCGAGGGCCGACGCCTTCGTGCAGTGGGTGCGCGACGGCTGGGAGCGCGTCAGCCCGTTCACGCTCGGCCGGACGTACGTGAACTTCCAGTCCGCCGACGAAGACGACGCCCGCGTGCGCGCGGCATACGGCGAGAACTACGAGCGACTCGCCGCGGTGAAGGCGAGGTACGACCCCGAGAACCTGTTCCGCGTCAACCGCAACGTCCGGCCTCGTTCCAGGCAGGAGGGGTAGCGGTGGGCGGCACGTGCAGTTGACGGGCGGTGGCGCGGGCTTGCGGCCCGCGCCACCCCCGTCCGGCTACTGCCTCGCGAGCGCCATCCGGATCTCCGCCTCGTGGTCGGCGACGTGCTTGCCCGAGATGTCGTAGACGATCCGCTCGATCGTCCCGGTGAAGGCGAACGGCGGCTCGTACTCCTCGGTCACGGGCGCGCCGGCGTCGGCGCCGACGCTCACGCCGGACGCGAGGCCCATTGCAATCGGGATCGTGACCGGGAGCTCGCCCTCGCCGATCTGCGTCCCGTCGACGAACAGCTTCGCGATGCCGGGCGTGCCCTTGCCCTTCAGCGGCTCCGCCTCGCCCGTCGGCTCGAACTCGAAGCTGAGCGCGTGCCGGCCGGTGGGCACGCTTCCGTCCGAGACGACCTCGAAGCGCTGCTCGGCGACGTAGTTGTACGTGTAGCGGAGCTTGCCGCCCTTGACGAAGAGCGTGAATCCGCCGTCGACTCCGCCCTGCGAGACGAGCACGCCTTCCGCGCCGCCCTTGGGGATGTCGACGACCGCCGTGATCGTGTGCGGCCGGTTGAGGATCCGCGGTGCGCTGTTCGCCGGCACCTCCTGCGTCCCCGGGTAGTAGACGTACCGGTCGCGGTCCTTCGCGATCACCGGGCGCTCCTCCGCGAGGCGCTGCTGACCGCGGCCGTCGACCGGCAGCACGTTGTACTTGCCCGCCTCGACGTACCACTGGGCGATCATCTCGATCAGCCGCGGCCGGTTCTCGGCGGCGACGTCGGTCGTCTCGGTGGGGTCGTCGGCGAGGTTGTAGAGCTCCCACCCCGTCGCGTCGAGCTCGGTCAGCAGCTCGTCCGGGATCGGAGTCCCGAACTGGCGGCCCGACTCGGTGAACGACGTACCCGGCCACGGGCACACCGCGCGCCAGCCGTCGTGGTAGATCGAGCGGTGGCCGAGCATCTCGAAGTACTGCGTGACGCGCTTCGACGGCGCCTTGGCGTCATCGAACGAGTGCGCGAGGCTGACGCCCTCGATCGGCGACTGGGTGACGCCGCGGATGCTCGCGGGTGGCTCGAGCTGGAGCGCGTCGAGAACGGTCGGCACCATGTCGATCGCGTGCGCGTACTGCGTCCGCACGTCGCCCTTCGCCTTGATCCCCTTCGGCCAGTGGACGATGAACGGGTCGCTGATGCCGCCCCGGTACGTCTCGCGCTTCCAGCGGCGGAACGGCGTGTTCCCGGCGTGCGTCCAGCCCCACGGGTAGTGGTTGAAGTACTTCGGCCCGCCGATGTCGTCGATCGCGGCGAGGTTCTGCTCGAGGGAGTCGGGCACGAAGTTGAAGAACTTGTTCTCGTTGACGGAGCCCGTCGGCCCGCCCTCGGCGCTGGCGCCGTTGTCGGAGATGAGCATGATCAGCGTGTTGTCCAGCTCGCCGATCTCGTCGAGGAAGTCGAGCAGGCGCCCGATGTGGTGGTCGGTGTGCTCGAGGAAGCCGGCGAACACCTCCATCATCCGCGCGTAGAGCTTCCGCTCGTCGGCCGACAGCTTCTGCCAGTCCTGGACGTCGGGGTCGTGGCGGGACAGCTCGGCGTCCTTCGACACGAGCCCGAGCTGCTTCTGCTTCGCGAACACCTGCTCCCGGTACGCGTCCCAGCCGTCGTCGAACGTCCCCTTGTACTTGTCCGCCCACTCCTTCGGGACGTGGTGCGGCGCGTGCTGGGCGCCCGTCGCGAAGTAGAGGAAGAAGGGCTTGTTCGGCGCGACCTGCTTCGCGTCCGCGATGAACGAGATCGCCCGGTCGGCCAGGTC
>DATBMD010000232.1:0-3348 GCA_036555085.1 Gaiellaceae bacterium
TCGCCGCAGCGCAGAGAACGACTCGCGGCTGGCCTCCCGGCCGGCAAAGCCGGCCTCCGGTGGCGACCGCCTATCCACAGGAGTTCTCCGGCGAACCCTCCTCGCAGCACGGCACGCGCCGTCCCTGGGTCCACGCAGGAACACGTCAACGAAGGAACGCGTCACAACATGCGAGTTCCCGCCGCCCCCAAACAGAGCTAGGGGCCGGCCGGCGGGATGTTCTGGTTGTGGCGGAAGAGGTTTTCCGGGTCGTAGCGCGCCTTGAGCGCGGTCAGGCGCTCGTAGCTCTCGGTGTGCCCGGCGCGAACGGCTGCGGCGGCCTCCTCGGGCGTCCCGGCGAAGTTGAGGTAGATGCCCCTCGACCCGTGCGGCTCGAGATCGGCGAGCAGCGCCCGCGCCCAGGCGACGTTGGCCTCGTCGTCCGCCGCGTTCTCCCAGTTCGCCTCGACGCCGACGAGGTAGAGCGCGTCGCGGTTGCCGAACGCGGTCGCGGTCTCGGCGACCTCGGCGATCGCGCCGCCGTTGAACCAGAGGTCGATCGTCGAGTGGTCGGCGGGCGCGCGGTTGGCATGGTCGACCAGCACGTCGACCACCTGCTCGGAGAGCGCCGGGAGATTGGCGGACTTCCAGTAGTAACGGCCGCCGTCGGGGTAATCGGCATCGAGCAGCTGCTGAGCGTCGACCCACGGCATCGCGCCGGAGAGGTCCGCCAGCGGCTCCGCGAGCTGCCGGAGCGCCGCCGTCGCGGACTCCCCCTCGGCGGGCGGGCCGACGTAGACGGCGAGGACCCCCGCGAACGGCGCGTGATGGAGCTCGGCCGGGAAGTCCTCGACGGCGGGGACGCGACCGAGCACGGCGATCGGAGCGATCTCCTCGGTTGCCGCGCGCATGAGCCTGTCCTGCCCGAGCAGGACCTCGTGTGCGTCGTCCAGCGAGTAGAGGACGAACGTCAGCCACACGTCCGGCCCGAGCGGGTGCAGCTGGAACGTGAACGAGGTGACGACGCCGAAGTTGCCGCCGCCGCCCCGCAGCGCCCACAGCAGGTCGGCGTCCTCGCCCTTCCCCTCGCCTGCACGCCGAATCTCGCCGTCCGCGGTGACGACCTCCGCGGCGAGGAGGTTGTCGATCGAGAGGCCGTGCTTGCGGCGCAGCCAGCCGAGCCCGCCGGAGAGCGTCAGCCCTGCGACGCCGGTCTTGCTGACGACGCCCATCGGCGCGACGAGCCCGTGCTCCTGCGTGGCCCGGTCGAGGTCGCCGAGCGTGGCGCCGCCGCCGACGACCGCCAGCCGCTTCGCCGGATCCACCTCGACCGAGCGCATCGGCGACAGGTCGAGCACGATCCCGCCGTCGATCGTGCCGAAGCCGGCCACGTTGTGGCCGCCGCCACGCACGGCCAGCGGCAGCCCGGTCTGACGGGCGAGCCGGACGACAGACTGGACGTCCGCGGTCGACTTGCAGCGGGCGACGATCGCCGGGCGCGCGTCGACCGTCCCGTTCCAGACGGCACGGGCCGTCTCGTAGTCGTTGTCGTCGGGGGTCACGGCCCGCGCGCCGAAGTCGGCGCGCAGGCGCTCGACCACCCCTTCCTCGAGGGTGACCTGCGTCATCTCGTCCTCCTGCATCTCGGAATCGGCTCCTATGTCAGCGGGTGCCGGCAAACGCCCGGCTGTGCCCGGGTAAACGAGGCTGCCCGGGTAGATTGACAGCGTGACCCGCTCGGTGATCGTCTCGGCAGTGAGAACGCCGTTCGGCAGGCTCGGCGGCGGCCTCGCCCCGTACCCGGCGACGGAGCTCGGGGCGATCGCGATCCGCGCCGCCCTGGAGCGGGCCGGGATCGAGCCGGGCGAGGTCGGCTACGTCGTCATGGGGCAGGTGCTGCAGGCGGGCGCCGGCCAGGCGCCCGCGCGGCAGGCGGCGGTCGGGGCCGGGATCCCGAAAGAGGTGCCGGCCGACACGATCAACAAGGTCTGCGCCTCCTCGATCAGGGCGATCGAGCTCGCCGACCTGATGATCCGCGGCGGCGAGGCCGAGCTCGTCGTCACCGGCGGCATGGAGTCGATGTCGAACGCGCCGTACCTGCTCCCGAAGGCGCGCTTCGGCTACCGGCTGGGAAACGGCGAGGTCGTCGACCACATGGTCTTCGACGGGCTCAGCTCGACCTTCGACGGGCTGCACATGGTGCAGCAGGCGTCGCTCGTCTCCCGTGAGCTCGGCATCTCGCGCGAGGAGCAGGACGCGTGGGCGTTGCGCTCGCACCAGCGTGCGGCAGCGGCCCAGGACGCCGGTCGCCTCGACGACGAGATCGTCCCGGTGGGCGGGGTGACGGCGGACGAGAGCGTCCGGCGCGACACGACGCTCGAGCGGCTCGCCTCGCTCGCGCCGGTGTTCGACCCGGACGGGACGACGACGGCGGGGAACGCGCCCGGCGTCAACGACGGCGCCTCCTGCGTCGTCGTCTGCTCGGAGGAGCTGGCGCGCCGCCGCGGGCTGGAGCCGCTCGCGACGATCGTCTCGCAGGGCGCCGTCGCCGACGACTTCGCCTACCTCGCGCGCACCCCCGCCCGGGCCGGCGAGCTCGCGCTCGCCAAGGCCGGCAAGGCGATCGACGACGTGGCGCGGGTCGAGATCAACGAGGCGTTCGCGTCGGTCGCCCGGAACTCGACGCGGATGCTCGGCGCCGACGAGGAGATCGTCAACGTCAACGGCGGCGCCGTCGCGCTCGGCCACCCGATCGGCGCGTCCGGCGGCCGTATCGTCGCCACGATGATCCACGAGCTGCGCCGGAACGGCGGCGGGCTCGGGCTCGCCGCCATCTGCTCGGGCGGCGGCCAGGGCGATGCGCTGCTGCTCGAGGTCTGAGCGGCCGCTCGCGCCGCTCGCGCTGCTGGTGCTCGCGGCCGGCGTCGCCGCGGCGCTCGCGCCACCGGCGGCGGGCCAGCGGATCGACTGCCCGGCGACGCCGCTCGAGGATCGGATCGAGAGCGCGGAAGCGGCGTTCGTCGGGCGCCTCCTCTCGGAGCGGCCCGGTGACGACGGCGGGCGGCGGGTCTACCGGTTCGTCGTCGACCAGCGGGTCAAGGGGCCGATCGGCCGCGAGATCGAGCTGGAGGCGCCACGGCTGACCGACGTCGAGGGCACGCCGCTCGAGCGGGACGTCGCCGTCGGGGTGCTCGCGACGAGGGACGGCGCCGCCTGGGTGACCGCCTCGTGCAGCCTCACCGACGCGGGCGCGCTGCTCTCGACCGCCGACGAGCCCAAGGGCGGCGCGATCAAGATCGTGATCGGGCTGGTCATCCTCGCGCTCGTGCTCGCCTACTCGGTGCGGCGGCTGCGCCGCCGGTCGCTGCT
>DATBMD010000247.1:0-4268 GCA_036555085.1 Gaiellaceae bacterium
CGAAGCAGCGCGTCGAGCTCAACGCTCGCGGGCTGAACGGTGGCGCGCTGGGCACGTTCGAGGATGGGCGCACGTGCCTCACACCCCGGCGCGTCGTCCTGCGGCTGCGCGCCGTCCTGTCGAGCCCGGCCGTCCTTCGCCGCTTCCGCGTCTTCGGCCGAACGACGGTGCCTGTTCGCGACGCCGCCTTCGTGATCCAGACGGCGGCCGGGAAGCGACTCGTCTACGGCGAGGTGTCCGAGTCGGGAAGAGCGCGCCTGCTCTTCGCTCGCGGCTGCTATCCGAGCTGATTACAGGGGTTCCAGGCCTCGGACGAGGACGAACGGCTCCGCGTGTGTGTACCCGCAGCTCGAGCCGTAGAACTCGGCGGCCGCGCGGATCGCGCGCTCGCTGCGCGGATGCGGATACTCGCGACGCTCTGTCTCGTAGTGCGCGAAGGCCGCCACCTTGCGCTCGACGGTGGCACTCACGTCGACGAACCAGTTCGGCACGAACCAGTTGAGCGGCGCCGGCGTCCACTCGGTGCTCGAGGTGGGCGCGTAGGTGAGCACGCGGCGCACGCTCTGGCCCGGCGCGGGCCTGGTCGCGACGGAGACGGAGTCGAACAGGACGCGGTGGTCGAGGTTCACGTCGGGCTGCACGCAGTAGACGACCTCGGCCCGGTGGTCGCGGACGTGCTCCTCGACGACGCCGTTGACCTCGACGTGCGCCAGCGTGTCGAGCCGCATGTCGGGAAGGTCGAGGTGCACGTAGTCGGTCACGCCGAGGATCGCCGCGGCACGTCTCGCCTCCCCGTCCTTCAGCGCCCGCCGCTCGGCGTCGCCCGGGTACTGCGTCGAGGAGCCGTCGGTGACGCACAGGATGCGCACGTCGTCGCCCCACTCGCCGGCGTGGCGGGCGATCGTGCCCCCCATCCCGAGCACCTCGTCGTCCGGGTGCGCGGCGACGACGAGCACCCTCATCCGAGCACCGCTCCCACCGGCAGACGCTCGCCGACCGCGGCGCCGTCGAGCACGCGCCCGCCGACTTCGATCTCCTCGACGAGCAGCGATCCCTCGCCGCAGCGTACGACCACGCCCTCGTCGTGCCCGGCGACCACGGTTCCGACCGGCTCGTCGCCCCCGGCGCCGAGCGGGCGTCCGCGCCAGATCACGACCCGCTCCTCGCCCAGCCATGTGAACGCGCCGGGGTAGGGCCGCGTCTGCGCCCGGACCCACGCGTCGAGGTAGGGCGCGCGGGTCGTCCAGTCGACGATGCCGTCCGCCGGCGCGCGCTTCGGCCACGCGCTCGCGCGGCGGGCGTCCTGCGGCGTGTGCGGCGCGGTACCGTCGAGGAGGAGCGGCACGAAGCGGCGGACGAGCTCGACGTGGGCCTCGTTCACCCGCTCGAAGAGCGTGGTCGCCGTCTCGTCGGCCGCGAGCGCCAGCTCGACCTGGCCGACGACCGGCCCCGAGTCCGCGGTTGGATCCGTGATCTGGAACAGCGTCACTCCCGTGGTCGCGAGCCCGAGGATGATCGCCCACGGGATCGGCGCCCGCCCGCGGTGCCGCGGCAGGAGCGTCGGGTGCATGCCGTAGACGCCCCGCGCCGCCGTCGCGATGAACGGCTCGCGGACGAGCTGCGACCAGCCGACGACGAAGATCAGGTCGGGCCCCAGGGCGCCGACCGCCTCGACGGTGGCAGCGTCGTTCACGTCCGCTGTCTCGAGAAGCGGCGCGCCGAGTCGCGCCGCGACCTCGTCGAAGGCGCACATCCCCGACAGCTCCGGCCGGACCGGCCCCGGCAGGGTCACGATCCCGACGATCTCCGCGCCGGCGGCGGCCGCGGCCAGCAGGCAGTCCCGCCCGACCGTGTCGAAGCTGACCCAGACGAGGCGGCGCACGTCCTAGAGCGGCTCGGCCGGGTCGGGCATGGCCGAGAATCTAGCGCCGGCTGCAATTGTCAGGGCGCGCCCGCAGCCCGCGTCGCATACTGCGTCGCGCGATGCCCGCGCTGCCCTCGGGGACGGTCACGTTCCTGTTCACCGACGTCGAGGGGTCGACGCGGCTGCTGCACTCGCTGGGCGCGGAAGGCTACGCGGAGGCGCTGCACGGGCACCGGCGTGTCGTGCGCGAGGCGTGCGCCCGGCACGGCGGCACCGAGGTCGACACGCAGGGCGACCAGTACTTCGCGGCCTTCGCGGCGGCGCCCGGGGCGCTCGCCGCCGCGACGGAGCTGACGGCGATGCTCGCGGCGGGACCCGTCAGGGTGCGGGTGGGCGTCCACACCGGCGAGCCGCTCCTGACCGACGAGGGGTACGTCGGCGTCGACGTGCATCGCGCCGCGCGGATCGCCGCGTCGGGGCACGGCGGCCAGGTCCTCGTGTCCGAGTCGACGGCCGCCCTCGTGGAGGAACGGCTGCGGCCTCTCGGCGAGCACCGCTTCCGCGGGCTTCCAGAGCCGCTGCGCATCTTCCAGCTGGGGGAGGGCGACTTCCCCGCTCCGGCGTCGCTCGGGACCGAGAGCCTGCCCGCCCAGCCGACGCCGTTCCTCGGGCGCGAGCGCGAGCTCGCGGACGTCCTGGCGCTGTTGCACGACCCGCGGGTTCGCCTGCTGACGCTCACCGGCGCCGGCGGCAGCGGGAAGACGCGGCTCGCCCTGCAGGCGGCGCTCGAGTCGACCGCGGAGTTCCGTGACGGCATCTACTGGGTCGAGCTCCAGTCTCTGCGGGACGCGCAGCTCGTCGAGGGCGCGATCGCGCAGGCGGTCGGCGCCGCGGAGGACCTCGCCGTCCAGCTCGCCGCGAAGCGCGCGCTCGTGCTGCTCGACAACTTCGAGCACGTGCTCGCGGCTGCGCCCAAGGTCGGCGAGCTGGGCGCCCGGCTGCCCAACCTGAAGGTTCTCGTCACGAGCCGCGAGGCGCTCAGGCTCGCGGGCGAGCGCGAGTATTCGGTGCCTCCGCTCACCGAGCCCGAGGCGGTGGCCTTCTTCGTCGCCCGGGCACGTGCGACCAGGCCGGACTTCGAGGAGGACCGCGCGGTGCCGGAGATCTGCCGCCGGCTCGACTGCCTGCCGCTTGCGCTCGAGCTGGCTGCGGCGCGGGTCAAGGCGCTCTCGGGGGAGGACCTGCTGCAGCGGCTCGAGCGGCGCCTGCCCCTCCTGACCGGCGGCCCGCGCGATGCGCCCGAGCGGCAGCGAACGCTCCGGGCGGCAATCGCGTGGAGCTACGAGCTGCTCGAGCCGGAGGAGCGCCGCACGTTCGGGCGCCTGGCGGTGTTCGCGGGCGGCTGTACGCTGGAGGCCGCCGAGGCGGTGTGCGAGGCGAGCATCGACACGATCGCGGCCCTGGTCGACAAGAGCCTGCTCCGAAGAGATGCTCGGCGGTACGTCATGCTCGAGACGATCGGAGAGTACGCCGGGGAGCGTCTCGAGGAGAGCGGCGAGCAGGACGAGCTGCAGCGGCGACACGCCGAGTACTACCTCGATCTCGCGCGCTCCGTCGAGCAGCTGATCCGGAGCCCGCAGGCCGCGGCGTTCCTCGACCGGCTCGAGGAGGACCACGACAACCTCCGGGCGGCGCTGGCCTGGCTCTCGGGCACCACGCCGGACCGAGCGCTCCACCTGGCGCTGTGGGGCCTGGCGGGCCGGCTGCACAGCTTCGGGGACGCCGCCCTCGCGCGCCGGAGCACCGCCGACGCGTCGCGCCTGTACCGCGAGAGCCTCGAGATCGGCCGTCCGCTGCGCGACGACTTGCAGGCCGCGTACTGCCTCGCCGGCCTCGCCGCCGTTGCGGCCGAGCGAGGCGAGCAGGCTGTCGCCGCCGGCCTCTGGGGGTTCGTGCGGGCGTTCGAGGAGACGTCCGGCGACCAGCTCCATGCCGCCCAGCGGGCGAAGTACGGCCGCGCGCTGGACGAGCTCGAGCGCCGTGCCCCCACGGCCGAGGCGTTCGCGCTCGGCCGCACGCTCTCGCTCGACCAGGCGGTTGAGCTCGCGCTGGCGAACGTAGACTGACCCGCGGATGGCCTCGCCGGCCTCGGATCTCCGCGCGTGGATCGCGCTCCTCGAGCGCGAGGGCGAGCTCGTCCGCGTCGGCGCCGAGGTCGATCCGGACCTCGAGATCACCGAGATCGTCGACCGCACGGTGAAGGCGAAAGGCCCGGCGCTGCTGTTCGAGCGCCCGAGAGGGTCGAGCCGCCCGCTGCTGATCAACCAGTTCGGCACCGAGCGGCGGATGTGCCTCGCCTTCGGCGTCGAGCGTCTCGACGACGTCGCCGCGAAGCTCGAAAACG
>DATBMD010000261.1:0-7083 GCA_036555085.1 Gaiellaceae bacterium
CGCCGCCGCCGCGCTCGTCTGGGCGCTCGCGCTTCGCGACACCTCCGAGCCGGCCTCCGTGGACGATGCCGTTCGCCGGTTCCGCGAGGCTGCCCAGAGCGGCGACACGCCCGCGCCTGCCGGCGTGTACGTCTACGCGACGACCGGCGAGGAGTCGATCAGCGCGCTCGGGGGAACCACGCATCGCTACCCGCGGCGGTCGACGATCACGGTCACGAGCGACCCCTGCGGGATGACGCTGCGCTGGGACGTGCTCACCACGCGCACCAACACGTACACCGTCTGCGCCGAGGACGGCGGGCAGCGGCTGGCGGGCTGGAGCGAGCGCCACCGGTTCTTCGGCCAGGACGACCGCAGCGACTGGCGCTGCGCGGGCACGCCGTGGCTGCCGGCTCCAGGCGAGCAGCCGCGCTACCGCTGCAGCTCACCGGACACCGATCAGGAAGGGTCGCTCACCGTCGTCGGCGAGGACCAGGTCGCGGTCGCCGGCGCCCGGGTGGACGCGGTTCACCTCCGCATCGAGGCGACCGAGCGAGGCGCGGCGCGCGGGCCGCTCGTCGAGGAGCGCTGGCTGGAGCCCGAGACCGGCCTGCCGCTGCGCGTCCTCTACCGGGTGCGGACGGAGAACGACTCGCCGATCGGCGACGTCACGTTCGAGGAGCGCTACGAGCTGCGGCTGCTCTCGCTCGAGCCGCGCCGGTGACGGCGGCCTCGAGGCTCGGCCGCCGCTGGCGCGAGCTGCAGCTCGCGCCCGACGGCCGTCCCCGCCCGGACGCGCCGTTCGGGCAGGGGCCCCTGGCCGCGCGCGTGCTCGCCCTCGCCATCGACGCCGCCGTCGCCTTCGGCAGCCGCCTGCCGCCGCAGGTGGCGCATGCGCTCGCCGTGACCGGCGGCACGGGCGAGTGGGCGGCACGGCCGGGGAAGCGCCGGCGGCTCGGACGCAACCTCGCGCGCGCCGTCGCGCTGAGCCCCGAGGACCGGCGCGTGAAGCGGCTCGTCCGCGAGGAGATCGTGAACGAGGCGCGGCGCTCGGCGGACCTCCTCTGGGCGCTCGGCCGGCCCGCCGAGCTCCTGGCGTCGGTCGAGCTCGAGGGGCTCGAGCACGTGCACGCCGCCGTCCGACCCGGCAACGGGCTCCTGCTCGCGGGGATCCACGTCGGCGGCTGGGAGGTCGCGACGGCGCTGCCCGAGGCGGTCGTCCCGGTGCCGACGACCGCGATCGTGGCCGACGACTGGCTCGCGTGGTCGATCGAGCACACGCGCCGGACGGCCGGGCTCCGCGTGCTCTACCGAACGGAGTCCGCCCTCAGGGCGGCCCGGCTCCTGCGACGCGGCGAGGCGCTGCTCGTGCTCGGCGACGACGGCGGCGACAGCCCGCGCGGCTATCCCGTCCGCTTCGTCGGCACGACGGCGGAGCTGCCGGCCGGCATCGTCTCGCTCGCCCGGCTGTGCCGCTCCCCGATCGTCTCGTTCTACGTCCTCCCGCTGGGGCCGCGGCGATGGCGGGTGACGATCGACCCGCCGGTCGCGCCGCCCGGTCGACGGGCCGGAGCCGAGGGCGAGCGGCGCGTCCTCCAGCAGCTCGCCGACCGCTGGAGCGAGGTGATCCAGGCACACCCGCAGCACTGGGCGGCCGTCTATCCGATCCGCTGGCTCGACGAGCCGGCGGGCGGCGCCCGCCGATGAGACGCGGTCGCAGCTCGTTCTCGGGCACGCGCGAGGTCACGCTCGGCCTCGGCGCGTACGCCGCCTATCTCGCCGTCCGGCACGCGGTGCTCGCCGGGGACGGCCGGGAGCGCGCACGGCGCAACGCCGTGCGGCTGCTGGCGATCGAGCGGAAGCTCGGCATCGACGTCGAAGGCGCCGTCCAGGGAGCAGTCGTCGGCGCGCCCCGGCTCGTGTACGCGCTCAACGGCTGCTATGCCGGGCTGAACGTGGCACTCAGCGTCGGCTGGCTGCTCCGACTCTTCAGGCGGCGCGACCCCGGCTTCCAGCGCGAGCGCAGCGCCGCCGTGCTGGCGTTCGCGGGCGCGCTGCCGGTCTTCCTCGCCCTCCCGGTCGCGCCGCCGCGGACGCAGGTCGGGTACGTCGACACGCTCGGCGAGGCGGGGGTCGACATCGAGCACCCGTTCCTCGTCCGCTTCTACAACCCGATCGCGGCGTTGCCGAGCCAGCACGTGGCGTTCGCGGTCGTCACCGGGGGCGGCCTGGCCGCTCGGTCCCGCGGCCTCGGCCGGGCGGTTGCGTGGGCGTACGCTCCGGTCGTGTCGCTCGTCGTCGTCGCAACGGCGAACCACTACGTGCTCGACGTCGCTGCGGGCGCAGCGCTCGGTGCCCTCGCGCGCGCTCTGACCCGATGAGCGCCCCCGAGCCTCGCGTCAGCTGGCGGCGCGTCGCGTTCGGCGCGGCGGTGGCCCTGCTCGTCGCCAGCGGCGTCGTCGCCCTGATCGGGAACGCGGCCGGCTTCCGCGAGGTACGCCAGACCCTCGCCGAGGGCTCTCCGGCCTGGCTCGCCGTCTGCCTGCTCGGGCAGCTCCTCGTCTTCGGCGCGTACACCCGGGTGTACCAGGCGGCAGTCCTCTTCGAGGGAGGCCCGCAGCTGCCCGCCTCGCTCGCCCTGAGGGTCGTCCTCGGCAGCTTCGCCGCGACCCAGCTCGTCGCCGCGGGCGGCGCGGCCGGTCTCGCCGTCGGCTACTGGGCGCTGCGCAAGCTGGGCTTCGAGCGGCGCGATGCCGCCGTCCGCCTGATCGGGCTCAACACGACGGTCTACCTCGTCTTCGGGCTGCTGGGCTGGCTCGCGGCGCTGCTCGCGCTGCTCGCGGGCGAGGCGCCGGCGGCGATGACCGTCCCCTGGCTCGTCGTGATCCCGGTGCTGCTTGTCGCGGCGCGGTGGTTCACCGACGCCCGGCGCGTCCGCGCCTGGGCCGCGCCCGGTGGGAGCTGGCTGCGGCAGGCGCTCGCGGTCGGCGTCTCCGCCGCCTGGTGGGTGCGCCGCGCGCTGGTCACGTCCGAGGGGCGCACGATGGCCGCGGCGGGCGGCGTCTACTGGCTCGGGGACATGATCAGCCTCTGGGCGGGGCTCGAGGTCTTCGACGCCGCGCCCGGCGCGGTGCCGCTCGCGCTTGCCTACGCGACCGGCTACGTCGCGCAGCTCGTCCCGCTGCCGCTCGTCGCCACCGGCGGGGTGGACGCCGCCACGACGTTCGCGCTGACGGCGGTCGGCGTCCCGCTCGAGGCGGCGCTGCTGGGCGTCGTCGCCCACCGCCTGTTCGCGTTCTGGTTGCCTGTCATCCCCGGTCTCGTGCTCGTCGCGCTGCTGCCCGGCACGGGCCGCAGGCTCGAGCTTGCGGCCGCGACTCGTCGCCGCGGCGTCGACGTCGCGGCAGCGACCTGAGCCTCTGGACGTCAGCCGGAGCCGGCGTTGTGGAGCAGGAACCCGCCGTCGACCGGCAGGACGGCGCCGGTGATGTAGCCGGCGTGCTCCGAGCAGAGGAACAGCACGGCGGCCGCGGCGTCCTCGGGCTGGCCGACGCGGTCGAGCGCGAGCTTGGCGATCACGGGCTCGAGCGGGATCGCGTTCGGCCCTTCGAAGTAGGCCTTCACCATCTCCGACATCACGAGGGCGGGCGCGATCTCGTTGACGCGGATCCCGTGCTTGCCGACCTCGGCCGCCGCCGACCGTGTCAGATGCGTGACGGCCGCCTTGCTCAGCCCGTAGACGGCCTGGGCGGCCGTCGGGACGAGGCCGGAGACCGAGCTGGTGTTCACGATCGCTCCGCCGCCCCGGTCGCGCATCACGCGAATCTCGTGCTTGAGGCAGAGCAGCACGCCCCGCGCGTTCGTGTCGATCTCGGCGTCGAACTCCTCGACCGTCGCGTCGGCCACGCCCATGTTGACGTCGCGCCCGGCGTTGTTGAAGGCGCAGTCGAGCCCGCCGTAGGTCGTGACCGCCGCGTCCATCAGGGCAGCGACGTCCTGCTCGCTCGTGACGTCGGTGCGCACGAAGCTGGCGCGGCCGTCGGCGGCCTCGATCTGCTGCACCACGTCCGCGCCCTCCTGCTCGCGCCGGCCCGCCACCACCACGCTCGCTCCGGCTGCGGCGAAGGCAACCGCGGTCGCACGCCCGATGCCGCTGGTGGCGCCGACGACAACGGCCACCTTCCCGTCGTAGGAGATCTTCATGGCGTGCCGGACGACGCGCGCTTCCGCCAGCTCGTCAGGTCGAACGCCTGGTTGAGCCGCCGCAGGACCTCGCGCGCGATGATGTCGCCGCCCGCGCGCTCGAAGTGGACGCCGTCCCCCGCGCGCACCTTCTGCAGGCGGCCCGCCGTGTCCTCGAGGTACTCGGCGTAGCCGCCCGTGTCGGAGGCGAACATCGTGTACGTGTCGACGAAGGCGACCGCGTCGGGCCGTTCCTTGGCCTCGGCCGCGACCGCCCGGTTGATGACGTCGAAGCGCGCCGACTGCTCCTGGCTGCTCGTGATCGGCAGGCCGATCCAGACGACGTAGGTGCCGACGCGGCTCGCCGTGTCCATCAACCCGCCCACCCGGCGGCGGTACTCCCTCGTCCAGACCGGCCCGGCGAAGCCGTCCAGCGTCACGCCCTCCGGCAGCCCGGTCATGTACCCGTGGTCGTCGTTGCCGCCGAACGAGAGCACGATCACCTTCGGCTTCAGCGTCTTCAACTGCTCCCTGATGTGCGTGAACCAGTTGAAGACGTCGGGCCGCTCCAGGCCGGTCGCGACGCGTCCGTCGACGCCCCCGACCGACTCGATCACGGGCGTGCCGCCAGCCGCGCGGACGATCGCCCAGCCGGGAGTGACCACGAGCGAGTCGCCCGCGACCCACAGCCGCAGCTTCCGCTTCGGCGTGAACGCGACCTTGGCAGGCGCTGCCGGCGGCGGCGGCGCGGCTGCGGGCGGCGGTGCCGCGGGCGGGGGCTGAGCCGCGGGGGGCGGCGTGGCTGGAACCGCAGCAGGCGGCGGTTGCGCGGCGGTCGGGAGCGCGATCGCCGTGTCGATCTCGTCGTCGTTCTCCCGCCCGATCGCGTCCTTCAGCCACTGCCGGGGCCGATCGAGCCAGAGCGCGTGGCTGACGTCGCGGAGCGGGCCGGCGACGGCGAGCGCGACCTCGCGCTCCCAGCCCTCGGGCTGGTTGTAGGCGGTCTTGTAGATGCCTTGCGCGTTCAACAGCGTCCCGAGCACGAGCGCGGTCGCCGCGATCACGAGCGCGTGGCCGGCCGTGCCCAGCCGGCGGCCCTCCTCGAGGCGCTCGCGTCGCCGCGTCGCGGGACGGGCCGGTTGTCTGGTGTCGGCGTCGACGGCCATCAGAACCGAAAGTAGATGAAGGGTGCCACGCCCTCCGGCCCCATGGCGTGCGTGAGCATGAGCGCGACCGCCAGCACCGCCGCCTGGCCGACGACGTTGAGCCTCGAGAAGTGCGCCATCACCTCTCGCGGCACCCGCGCGGGCAGGTACTGGGAGCCGATCCCGACGGCGATCGCGGCGAGCACGCCGGTGGTGACGAGCGACGAGGGCTGCCCCCACTGGGTGAAGAGCCCCTCGATCATCTCCCACGCGCTCGAGAACGAGTCGGAGCGGAAGAAGATCCAGGCCAGGCAGACGACGTGGAAGGTGAGCAGGCGCTGCCACGCCCGCCGCCACCCCGTCGAAGGCCGCTCGACGTAGCCGGGCCGCGAGGCGCGCCAGCGCTCGACGCAGAGGCCGACGCCGTGAATACCGCCCCAGGCGACGAACGTCCAGCCGGCGCCGTGCCACAGGCCCCCGAGCAGCATCGTCAGCAGCAGGTTGCGATAGGTGATCGCCACCCCGCGCCGGTTGCCGCCGAGCGGGATGTAGAGGTAGTCGCGCAGCCAGCGCGAGAGGGTCATGTGCCAGCGGCGCCAGAAGTCCTGGAGCGAGACGGCCGCGTAGGGCGAGTCGAAGTTCTGCGGGAACTTGAAGCCCAGCAGCAGCGCGATCCCGATCGCGATGTCGGTGTAGCCGGAGAAGTCCGCGTAGATCTGGACGGCGTAGGCGTAGACGGCGATCAGGATCTCCAGCGACGAGTGCTGCTCCGGCGCCGCGAAGACCTCGTCGACGATGTTCGCCGCCAGGTAGTTCGCGATCACGACCTTCTTGAACAGACCGGTCGCGATCAGGTAGAAGGCCCGGCTGGTGTCGACGCGGCGCGGGTCGCGGGGCGTGTCGAACTGGGGGATCAGCTCGTTCGCGCGCACGATCGGGCCGGCGACGAGGTGCGGGAAGAACGAGAGGTACACCGCGAACTTCTCCAGCGTCGTCGGCACCGTGTCGCCGCGGTAGACGTCGACGACGTAGCTGATCGCCATGAACGTGTAGAAGGAGATGCCGACCGGCAGCACGATCGAGCGCACCTCGAGCGGGACGTCCAGTCCGACCAGCGAGACGAGGTTCTGCGACGAGCTGACGAAGAAGTCGTAGTACTTGAAGTAGGCGAGGACGGCGAGGTTGCCGCCGATCGCGAGCGCCAGCAGCGCCTTGCGCTGGGACTCCGGCCCCGCACGGTGGACCCGCGAGGCCATCAGCTGGTTCCACAGGGTCGAGCCGGCGAGCAGCAGGACGAAGCGCCAGTCCCACCAGCTGTAGAACACGTAGCTGGCGAGGATCATGAACGGCCGCCAGCGGTGCACCGTCGGCATCAGCAGCCACGACAGCGGCAGCACGATCATGAAGAAGATCGCGAACGTCGTCGTGGGGAACAGCACGGCGCCAGCCTAGAGGCGCGGCGACGCCGAGGCCGGTTCTTTCCTTGACGTCGCTGCTGTCCTACGCTCGCTCGTGTGAGCGCGTGTGCGGCGTGCGGCTCGGAGAACCGCGAGGGTGCGCGTTATTGCGACGCCTGCGGCGAGAAGCTCACCGCGGTCGAGGTTCGCGAGCAGCGCAAGACCGTAACGGTCCTCTTCTGCGACGTGACCGGCTCCACGGCGCTCGGCGAGCGGCTCGACCCCGAGAGCCTGCGCTCGGTGCTGGCGCGGTACTTCGAGGTCGCGAGCGCCGCGATCGAGCGGCACGGCGGCACCGTCGAGAAGTTCATCGGCGACGC
>DATBMD010000300.1:0-3156 GCA_036555085.1 Gaiellaceae bacterium
CGCGCACGCGGTCCCCATCGAGCCGCAGCGGTTCGCGGTGCGGCCGCGGGTCGAGGAGATCGTCCGCATCGCAGCCGGCGACCGTTCGCGCGAGGTCTCGGTGCAGGTCGCCGCGGATCTCCAGGCGTCGGTGGATCCGACGGCGTTCGACCGGATCCTCTCGAACCTCGTCACGAACGCGCTGCGCTACGGCAAGCCGCCGGTGATCGTGTACGCGCGCCAGGTGGACGGACGGCTCGAGGTCGCGGTCGAGGATCGCGGCGAAGGCGTCCCCAGCGAGTTCGTCCCCGCACTGTTCGAGCGCTTCAGCCGCAGCGACGCCGCGCGCCCTCGCGGCCCCGGCACCGGGCTCGGCCTCGCGATCGCGCAGTCCTACGCGGAGGCCCACCAGGGCCGGCTGGAGTACCGCGAGGCGGACCCGCACGGCGCGCGCTTCGAGGTCGTGCTGCCCGCGGACGTGGCCTGACTCGAGGCCTGCGGGGTCTTGTCAACACAGTCGTCAGCGGTATAGCGTCGAGCTCATGCGGCTGACGATCCGGGCCGGGAGCCCCCTGCGACGTCGTGGGTTTGCCCTCGCCTTGGCGGTTTCGGCCGTGATCGTGCTGACCGCCGTGCGCGAGGGCCGAGCCGATTCTCCTCCAGATCGGGTGCTGACGATCGACTTCGTCACGGGCCTCGACTTCGTCGATCCGGCGCTCGGGTTCTTCAACCCGACGTGGCAGGCCGAGCAGGCAACCTGCGCCCTGCTGGTCAACTACGGCGACGAAAGTGGACCGTCGGCCACCCAGCTCCGGCCGGAGATTGCGACCGGAATGCCGACCGTCTCCCCGGATGGGCGTGTGTACACGTTCACGCTCAGGGACGACTTCCACTTCTCCCCGCCCTCGGGAGCCGCTGTCACGGCCCTCGCGTTCAAGCGGACCTTCGAGCGGACGCTGCACCAGCAAATGGCGTCGCCCGCCCAGCCGTTCTTCGACGACATCGAAGGCGCAAAGGAGGTCATCGCGGGGCAGCAGACCGAGATCAGCGGGATCGTCGCTTCGGGCCAGACGCTGTCGTTCACCCTCGAGGAGCCCGCGGCCGACTTCCTCAACCGCCTTGCGCTGCCATTTGCGTGCCCGCTCCCGATCGGGACGGCGGTCACGCCAAACGGTCTGGCCGCTCCGATCCCCGGCACGGGCCCCTACTACATCAGCGCCTACGAGGGCCAGAACAGCATGCTCCTGCTCGCAAACCCGAACTACGGCGGCGAGCGACCGCAGCGATTCGACGAGATCCGCTACCGCTTCGGCCTCCCCCTGGAGCAAATTCGGACGTCGATCGAAGCGGGTACGACCGACTACGGGCCCGTGCCGCCCGCCTCGCACGAAGAGCTCGAGACCCTGTACGGTCCGGGCAGCGCGGCCGAGGCGGCCGGGAACCAGCAGTGGTTCCCGTTCGTCGGACCGATCCTCCGGTACCTGGCGCTGAACCACGATCGCCCGCTCTTCGGCGACGCGGACGCCGACACCGACCTCGACCCGCTTGGCAACGTCCGCCTGAAGCAGGCCGTCAACTACGCGATCGACCGGACCGCCCTGGCGGCAGCCTTCGGACACAAGGCCGGCTTTCCGTACGACCACTACCTGACCTCGGTCTTTCCGGGCGCGCAGGACGTCTCGTTGTACCCCGACGTTCCCGACATCGCGACCGCACAAGAGCTTGCCGGGTGGGACCCGAGCAAGCCGATGCGCCCCGCGGTCATGTACACGTTCAGCACCCCGCCCGGCCCGACCGTCGCGAACATCGTGAAGGACAACCTGGCCGAGATCGGGCTGGACGTCCAGATCCAGGCGTTCCCGCGCGCCATCCAGTTCACGAAGGCGGGCACGCGTGGTGAGCCGTTCGACATCACGCTCGAAGCCTGGTTCCCGAACTACTTCGACTCCGGCAACGTGCTCTTCCTGCTCGACGGCACGACGATCAAGGCGACGAACAACACCAACTTCTCGTACTTCAACGACCCCGGCTACAACGCCGCCTTCGCGGCCGCGAATGCCCTCACCGGCACCGCCCGCCAACAGGCCCTCGGGGAGCTCGACGTCGTGACCGCGAGGGACAAGGCGCCGATGGCCGCGTTCATGGGCGGGAACGTGCGCGAGTTCTTCTCCCGCCGGATCGGCTGCCAGCAGTTCGGACCGCAGGAGGCGAGTGTCCGGCTCGTCACGCTCTGCATCCGGCCCGAGATCTCCGTCGATGACGTCGGCCTGGACGAAGACGAGGAGGCGACGTTCACGGTCAGGCTCTCCAGCGAGCAGACCGGACAGGTGACCGTCGGATACCAGACCGCAGACGGAACGGCGGTCGCCGGTCAGGACTACACGGCGTCGAGCGGAACGCTCACCTTCGCGCCGGGCCAGCGTTCGAAGCCGGTCGTCGTCGACGTGATCGACGACGGCACCGCCGAGCCTGACGAGCACTTCCGTCTCGTGCTTTCCGCGCCGAGTACCGGCACGCTCGTGGACGCCGAGGCCAGGGCGACGATCGCCGCGAGCGACAACGGCGGCGGCCCGCCACCTCCGCCTCCCCCCGGCCCGCCCCCGCCGGGTCCACCACCTCCTCCGCCGGCTCCACCGCCGGCGCCGCCCCCGCCGCTGCCTCGCGCACCGCAGGCCTCGGTCGGCTCCGGAGCAGTGACGGTCGCCGGCAACGTCGCGCCGGTCCCGCTCACCTGCACGGGAAGCGTCGCCTGCAAGGGGGTCGCCGACCTCTTCGCGAGCGGCCCACAGCTGAAGATCCTGGTGGCGGACGCCAGGACGAAGCTCGGGTCGGGGCGCTTCGCGATCGCCGCCCGTAAGAAGGGGAAGATCCGGATCCGCCTCACCCGTCGTGGCGCTCAGCTCGTGCGCCGTAAGGGACGAATCCGAGTCCAGATCGTGGTGTCGCTCCAGCGCCGGGGCGCGAGGCCGAAGGTGATGCGCAAGACGATCACCCTTGTGACCAAACGCCGGTAGCTCGGGAACGAGGAGAACCCGCGAGAGTGGAGCCAGCCGGGCTCGAACCGGCGACCTTCGCGCTGCCAGCGCGACGCTCTCCCAACTGAGCTATGGCCCCGCGGGCGGGATTGTAGCTAGGAGGGCCTAGGCGCTCGCCGCGTCGAGCTCGACGGACGGCATG
>DATBMD010000310.1:0-12571 GCA_036555085.1 Gaiellaceae bacterium
GGAGCGAGCGACTGCTCAGCGCGAAGGCCTTCGGCGCCGAGGCCAGGTACCCCCAGTGGGAGGCCGGGGGCCGAGATGTCGGCGAGCTCGTCGGTCAACCAGTTTCGAAGAACCTGTCCGTCAGGGTGAAGGCAGACGTGCGAAACGGTGTTCTCCGCACCGGCGGGATCGTCGGGGACATCTCGGCAGACGGCGGGCAGGTTGCCCTTCGAGTCGGCGGCGAGTGCCCACACGTCGAGATCTGGGAACGCGAGCGAGGAACGCTGGCGCGCTTCCCCGTGACGTACGACTGCTCGTCAAGCGTTGGCGCCGGCATCGGTCAGGTCTCTTTCAGCAGTGGCCGCGCCGTCTGGATCCAGTTTCAGGAGAGCAACCACTTCTATCTCGACGTCGTGACGGCGACGGCGCAGCGACCCCTTCAGGAGGTCGTGTTCTCGGCTACCGACGAGGATGCCGATCACCTCCTCGCCTCCGACGGGCTGTTCGTTTTCACGACCCGGAGCTCCGCCGGGACGGCTGGGTCGAGCACGAAGACGACCTTGTGGGGAGTGCGAGGAGCGCGAGCAACTCGGCTGCTCTCGGACACGAGTGGGCTGGCACCAGCGGCAGTCGGAGGAGACCGAATCGTCATCTCGCGGGGCGGAGGTAGGTTCGACCTCCTGAGCGCGTTCGGCCGCAGGCTGGGGACACTGAAGCTGCAAGAGGACGTACGAGCATTGGCCTTCGCCGGCCACGACTTCGTCGCCTTGCGCCAGAACAGGCTGGAATGGGTGACGGCGTCTGGGAGGGTGCGTCGCAGCTGGTCGGCGGCCGGGGGCCACGTTTCGCTTGCAGGCGTCGCGAAGGGCATGGTCGCCTACGTCGCCGGTCGTCGTGTCCATATCCTCCGGCTGCGCGACGGCCGCCGGATGACGGTGAATCCGCCGGGGCGAGGAACAGTCCGCGCAGCGCTCGACGAGACCGGCGTGTTCTACGCCTATGCGGTCGGCGAGTGGCTCCCGACAGGCCGCGTCGGATTCATCGCGCTGACGGAGATTGGAAGTCGTCTCCGCTAGCTGCGCGGGCGGCTCTCGAGCCGCGACCTCAGTCCGTCCGGTCGGGTCGCTAGGCTTGTTGTCTATGGAGACGACGGTGGAGCTGACGCGGGAGCTGGCGGAGGAGCGCTGGGAGGAGTCGGAGCGTCGCGACGAGGAGCTGGCGTCGTTGTCGGCGCATCTGAGCGCTGCAACGGCGCGGTGGCTCGAGCTTGCCTGGGAGCTGCGCGGCGAGGTCGATGATCCGGGGCGGTATCTGGCATTTCGTTGCGGGATCACGGTGCGTGAGGCGCGTGAGTACCTGCGGGTTGCGGAGGCGCTGCAGGAGCTGCCCGCGATCCGGGTGGCGTTCTCGCGGGGCGAGCTCACGTTCTCGAAGGTGCGCGCGCTGACGAGGGTCGCGACGGCGTCCTGCGAGGCGGGCTTGCTGGAGCTGGCGGGCATGCTGACGGCCTCGCAGCTGGAGCGGGCGCTGCGCGCCTTCAAGCGGCTCGCGTCGGACGATGCGCGCCGGTCGCACGAGCTGGAGTACGTGAGCTACCAGTTCGACGAGGACGGCTCGCTGTATCTGCGTGCGCGCCTGCCGGCCGAGGACGGCACGCTGCTGGTGAAGGCTTTTGAGGCTGCGCGCGAGCGGGTGTATCAGCGGCGGCGCGAGGAGCGCGTCGGCGCCGCGAGCGGGGGTGGAGTGGACGCCACGATGCTCGTAGAGCCTCCGCGTTCGGCGCAGGTGGAGGCGCTGCTGGAGCTGGCCGAGACCTCGCTCGCCGCCTCCGACGAGGGCCGCGTTGAGCGTGCGCGGCTGCTCGTGCACGTCGACGCCGCCGCGCTCTCTGACGCCGGTGAGGGCCGCTGCGAGCTCGAGGACGGCCCGGTTATCTCCTCCGAGACGGCGCGCCGGCTGGGTTGCGACGCGGAGGTGGTGGCCCAGGTCGAGCGCGACGGTTTGCCGCTCAGCGCCGGGCGCAGCCGCCGCAGCGTGCCGCCGGCGCTTCGGCGTCTGCTGGAGGCGCGCGACGATCAGACCTGCTGCTTCCCCGGTTGCGAGCGCCAACGGCACCTGCAAGCCCACCACCGCCGCCACTGGGCACACGGTGGCGAGACGAGCCTCGAGAACCTGGTGCTGCTCTGCTGGCAGCATCACCGGCTGGTGCACGAGGGCGGCTACACGATCGAGAACGACCCGGCGGGCGGGCTCCGCTTCCGAAACCGCCACGGACTCGTCTGCCAGACCCGGCCGCCCAGACCGCCGCCCGGGAGCCTCGACGACCTGCTCGCCGACCACCACCAGTTAGGGCTCACGATCGGCCCGCGCACCAACCAGCACGGCCACGGAGACCCACTCCAGCTCGGACTCGCCGTGGACGCAATCGCCAACGCGGTCGGCTGGGAGCCGGAGATCGACGTGCACCGGTAAACGCCAATCGAGGGCTTCTCGTCTCACCCGGCCGCCGCTGCCCCGAATCCGTGAGACTGCGTGACGGATGGCCACGAGGACGGCTGCGCACAGCATCCTCGACCGGCTCGCCGACGTCGGGCTCGGCTACCTCCGCCTCGGCCAGCCGCTCACCACGTTGCCGGGCGGCGAGCGGCAGCGGCTCGAGCTGGCCACTCACATGGCCGAGAAGGGCGACGTCTACGTGCTCGACGAGCCGACCACCGGGCTCCACCTCGCCGACGTCGACTAGCCGCTCGCCCTGCTCGACCGGCTCGTCGACTCGGGCAAGTCGGTCATCGTCATCGCGCACCACCAGGCGGTGATGGCGCGCGCCGACTGGATCATCGACCTCGGCCCCGGCGCCGGCCACGACGGCGGGCCGGATCGTCTTCGAGGGCACGCCCGCCGACCTCGTCGCCGCCCGCGCCACTCTCACCGGCGAGCACCTCGCGGCCTACGTCGGCGCCTGACCGCGACCCGCGCGCTCCTCGAGCTCGACCTCTCCGTCGTCGAAGCGTGCGACGACGCCCATGCGCCCCCCGAGCGCGCCGATGTACGCGCGGGCGGTCGAGAGCCGCACGTCTCGCCGGCGCTCGAGCTTCGAGATCTCCGGTTGCGTCATTTCGAGCCGCTCGGCCACCTGGCGTTGCGTCAGGCCGCGTGCGCGGCGGAGCGTTCGGAGTGCCTCGCCCGCGTGCGGAGCCGGCGCGGCGCTTCGTTGCTCCTCGATCCACGACCTCCAGAGGCGCGCGGTTCCGTACATCGGATGGTGCTCGACGAGCTGCAGCACTCGGCCTGCGACCGCACCCCACGGGTCGCGGCGAACCTCGGCAAGGAGCGGCCGCCAGTCTTCGAGGTCGCCCCGGTCGAGCAGATCGTCGATCGCTGCCGCCCCGAGAGCTTGCGGAGGAGTACCTTCGCCGACGTCGAGGTGACGGTGGCGCATCATCCGGCCGACTCGCCCGCGAGCAGGGTCAGCATTCCCGTCGCGAGCGCATTGCAGGCAGCGCTGACCTCGCCCCAGTCGCGCCACCGGGCCTCGAGGCGACGGTACGTCTGCAGATCCACGTCGGAGAGGTCGTACGGCGCCGGCTCCGCAAGCTGTCTTGCCAGCTGCGTCGCGATGCGGCGCCCGCCGGGGCCGCGCTGGTCGTCGTAGTACGCGTCGAGCGCGAGCGCCGTCCGCGCTGCCTCCTCGGGCCCGAGGCGCCCGGCGAGCGCGACGACGTCGAGGTAGTCGCGCGTGGCGTTGCGTCGCAGGACGAGCCACGCCTTGATCCGGAGCATCTCGACGAGTGTCGGGACCCGAATCGGACCGGCGGGCCCCGCGAGCTCCTCGACCTCGAGGGGCCGGGTGCGAATGAGCTGGCGGATCCCGGTCTCGATGCCGTCGAGGCTCCCCAGGATCAAGACGGGCCTGTTGACTCGCGACGTCACCCACCCGTCGTGCTCCTCGAGGTGCGTGAGCACTTCGTCGAAGCGCTCCCGGAGGTCGGTCAGCACGTGATCGTCGTCGAACGAGACGCGGTGCGCGGCGTGCGTCGCCGCTGCCGTGCCGCCCACCAGGACTGCATCGGGAACGAGTGCCTGAAGGTGCGCAGCCGCGCGCAGGACATCGTCCCAGACCGGCTCTGCCATACCTTTATATTACTATGGTGTAGAAGGTATTGCGCCCGGGTCGAGCTCGGTCGACTCGCCCGGCCGCAGGACCCGGACCTCGACGCCGGGCGCGCTCTGGGCCGCGCGCGCCGCGAACTCGGCCGCCGGCAGGTCGAGCCACCCCGGGCGCCCGCGCAATCCGGCGTGGACCGGGAAGTACGTCCCCCAGTGGATCGGGACCGCGACCGACGGCTTCAGCAGGTCGAGCGCGCGCGCCGCGCGCTCGGCGTCCATGTGGCCCGGGCCCAGCGTCGCGCCCCAGCCCGCCACCGGGACCAGGGCCACGTCGACCGGGCCGATCTCGTCCATGGCCTCGAACACGTCCGTATCGCCCGCGAAGTAGACGCTCTGCGAGCCGCGCACGACGAAGCCGAGCGGATCGGCGCGGACGCCGAACGGCAGCCGGCCGGAGTCGTGGTCGGCCGGCGTGCCCTGCACGCGGACGCCGCCGATCGAGAGCTCCTCGCCGGCGGCCAGCTCCGTCACGTCCGAGAACCCCTTGCCGCGCAGCCAGGCGCCGGCGCCGCGCGGCACGACCACCGGCGTCCCGTGTCCGATCCGCGCGAGCGACGGGACGTCGAGGTGGTCGAAGTGCAGGTGCGAGACGAGCACGGCGTCGACGCCCACGAGGGCGTCCGCGTCGACCGGCACCGCCCGCCGCAGGTGCGCGACCCGACTTCGCAGGACCGGGTCGGTGAGGAGCCGCGTGCCGTCCATTGCGACCAGGACGGTCGCGTGGCCGACGTACTCGACGTGCGCCATGGCGTGATCGTAGGAGGTGGCGCGCCGGATCGTCCGGTCGGCGAACGCAGGAAAACCGCAGGCGAGGAAGTAGTCCACACCTGTGAGCGCGGAGCCTGCGGCGACGGGCGGTTGGCGGCGCCGTGACGTCCTGAAGGTCACGGTCGGCTTCCGGACGCTGCTGTTGATCGCGGTCGCGACGATCGGCGTCGTCGCGCTCGTCAGCATCGCGGATGCCCTGATGCTCGTCGCGGTCGGCATCTTCCTGGCGTTCGTTTTCGAGTATCCGCTGCGGGCGTTTCAGCGCCGCGTCCACCTGGGGCGGGGTCTCGCCGCGACGATCGTGGTGCTCGGAACGGTGCTGGCGGTGACGTTGCTCGCGCTGCTGCTCGCCGTTCCGCTTCTCAGCAGCGTGCGCGACTTCCTCCAGGGGCTCCCCGACCTCGTCGAGGAGCTGCGTTCCTCGGACGAGCTTTCCTGGCTGGGCGACAGCGGCGCCGCCGAGAACGTCCAGAGCGGCGCCGACAACCTCGCCTCGACGATCCCGGACGCGCTCTCGGCGCTCGTCGGCATCGCCGGCGACCTCTTCGGGTTCGCGCTCGGGGTCTTCACGATCGTCTTCGTGGCGCTGTTCGTGCTGATCGACATGCCCAGGATCAAGGCGTCCGTCCTCAGCCTCCTCGACCCTGCGGACGCGGCCCGCTGGGACGTCCTCTGGGAGCGGATCACGACCACCGTGTCGCGCTGGGCGATCGGCGCCGGGACGATCGCCGTGATCGCCGGCACCGTGCAGGGGACGACGGCCTGGCTCCTGGGCTCCAGCTACGCCCTCGCGCTCGGCTTGATCGCCGGCTTCCTCGATCTGATCCCGAACCTCGGTGCGACGATCGCCGGGTTCATCCTCGTCCCGACGCTCTGGGCCGAGGAAGGCGTCACCGCCGCCTTGATCATGCTCGTCGTCGTGCTCGTCTACCAGCAGGTCGAGAACAACCTGCTCACGCCCACGATCCAGCGCAAGGCGACCAGCATCTGGTCGGCGCTGATCATCACCAGCGTCACCGTCTTCGGCGCCCTGCTCGGCGTTTTCGGGGCGCTGGTCGCCGTGCCGCTGACGGCGTCGATCCAGATCGTGATCCAGGAGATCACCGCCGACCGCCGCGCGCGCATGGCGGCGCTGGCGAGCGCCGAGCCGGCGCCGCGCGCCGAGCAGGTCTAGGCCGCGCGGAGCGGGCGGGCGAGGAGCGCGGCGAGCACGGCGGCCGCCGCGACGAGGACGATCGTCCCGCCCGGCGGGACGTCCCCGTAGTACGAGACGGTCAGGCCGACCAGGACCGACCCGAGCCCGATCGCCGCCGACAGGACGAGCGTCGAGCGCATGCTCCAGGCGACGCGCGTCGCGGCCGTCACCGGTAGCACCATCAGCGCGGCGACGAGCAGGATGCCGACGACCTGCATCGAGAGCGCGATCGTCAGCGCCGCCAGGGCGGCGACGACGACGTTGAGCGCGCCGATCGGGACGCCGGCCACCCGTGCGCCTTCCTCGTCGAGCACGACCGCGCACAGCGCCCGATACAGCAGGGCGATCGTCGCCAGGCCGGCCACGCCCAGCACCGCCACCAGCGCCAGGTCGCCACGGGTCACGGTCAGGATCGAGCCGAACAGGTACGAGAAGAGGTTCACGTCGAGCGCGTCCGCGAGCGAGACGAGCACGACCCCCGCGGCGAGGCCGGTGTAGAAGAGCAGTGCCAGCGCTTGGTCTCCGGCCGCGTGGCGGCGGGAGCGCAGCCACTCGATGCCCACGGCGCCGACCAGGCAGGCGACGAGCGCCGTCAACGTCGGGGAGAGGTCCAGCAGCACGCCGGCCGCCACGCCCGCGAACGCGACGTGACCGATGCCGTCGCCGATCAGGCTCATGCGGCGCTGGACGAGGAAGAAGCCGACGGTGGGAGCGAGGACGCCGATGATCGCGCCCACGCCGAACGCCAGGCGCATGAACTCCGAGTCAAGCATGCGTGTGGGAGGGGTCGTGCCAGACGCCGGGCAGCTCCGCGGGCCGGCCGTCGAAGACGATCCCGCCGCGGACCAGCACGAGCCGCCCGACGTGGTGCTCAACGGCGCCGAACTCGTGCGAGACGTAGAGGATCGTCACGCCCAGCTCGCCGTGCAGGCGCGCGAGCAGCGCGGCGAGCGCCTCCTGCGACTCGACGTCGACGCCGGTCGTCGGCTCGTCGAGCGCGAGCACCGCCGGCTGCGCGGCGAGCGCTTTGGCGATCAGGGCCCGCTGCTGCAGGCCGCCGGAGAGCGTGCGGACAGGCGACCTCGCCCGGCTCGCCAGGCCCATCCGCTCGATCGACTCGTCCACGAGCACGCGATCGCCGCGGCTGAGCGTCCCCCATAGCCGCCCCGGCGCGACGCGACCCGCGGCAACCAGCTCCCGGACGGTCGCCGGCGCGTCGGCGCCGAGCCGGACGCGCTGCGGTACGTAACCGAGCAGCCGCCGCTGCGAGAACGCCGTCGCGGGCTCGCCGAAGAGGAGCGCCCGGCCGCTGCCGGGCTGCTCGAGGCCGAGTACGAGCCGGAGGAGGGTCGTCTTGCCGCCGCCGTTCGGCCCGGCGATCGCCACGAACTCTCCCGGCGCAATCGCCAGCGAGACGTCGCGGAGCACCGGCGTGGCGCGGTCGTACGCGAACGTGACGCCTTCGAGCTCGACCGCTAGCTGCATCCGAGCGCCGCCCGCAGGGCGGTCAGGTTGTCCCGCATGACGGTGAAGTAGTCGGCGCCGGAGGCGACCTGCTCGTCCGTCAGGCTCTCGAGCGGATCGAGCTCGGCAGTCGCGACGCCGGCCTCGCGCGCGACCGTCTCCGCGAGCTCGTGCGAGACGAGCGGCTCGAAGAAGACCGTGGTCGCTCCTGTCGCCTCGACCGTCTGCACGAGCTCCTCGAGCGCCCGAGGGCTCGGCTCCGCCTCGGGTGAGACGCCCGTCAGGGCGACCTGCCGGAGGCCGTACGCGGCCGCGAGGCGGCCGAACGCGGCGTGGCTGGTCACGAGCTCGCGCCGCCGGCACGAGGCGAGCCCCCGGCGGTACTCCCGGTCGAGCTCCCGAAGCTCGGCCACGAGCCCGTCGCCGGCGCCGGGACGCGAGAGCGCCTGCGCGACGCTCCTGACGAGCACCGCGTACCGGGCCGGGTCGAGCCAGATGTGCGGGTCGCGGGCCCCGTCGTCGCCCCCCGGCTCGGCGCCCGGGTCGGCGAGGAGGTCGACGGCGTTCGCGGACCCGGCGACCGCGTCCTCGAGCGCGGGCATGAAGCGGCCGCCGAGGTAGAGCACCAGGTCGGCGTCGCGAGCTCGCTCGACGGCGCGCGCGCTGAGCTCGAGGTCGTGCGGCTCGGCCCCGGCAGGGGTCAGGTTCCGCACGTCGGCGTCAGGGGCGATGCGCTCGGCCGCGTAGGCGATCGGGTAGAAGGCCGCGACCACCTCGGGCCCGCCGCTCCCGCTCTGGTCGCTGCCGCCGCACCCGGCGGCGAGCGCGGCCGCGCAGCCCACGACAGTGAGAACGATTCTCGCTCGCATCGTCGCCCGACCGTACCACAAGATGAGAATCGCTACCATTACCGGCATGGCCGCCGGCGACTGGGGGGATCATGCGCGCGTCGAGCTTCGGCGCGCGGGCTTCCGCAGCGGCGGGGCGCGCGCCTCCGTCGTCGACTACCTGGGCGACCAGGACTGCTGCGTCTCCGCCCAGGACGTCTTCGACGGGCTGCGCGCTCGGGGTCGCACGGTCGGGATCGCGAGCGTCTACCGGGTGCTCGACCAGCTCGCCGAGCTGCGTCTCGTCCACCGCGTCGACCTCGGAGGCGGCGTCGCCCGCTTCGAGCCGGCCTCGCCGGACGGCGAGCACCACCATCACCTCGTGTGCGACGACTGCGGCAAGGTCGAGGCGTTCCACGACCCGGAGCTCGAGCGCGCCGTCACACGGGTCGCCGGCTCGCGCGGCTACGACCTGGACGCGCACGACGTCGTGCTCCGCGGCGCCTGCGACGACTGCCGGCACACGTAGGGGTCGTTCGCTCGGGGGATAAGGTCGCCCTTACACGGGCGATAAGGTTCTGCTAGCGTCGTCGCCCATGAACGCACGCATCCTTCTTCTCACCCTGCTCGCGGGCGCGCTGCTGCTCGGCGCCGTCCACTCGGCGGCCGCAGCGCCGCAGGCGCCGCCCACCCGGGCCGACCTCGCCCCGGTGAAGGCCTTCCTGCTCCAGCACACGAAGCAGCTGACCGGCTTCACGGCCCGGTTCCGCGCGGTCGCGAAGCGCTACGACGCCCGCGCGCGGCAGGTCGGCTACGACTACGCCCGCCTCTGGCAGGAGCAGCGCGCGGGCGTCCGCGACGACCTGCGCCGGGCCAAGGCGCTCTGGGTCGAGGGCAACCCCTACTACGAGCGCGTCGAGGGAGTCGTGGCGGGTACCCCGTCGCTCGCCGTGTACGACGTCATCCTCGACGCCGGCTCGAGCGCGGCGGAGGACCCCGCCGGCGCCGTTCCGTTCGACCTGAAGCTCGCCGACGGCCGTGTCCTGCGCAAGCCGGGCAACCTCTTCAACCTGACCGAGGGCCTGCTCTGGGGGACGCGCCCGGAGTACGTCGCGAAGGGCGTCCGCGCCGATCTCGACGGCAACGGCCGGGTCGGCTTCGGCGAGGTGCTGCCCGATGCGCACGTCCTGACCGCGGCCGCCGACGCGTTCGCGCTCCACGCCGGGCGGCTCGACCGCTCGGCCAAGGCGTGGTCCCCGACCGCCTCCGACGCCTTCAGCGCCGTCGTCGTGATGGTGCCGACGATGTCCGAGTACTTCGGCCAGTGGAAGGTCTCACGCTTCGTGCTCGGCGACCGTGCGAAGGGCGACGCGTTCAACGTCGTCTCGCGCCTCTCCGACATCGGGGACATCCTCGGCGGCCTGCGTGTGATCTATGCGGGCATCCGCCCCTCGATCGCGAGCGTCGACCAGCCGCAGAGCGCCCAGACGAAGCGCGACCTCGACGGCCTCTGGCGCTTCGTCGGCAAGCTGCGGACGCAGGAGCGCACAGGCCGCCGGTTCACGCCGCAGCAGGCCGACGTGCTCGGCCGTGACGCGCAGCAGCGGGCGACCGCGATCGCCGGCCAGGTCACGCAGGCGGCGGCGCGGCTCAAGGTGACCATCGTCCAGTAGTGGCCCGCGCGGCCCGCATCGGGGCGGTCGCGGCGGCAGCTCTCGCGCTCGTCGCCTCCGCCTCGGCTGCCGGCTCCCAGCCGTGGCTCCTCGCGGGCCAGGCGCGCGACGGCATCTCGGGCGCCCAGTCGGGGCTCGTCCTCGGCGAGGCGCGCGCCGCCGTGGCGCAGGTCGCCGCCGCGCGGCGCGCCGCGACGGCGCTGCTCGCGGGCGACCCGCGGGCGCTGCGGACGGCCGAGCGGGCGCTCGCCGCCGCCGAGCAGGCGGCCGCGGCCGAGGATGCGGCCGCGCTCGCCGCCGCGGGGGCGACGGTCTGGACGACGATTCTGGGCGCCGCCGGCGACGAGGCCGTTGCCGCGGCACGGCGCGGCGACGTCGAGGCGGCGCGCGCCTGGCTGCTGGTCCGCGAGTTCCGGCCGCCGACGCGGTTCTCGCGCGCCGCCGCCGACGCGACGATGGCCGTCGACGCGCTCGACGCGGGCTCGACCGCGCCTCGCGCGGCGGCAGCCGCCGTGCGGACGGATCTGCTCGACACCTACGACGGGCGGCTGCGCTCCGCCCTCGGCGCCGTGGCCGACGCCGAGGCCGGGTTCGACGTCCGGCGGGCGGAGTCGGCCGCGCTCGCGGCCGGCTACTGGTCGATCCTGCGGGCCTCCTACGTCGCCCAGCGCGGCGAGAGTCGCGCGCGCCGGGTCGACGGCGCGGTCGCGAGCCTCGCCGGGCCGGCCCCGGTGGCCGCGGCCGAGCGGCTGGAGCGGCTGCTGGAGGGCTTCCGGGCGGCGCCGCTGTCGGCCGAGGAGCAGCTGCGCCGCGCCGGGCAGCTCGAGCGCTTCCTCAAGCTCGTCCCGATCGAGTACGGCCGCGGCGTCGACGACGGCCGGGTGACGCTCGACTTCGAGATCCAGGAGGCGATCACGTTCCGCGACGGCGCCGAGGCGGCGTTCCGGGACGTCTCGCCCGTGCTGCTCGAGCGCGGCCCGGCGGCAACACGCCGCGTCGAGACGATCCTCGACGAGCTCGGAGACGTGCTCGCTGCTGCGAGCCAGGGAGGGCGGGTCGCCGACGCCGCCACCGTGCGCGCGCAGGCCGACGAGGCGGCGGGGCTCCTCGGGGATCTCTACCCCGCCGAGTGGAAGGAGGCCGCCAAGACGGCCGACTTCGACGTCATCTCGGCCGCGCTCGACCGGCTCGAGGCGGCGGTCGCGAGCGGCGAGTGGGGGCGGGCCGAGTCGGCCCGGCTCGAGGCCTACGGCGTCTTCGAGCTCGGCCCCGAGCAGCGCCTGCGCGGGCTCGCGCCCTCGCTCTTCCGCGAGGTGGAGGGGTACTTCTGGTACGGCGCCGCCGGCGTCGACGGGCTCGTGCAGCTGCTGAAGCGGAAGGCTGCGGCGACCGAGATCGCGGCGACCCGCGCCGCCCTCGACGCGTCGCTCGCGGACGCGGCGGCACGCATCGGGAGCGGGCCCGGCTCGCAGGCCCAGGTCGTCGCCAACAGCGCGATCATCGTCTTCCGGGAGGGTCTCGAGGCGGTGCTCATCCTCGCCGCCCTCACCGCGAGCCTCGTCGGGGCCCAGCGGCGCTACCGGCGGCCGCTGTTCGCCGGCGCGGCAGTCGCGCTGGCCGCGAGCGTCGTCACGTGGATCGTGGCGCAGACGGTGCTGACGTCGCTGGCGATCTACGGCGAGCGGCTGGAGGCGGTGGTCTCGCTCGTCGCGATCGCCGTGCTCCTGCTGATCCTCAACTGGTTCTACCACCGCGTCTACTGGCAGGAGAACCTGCAGGACCTGCACCGCCGCAAGAAGCGCATCCTGGCGGGGGCGGGGCTCTCCCTCGCGGCCGCGCAGGTGGTGGGGCTCGTGGCGCTCGGCTTCTCGAGCGTCTACCGCGAGGGCTTCGAGACGGTTCTCTTCCTGCAGGCGCTGACGCTCGAGGCGGGCGCCTTCACCGTGTTGCAGGGCGTCGCGCTCGGCCTGGCGGCGACGCTGCTCGTCGGGCTCGCCGTCGTCGTGCTCGAACGCCGGCTCCCGCACAAGAAGATGCTGATCGCCACCGGCCTGCTGATCACCTGGGTGCTGATCGTGATGGTCGGCACCACCGTGCAGACGCTCCAGAAGGTCGGCTGGCTGCCGGTCTCGCCGGTCGAGGGCCTCGAGCTCCCGTACTGGACCGGCCTCTGGCTCGGTCTCTATCCGACGTGGCAGGGGCTGCTCGCCCAGGTCGCCGCGGCCACGTTCGTGATCGGCAGCTACGTGCTCGCCGAGCGGCTGCGCGCGCGCCGACGTGCCCGCATCATCGGCGCGACCGAGTCGCCCGAGCTCGCTCGCTCCGCTTAAACGCGGCGCAACAACCACGGTCCGCGCCGCTCGTCTTACCATTGGCACATGCCGTGGGGAGACGCAGCGGCGCTCGCGGCGGAGCCGAACGAGCGCTTCGGGCGCGCGACGGAGGTCGCAGAGCGCCTGCTCGCCAACGTCGAGTCGGTCGTCCACGGCAAGACGCAC
>DATBMD010000022.1:0-17867 GCA_036555085.1 Gaiellaceae bacterium
GTCGCGTAGACGTACACGCCGGCAGGCGCGGGCGTGTCGCCGCTCTGGGCAGCCTCGCGGAACCGGCGAACGGCATCGTCCACGGAGGCCGGCTCGGAGGTGTCGCGAAGCGCGAGCGCCCAGACGAGCGCGGCGGCGGCGGCGATCGCCGCGAGCGCCACCGCCCCGATCAGGGCTCCTCGCGCGCGCCTGCTCACCGGCCGGCCTCCCCTCACCCGCGGTCTGCCGCGATCAACGTCCGCGCCGTCCGTTCCCCGGTTACGAGCTTGGCGCCGCCGATCCCGAGGCACGCCTGCGCGGCCAGCTCCAGCGAGCGGAGGTAGAAGGCCTCGACCTGGCTGCGCCGCTCGTCGATCCAGGGTGCCTCCTCCCCCGGGAGGAAGCCCCGGGCCGCGATGTGCTGGGCGAGCCTGGCCGGGCCCCAGGCCGCGTGCCAGTCCTTCCGCGTGACCGCGCCCTCGGCCCGGTGCACCGCCGCAGTCGAGGCCTCGAGGTCGACCCATGCGTCCTGCGGCAGCCGCAGCTGCACGTGACCTCGCCCTTCCAGGCGGTGCGGGCCGAGCGTCCGCCGGAGCTTCGACAGGAGCGAGCTGAGCGCGGCTTCGGCGCGCGCGGGTGGATCGCCCGGCCAGAGGGCTGCCAGCAGCTCGGCGCGCGTCGCCGGGCGCACCCGTCCGGCCGCGAGGCAGACGAACAGAAGACGACCCTGGCGGCCCGGCAGGTCACGCTCCATCCGACGGCCGTCGAGCTCGACGGTCACACGGCCGCAGAGGTGGATCCGGGTCGACAACGTCGCGGCATGTTCGCACCAAGCTTCCGCCAACGTCCCGGAAAGGCCGAGCGTGCAGGATCTCGCACATGTCCAGTCTGCTGCCGGCGGCGGCCGCTTCTACCTGTCGGGCATGTCGAGCCAGGCGCGCGGCCTGTCGGAAGGCGACATCGCCGGGAAGCCGGCGGAGCTGGCGATGCCGCGCCGCCTCGTCGAGCTGACGCTCCAGCACGACCGCGTGCTCACCTACTGGAGGAGGCGACGATGCCGAAGCTGATCAACTGCGAGTGCGGCCAGGTCGTGCGCGGCGAGACCGACGACGAGCTGATCCGGAACGCGGAGCAGCACGTCGAGCGCGACCACCCCGACCTGGTCGGGAAGATCTCCCGCGACGACCTGCTCGGCATGGCCGAGGAGGCCGACTCCGAGTAGCCCGCAAGCGCCTTGTTATCGTCGCTGCCGGAGCGGCACGGGCCCGGTGGCCCAGCCGGTCTTCAAAACCGGTGAGGTCGTGTAGCCCACGGCTGGCTCGGTTCGACTCCGGGGCCGCTCCGTTTAGCCGTTTGACGTTCGTTCAAGCCGATCTCGACTGGTTCAAAGCTCCCGCGACGCGGTGGCCACATCCGCTCGAGTCCGTTGGAATCCGGCTGATGCTGGCGCACATTGGCCCGAACCGGTTGCCGATAGGCAAGGTCACAACTCTCTGAAATGAGGGTTACGACCAACTGGAGATGCGCAACTGTTCGCTTACGATCGCGCGAGAGTCGCGCGCGGCTGCCCTGAGGGCTCGCTCACGTTGCTCGTCGGAGAGCTCGATACGCATAAAGTCATCGTCGGCCATTGACGGCGCGCTCCTTTACGTTCAAGGATCCCCATGGACGTGATCTATTCCGGCCATCCGGCGTTGGCGATTGGCCGGAGGTAGCGCACGCGATGCGCACTTCACAGGATGCCGGCTCGCGCGCCCGGCTCGAGCGGCTGGCCGAGCACGGGAGATGCGGTCGCCGACGAAGCGAACGATGACAAGCAGTGAGAGGATCGGTCGGCGATGCTCGGCGGTGTGCTCGCGTTATCGAGCGTGCTCACCGGTTCGGCGGAAGTCGCGTCGGTCAAGGTGGTGTGCGGCGCTGAGCTGACCAGCGTGAGCAGGTTGACGAGAGAGGGAGGTGGCGCATGAAGCGCCTTGCAGTCATCGTTTCGGCCGCCCTGATGGTGGCCGGCGTCGGGTCCGGAGTCCTCCTCGCGCAGGCGGACACGGGCCGTCAGGGGCCGGGTGCCCGGCAGTTCGTTGGCTACTGGATGGGCATCGACCCCCTCGACGGGGGCGACTCGCGGCGAGGGATTACCAGAAACGACGATCGGACGCTGTCGGTGATCGGACGCGACACCGTGTTCAGCCTGTGCGACGGCACCGACCGAGCCATCGTCACCGTCGGCGACGCCACCGTCGCCGGCTCGGCGTTGGTCAGCGACAACCTCGTCATCACCTGCACCAACACCGGCTCCATCGTCGAGCTGAGGGTCAGGTACGACGTCATCGACAGGAACATCGTTCGCGAGACGACGACCACCCAGGCCGGCGAGCCCGTCGACGAGATCATCCTCCACCGGGTGAGCCAGCCGTGAGCATGAGCCCGACCTCGCTGCAGGTGGCGACGGAAGCGGCGGCGTCCATGGATTGGGGTCGCCGAGACGCCGCCTGGTCGAGCGGGGTGGTTTCGGATCTTTGCTGCCCGATGCTGCCCGAGATCGACCCGCCCGCTTCCGCCAGGACTCACCACTGACGCGCGGAAGGCCGCCTCCCTGGGCGGCCTTCCGCTCTCAACCTGCGTACGTTCGCCGCCGCGGTCAGCATCCAAAGCACTGGTCGGGCTCGTTGCCGGCAACGAGAGTCCGCGTCAGTGTTACGGGAAAGGCCGTGAAGATCCCGCCGCCCTGGAGCGCGATCGCAGGGCTCCCGTGCAATCTGTTGGCGGCCACGACGCTGTGGCTCAGCGTGAGCCGCGGGTCAGGCCCGCCGACGCTGACGTTGTTGATCCCACCCCCCTGGGCGGCGCCGAATGCACCGTCCGCGGTTGCGCTGTTGCCGATCACCAGCGTTCCCAGCAGCGTCGTCTGGCCCACGTTCCCGAGGCCTCCACCCGCTGCGAGCACAAAGCCGCTCGCGCTCTCTGCACGGACGTGGTTGCCGCGGATGCTGGTAGCGCGGACGGTGGAGACCGCCCGGGTCGAGACTCCTCCCACCGCGGCCACGGCACTGCTACCCGAGGAGTCCGGGACGCTCGCCTCGACCTCGTTGTGAGCGACGTCGCTGTCGCTGAGGACGAACAACGTGCCCTCGTCATCGCCGTCGATCCCGCCGGCCAGGGCGAGCGCATCGCCCGCGGTGTTGCTCGAGCGGACGCTGTTTCTGCTCACGATCGAGCGCGCGATTGTGGCCGATCCCGTGCTGAAGATGCCGCCGGCCATCGCCGACTGCCGGATGTCGAACGGGAACGTGCTCGCCACCGCGGCCGAGACCTCGGAGGTGTTGCCGGTGACGACGCTGGTGTCGAGCACGAGCGTGCCGTCATCGGCGATGCCGCCGCCGTCGGCGAACTGCCCGTTCGGCGGGGACGTGGCCGCGCGGTTTCCGCTCACGAGGCTGTGGCGCAGCACGAGGTTCGCGTCCGGGTGGCTCCTGATCCCACCACCCTGGGCGATCGTGGCCGCGGACCCGTCCGTCGACGTCGAGCCCGCCACGTTGTCGCTGATTCGAGTGTTGGTCAACGTCAGGTCCCCGCCGTTGTCGATGCCGCCGCCCCACGCGACCGCACACGGCGACGGGCCGCAGAAGGGCCCGGGCGGGAAGAGGCCTGACGGAGAGGCCCGATTCCCGGTGATGACGCTGTCCGAGATCGCCACGGTCGCGACGGGGACGCCGGGACCCGCGAAGGGGATGAGCACGCCGCCGCCGGCGGCGACGCCTTCGGTGTCCACCAGCCCACCGGTGATCGTGACGCGGCTGATCGAGACGGTCGGCTGTCCCGGGCCGCCCGGGCCGACAAACGCGCCGATGGTGATCACAGGGCCGCCGCCCTCGATCGTGGTCGCCCCTGCGCCGGCTCCGACGAGCTCGACGTCCTTCAGGATGGTGATGCCTCCTTGGAACGTCCCCGGCGCGATCCGGATCCTGTCGCCGTCCCCGGCGGCGTCCACCGCTGCCTGGATGGTCGCGAAGCACCCCGGCTGAGTGCCGACGCACAGGTCGGCACTCGGCGCCGCCGGTGCGCCCGCGCTCAGCACCGCCGATCCGAGCAACAGCGACCAGAATGCGACTAGCTTGCGCATGTCTGCGTACCTCCTCTCGGGTGGGATGCGACCCACACGGTCTCGATGACGCGCTCGCACGGCATGCCTGCGCGTTCGCTCGAGCCCTTGACCGCTGCGGGCGACGCGGACTCGAACAGGCAGAGCACGAGCTCGTCGCTCGGGAGGTAGAGCGCCCCGCGGAAGGTCGCCTGTGGCCGCTCTTCGGTCTCGCTTCCCGCACGCGTGGCGGCGAGCCGGAGCTCGGCCTCGGTCACGCCTGGCCAGAAGCACTTGGCCGTGTAGAGCATCGGTCGGGATCGTCCCCCGCTCGTGTCCCAAAGCTGTCCCAGCGCGGTCCCGCCCCCTGGTATCGCCCTCACGAGTGCGGGACACTCCGGGTTGCGCGCCATGGCAGCGAGCCGCCTCGAGTTCCGGATCCTCGGTCCGCTCGCGGTTCGGGTGGACGGGGCGTCGGTCCCGATCGGGGGACCGAAGCAGCGCGCGTTGCTCGCGTTGCTCCTGCTCGGCGCGAACCGGGTCGTACCGCGCCAGCGGCTGATCGGAGAGCTGTTCGTGGAGCAGAGCGTGAACTCGGCCGACCACGCGCTCCGCAACCAGGTCTCGAGGCTGCGCAAAGTGCTCGCCGCCTCAACGGGCGACGAGCCACGGCTCGTCGCCCGTGCTCCCGGCTATCTCCTTCGGGTCGAGCCCGGCGAGCTCGACCTCGAGCAGTTCGAACGGCTCGTGGCGACGGGGCGCGACGCGTTGGCTGCGGGCGACGCTGCTGCCGCCGCCGCGGCGCTGCGCGCCGCGGAGGGTCTCTGGCAGGGCCGGGCGCTCGCCGATCTCGAGCTGGAGCCGTTCGTGCGCCTCGAGGTGGAGCGCCTCGAAGAGCTGCGCCTGGCCGCGGTCGAGGAGCGGATCGACGCCGACCTCGCCCTCGGTCGACACCTCTCGGTCATCGCCGAGCTCGAGGCGCTCGGCGCCGAGCACCCGTACCGGGAGCGCTTCCGCGCGCAGCTCATGCTCGCGCTCTATCGGTCGGGCCGGCAGGCCGAGGGGCTCGCGGTCTACCGGCGGACTCGGGCGCTCCTGAACGACGAGCTCGGGCTCGAGCCCGGAGTCGAGCTGCAGGAGCTCGAGCGCGCGATTCTCGTCCAGGACCCCGCACTGACGGCGACCGTCGACGGCCGCCCGCCGGCTGCGTCGCCGCTGCGCGAGGACTGCCCGTTCAAGGGGCTCGCGCCCTTCGATCCCGCCGACGCGGAGTTCTTCTTCGGACGTGAGCGGCTCGTGGGCGAGCTCGTCGAGCGCCTCGCCGAGTCGCCGCTGCTCGCGATCGTCGGGCCGTCCGGAGGCGGCAAGACGTCGCTCCTTCGCGCCGGCCTGCTGCCCGCGCTCGGGATGCCATACGTGTTGCTTCGTCCCGGCCAACGAGGGGCGGTCGAGGTCGCCGCGGCGATCGAGCGCGTGCCGCCCGGTGGGCGCGTCGTGCTTGCGGTCGACCAGTTCGAGGAGCTCTTCGCGGCATCCGTCGGCGAGGACGAGCGACGCACGCTCGCCGGCGCGCTGGTCGAGGCGGCTTGGGACCCCGAACGCCGTGCCCTGATCCTGATCGCCCTGCGGGCTGATTTCTTCGGCCATCTCGCCCCGTACCTCGAGCTGGCGGACCTCGTGGGCCCGAACCACGTCCTGCTCGGGCCGATGAGCCGCGGTGAGCTCCGCCGCGCGATCGAAGGGCCGGCCGAGCGGGCGGGGCTCGAGATCGAGCCGGCGCTGGTGGATGCGCTCGTCGACGACGTGGACGGGGAGCCCGGCGGGCTGCCGCTCCTGTCGACGGCGCTACTCGACCTCTGGCACGAACGCGACGGACGATCGCTCACGCTGGCCGCCTACGAACGCACGGGCGGCGTTCGCGGCGCTGTCGCCCGCCATGCCGAGGCGGCATTCTCGTCGCTCGGCGACGACGAGCAGCAGATCGCGCGCCGAATCCTGCTTCGGCTCGCGGACGGCAGCGAAGGTGAGGCGCTCGCGCGCCGGCGCGTGACGCGCGACGAGCTCGATGCCGACGAGGACGAGCAGGTCGCGCGCGTGCTCGCGGCGCTGGTCGAGCGGCGGCTGGTCGTTGCCGACAACGAGACGGTCGAGCTGGTGCACGAGGCGCTACTCGAGCAGTGGCCGAGGCTCGCCGAGTGGCTCGCCGAGGATGCGCACGGTCGCCGCCTGCACCGGCACCTGACGCAGGCCGCCGCGGAGTGGGAGGCCGCGGGGCGGGAGCCGGGCGAGCTCTATCGCGGGGCTCGCCTCGCGGCGGCACTCGAGTGGGCCGATTCCTGCTGCGACGACGCCGGTCTCAGCCGGCTCGAGCGCGAGTTCCTCGAGCGGAGCCGCACCTCGTTCGCCCGCGCCAACCGGCGCCTGCGCTCCCTGCTGGCGCTCGCGGTCTTGCTCCTCGCCGCGGCGCTCGTCGCAGGCGCGATCGCGCTGGTCGCGCGCGGCTCGGCGAGGCAGCAGGCAACCGCGGCGATCGCGCAGCGGCTCGGGGCGCAAGCGCTGGTCGAGCCGCGCCTCGACCGCGCGCTCCTGCTCGCTCGCGAAGGTGTGAACCTCGACGACGGGCTGGCGACCCGCAGTAATCTCCTCGCTGCCCTCCTGCGAAGCCCCGCAGCGCTCGCGGTGCTGCAAGCCGGAAGCGCACGCGTCCTCGACGACGCGCTCAGCCCCAACGGCCGCACGCTCGCCATCCGCGGCGACGACGGCGGCGTGACGTTCGTCAACACACACACGCTGCGCGAGATCGGCCGGCCTTTCGCGTCCGGCGATCAGATCGGCTACTTCGGCGCGATCGTGCGACCGGTGCGAGCGCTCGCGTTCAGTCCAGACGGCCAGACACTGGCCGTCGGAAACAGCGACGGGTCGCACGCGACGCTCTTCCTCGTCGATGCCCAGACCCGTCGGGCACGGGCGTCGGTCACCTCGCGCGCGACGGCCGTGACGGCCGACGTCGCGTTCGCTCCCGACGGTCGCACCGTCGTCACCGGCGAGGCGGTCTCGGGCCGCTTCTCGCCACCGGCCGAGGTGCTCGTCCTGCGCCGCTCGAGCGACGGCGGCGAGCTTCGGCGATCGAAGCCGATTGTGGGGGGACGCCTGATCGGCTACACCGAGGACGGCCGCTTCCTCCTGGTGACGAGCGGCGAGACGAGGTCCTTTCTATTCGATCCGCGGACCTTCGCGGCGGTACGCACCTTCCAGGTCGCGGGCGCGGCGGCGGTCGCGCCGACGGGAGGCAGGGCGGCATTCGGGCAGGACGACGGCAGCGTGAAGCTCGTCGATCTGAGCACCGGAAGGGCACGGCCGCTCGCGCGCCGGGCGCCGGGACGGGTCACGGCCGTGGCGTTCAGCGGCGACGGGAAGGTGCTCGCAACCGCCTCCGACGACGGCAGCGTGAACGTGTGGGACGTGCCGACGCGAAGCCTGCGCGAGACGTTCGCGGGCCACGCCGCCGCCGCCTTGGGAGTGCTCTTCAGCCCCGACACCGCGACGCTGTACTCGGGCTCGAGCGATGGGACCGCGCTGGTGTGGGACGCGCGCGGACGGAGAAGGCTCGGGCGCCCGTTCCGCTTCGCTCCAGCTGCGGAGAAGGGTCAGGGCGCGCACGTCCCGGCACAGGACGCCTCGACCGCGGTCGCGGTCAGCCCCGACGGCTCGCAGTTCGCCACCTCCCCCGCGCCGGGTCGGGTGACGCTCTGGCGTACCCGCGACCAAGCCGTCCTGGGCGAGCTGCGCGGGCCGTCCGGCCTCGTCGACTCGCTCGCCTGGAGTCGCGACGGCCGGCTGGTCGCCGCCACCGGCAACGCGCTGCAGACGGTCGTCTGGAGCGTGGCGACGGGCAGCATCGTGCAGCGCCTCGGCCCGGCCGGCCCGATGGGCGCGTCTGGGGTCGACTTCTCGCCCGACGGCGAGCTCGTCGCGACCGCCGGGATTGACGGGAAGCTGCGGGTGCACGACCTGCGGTCCGGGCGGCAGATCGCGAGCGTGCAGGTCAGCGGCTCGCTCCAGGACGTCGCCTTCAGCCCGGACGGCAAATGGGTCGCGGCGGGCAGCCTCGCTGGCAAGATCGCGATTCTGGATGTCGCGCGTCGGACGCTCGCGCGGACGATCGACCACGAGGACGCGATCGTGCCGGTCCGCTTCTCGCCGAACGGCAAGGCGATCGCCACCGGCGACTCGGCAGGAAAGGTCCACTTCTGGGACCCGACGACAGGTCGGCAGATCGGCCGCGCGCTCGGAGGCCAGAATGGGTGGGTTTCGAGCGTGACCTTCGACCCCAGCGGCCGCGCGGTACTGACGACGAGCGCCGACGGAAAGCTCAGGCTCTGGGACGTCGCCTCGGGAAAGCTTGTCGGCACACCAATCCCGGGCGCCGACGTGGGCGGGCGAGGAACGTTCTTCCCGACCGGCGAGCGCGTGGTTGCCGTGTTCGGCTCGGGCGAGGGCGTCATCTGGAACCTCGATCCCGCCGCGTGGAAGACCCACGCGTGCCGCCTCGCGCACCGCAACCTGACGCCGACGGAGTGGCGAGATCTTCTCCCGGAACGCCGCTACCGCGACGTCTGTTCCTGAGCCGGCACCGGCCGCATCCGGCTCAGGACTCTGCAGGGCCCGTTGCCTCCCTGGGACCCGCGTCAATCTCCTGATCCGTCTTCAAGACCGGTGAGGTCGTGTAGCCCCCCAGGCTGGCTCGGTCGACTCCGGGGCCGCTCCGTCGACCACTCGGGCGGTTCGACTCTGGCTCGAGGAGGCAGCCGTTCAGGGCACCCAGCGCTCGGCGAGCGGTGTCACCTGCAGCTCGTGGGTTGCGCTGCGGGCGCCCTGCTCGGCGAGGAACCGGACGGCTTCGGCGAGGGCACGGGGATCGGCGAGGGCCTCGGCCCCCCGGCCGGCGGCTGCCCCGGCGATCGGCTCGATGCCCGCGTCGACGATCAGCAGCGCCACGTGGATGCCGTGCTCCCGCAGCTCCAGCGCCGCCGCGTTCGTGAGCGCGCGCACGCCGAAGCAGCCCGCCGCCCACAGGCCGCGCCCGGGCATGGCGCGGCGCGCAGAGCCGCCCGTGACCTGAACGACGGTCGCAGGGCCGCCCTGCTCGAGCAGGAACGAGCTCGCGATCGAGAGAAACGTGAAGGCCGCGCGGGCCGGTACGGCCGCCCAGGGCTCGAAGGCATCCGCCGCCGCGTCGCTGAGCCGGCCGCCGCCGAACGGCCCGCTCCGGTCGCCGCCATAGGGCGACGCCGCGTTCACGACGAGGTCGACCCGACCGTGCGCGGACGCCGCCTCCTCGAGCACCTGCCGCACGCTCACCCCGTCGGTGATGTCGCCTGCGAGAGCCAGCGCCCCGGTGCTCGCAACGCCGTCGAGCGTCGCCCTCGATCGGGCCACGCCCACGACGGGCCATCCGTCCGCGATCAGAAGCTCGATCACCGCTCGACCGAGGTTGCGCGCGCCGAACACAACCGCGCTGCGACGATGTGGCTCGGTACTCATCGGGGAAACCGTAGCCCTCGCCCGCCCGCGGGATCAGCAGGTCGTGCCGACGAGATGCGAGAGGCTCGTGATCTCCAGGAGTCGTCGCAGCGACGCGCTTGCTCCCACGAGCTCGAGCGTCCCGCCCGCGGCAGCCGTGTCGCGATGGAGGCTGACGAAGGTGTTGAGGCCCGAGCTATCGACGAACTCGACCGCCGAGACATCGAGAACCAAGCGGCTTCCGTGTGCGCACTCGCTCTGCAACGCCACCCGGACACCGGAGGCCGTATGCAGGTCGAGCTCCCCTTCCAACCACACCGTCGTTAGCCCGTCGACTCGGGATACGCTCACGATCTCGGCACGCCCGCCGCGGCCGCTCGAAGAAGCTGCTCCGATCCCTCCCACGACCCACATCCTCGCGCTAGACTTGTCACGAAAACTGTGACACGAACCATAATATACGAACTTATTGTCGTCTATGTCAAGTGTTGAGGAAAGACACTGGCGGTTCCTGACCAACCACGCGCAGGTGCTGCTCTGCATCGCTCGAGACGGAAACATTCGCATGCGAGACATCGCGCAGACGGTCGGCATCACCGAGCGAGCCGCTCAACGAATCGTGGCCGACCTCATCGAGGCGAACTACGTCAGCCGGCAACGCGTCGGGCGTCGCAACCACTACAAGGTCGACCCGGAGGCCCCGATGCGTCACCACGCGCAACTCGGACACGACGTTGGAGAGCTGCTTCGACTCTTCCAGCGTCCCGCGTCGCACGGCGCAGGCGCCTGAGGCGTTCATCACGCCACGGGCGTTGCCCGCGCGACCCCGCGCCGGCCGGCCTGCTCGATGCTGGCTCCTCGTGCGATGCGGTTCAGGAGCGCCGCCCGAGCCTCGTGTCCTCGAGCGCCGAGCGCGCCTCGACGTCCGGAGGTGCTCCGCCCGCCGAGTAGGCGCAGACGAAGTCACGCCCCTCCCCGGCACGGAGCACGAGCTCGCAGCCGAGACCCCCGCACGCTGCGTGAGGTCGTCGCCGCCGCGCAGCTCCAGCACGCCGTCGCAGGCATGCGCCGTGATCGACCTCCCGTTGCGTTCGTATCGCGGGGCTGCCAGCCCGTGCGAGCCTCTCGGCTCGAACCTGCGAGCGGCCTCGAGCACGGGAGACAGCGCGCGTGCGCGCCGGCGTCAGCGACCACGTGCCTCCTCGCTCGCCTAGCACGCATGCGAACCAGGAGGGCGCGTCGAACCGGTCGGGCACCACCAGACCACCGCTCCGGCCCGATCGACGAGCGCGGCGCTCCGACAGTCGCTCAGAAACGCGAGTCACGGGCGCGGGCTCTCCGGATCTCGGATCAGCTCGCCCGGCGCGCGGGAGTCGCCACGGCGGTGGCGGGAGCGGCGGCTACGGGCGCGCTTGCCGGCGTGCTCGCGCGCCGCACGGGGACGTCGCGCACAGCAGATGCGTGAAACACCGCCTGCAGGGGAATCACCCGGTCACGGAAGCTCGAAGGAGGAATCTCGTGCCCGTAGCTCCGCAGTTGATCGTTTCCCCGCCGCGCCTGGTGAGACGCCGCGGGCGGCTCCGGCACGCGCTCTGGAGCCTGGACGCCGGCGCCTTCCCTCTGACGCCGCTGCAGGCTGCCCGGCATCGGCTCCGCCCGCTCGTCGTGCGAGCACCGCAGCAACGGCCGGGCGGCATCCGCTAGCCGGCCGGGTCGTCGAACACGTCGACGAGCACGAGGCAATCGCGCATCGACGGCGTCCGTAACCCGGGTCCGCCTACCTGAGCGAGAACGTCGGCTTGTGCGCGACGTACTCGAGCCGGACGCCGTCCGGCCCGGTGACGAACGCGGCCACGGTGTTCTCGGCGTCGACGAGCTCGACCTCGCCCAGCTCGGGCCGGGAGCCGGCGCGCTCCACCTCCTCGACGCTCTCGACCAGAACGCCGAGGTGATTGAGCAACGGGCGCGCCGGACTGCCGGGCGCTCCCGGGCGCAGCTCGACGAACGTCGGGCCGACGCGGGCGCGGAGCACGCCGCCCGCCGCGGGCGGGGCGAGCTCGAAGCCCAGCTCGAGCCAGCGCTGGCGAGCGCTGCGTGGGTTGGAGGCGAGCAGCGCGACATGGTCGATGTCGGCCGGCTCGGCTGGGTCGCCGGCCGTGAGCCGAAGGCGAAGCTCGTCCCCGAGCTCGACGACCTCCTGCTCCGCCAGCCCGGGCGCTCGCAGGCCGATCTCGACGAGGGCCCCGGCCGTGCGGGGACCGTCGGCCGTGAAGAGCGTGAGCTTCCCGGACCGCGCGTCGGCGCCGACGAGGATGAACGCGTCGGACCGCTCGATCTCGTGGAACCCCAGGAGGTCGTGGGTCCGCCCGGCGATGCCGTCGGGGTCCGTCACCCAGAGCGCCACGTGGTCGAGCCGTGTCGGCCTCACGGGTGACAGCGTTCCCACGGGGGCGGTGTCTGGAAACCCATTCCCGGTTTCGACGCTCGCGCCGGACGGGAAAGACGTCTGCATGGCAACCGTCGCCGAGTTCGTGCTCGCCCGGCTGGTCGAGTGGGGAGTCCGGTGGATCTACGGATACCCGGGCGACGGCATCAACGGCTTTCTCGGCGCGCTCGACCGCGCGGACGGCGAGCCGAGCTTCGTGCAGGCGCGCCACGAGGAAATGGCGGCGTTCATGGCGTGCGGGCACGCGAAGTTCGGCGGCGGGCTCGGAGTCTGCCTGGCCACGTCGGGCCCCGGCGCGATTCACCTGCTGAACGGCCTCTACGACGCGAAGCTCGACGGCCAGCCGGTGCTCGCGCTCGTCGGCCAGCAGCGGCGCGCCGCGCTCGGCGCCGGCTACCAGCAAGAGGTGGACCTGCAGACGCTGTTCGGCGACGTGTCGGCCTTCGTGGAGACCTGCACGGTCCCGGCCCAGGCGCGTCACCTCGTCGACCGTGCTGCGCGCACGGCGCTCGCGGACGGCGTCGTGACGACGCTCGTCTTCCCGAACGACGTGCAGGACGAGGACGCGGTCGAGTCGCCGCCGCGCGCGCACGGCTCCGTCTTCTCGAGCGTCGGCTACGCACGGCCGCACGTCGTTCCGGCGCAGAGGGAGCTCGAGCGAGCGGCAGGCCTCCTCAACGCGGCGGAACGGGTGGCGATCCTCGCCGGCAGAGGTGCCGCCGGAGCCACGGACGAGCTGATCGAGACGGCCGACCTGCTCGGAGCCGGCGCCGCGAAGGCGCTCCTCGGCAAGGCGGTGTTGCCCGACGACCTCCCGTTCGTGACCGGGCCGATCGGGCTACTCGGCTCGCGCGCGAGCTTCGAGCTGATGGAGGGCTGCGACGCGCTGCTGATGGTCGGCTCCAACTTCCCGTACGCCGAATGGCTGCCCCGGGAAGGACGCGCGCGAGGCGTCCAGATCGACGTCGAGGCCGCCCGGATCGGGTTGCGCTACCCCATGGACGTCCATCTGGTCGGTGACGCGAGGGACACGCTCACTGCCCTGATCCCGCTGCTCGAGCGCAAGCGCGATCGCGCCTGGCGCGAGCAGGTCGAGGCCTGGGTCGAGGACTGGTGGCGGATCGTCGAGTCACAGGCGGCGATGGCGGGCGATCCGCTCAACCCGCAGCTCGTGGCGTGGGAGCTGAACGAGCGGCTGCCCGACGGCGCCGTCCTGACGGCGGACTCCGGCTCCTCGACCGTCTGGTGGGCCCGGTGCGTCCGCGTTCGGCGGGGCATGCTCGCGTCGCTGTCCGGGGGGCTTGCCTCGATGGGCTCGGCCGTCCCGTACGCGATCGCAGCGAAGAACGTTCGGCCCGACCGCCCCGTGATCGCCTTCGTCGGCGACGGCGCCTTCCAGATGAACGGGATGAACGAGCTTGCAACGGCCATGCGCCACTGGGATGCGTGGGACGACCCGCGCTTCGTCGTGGCCGTGTTCTCGAACGGCGACCTCAACATGGTCACCTGGGAGCAACGCGTGCTGGCAGGCGACCCGGCGTTCCCGGCGAGCCAGTGGCTCCCCGACGTGCCGGCCGCGGCGATCGCCCGCCTGCTGGGGCTCTACGCGATCCGCTGCGACGCGCCCGACCGGGTCGGCCCCGCCTGGGACGAGGCGCTCGCGGCCGGGCGGCCGGCGCTCGTCGAGTTCGTGGTCGATCCCGAGATCCCGCCGTTGCCCCCGCGCGTCAGCATCACCGACGCGGCGAACCTCGCGCGGGCGATGGTCAAGGGTGACCCGCAGCGCGCGGGCGTGATCGAGAAGTCGCTGCTCGCCAAGGTCCGGGAGAGCAGGACCCTCGGCCGGTTGCTCAGCCCGAATCGGTAGCCGCTACGAGCAGGTCGTTTTGCGACCACTGCGTCAGCGGTCGCTCGCCGAGGTACCAGCGAGGCGGGAGCCCCGTCTCGTAGAGCACGCGGGCGCGACGCCTGTGTCGGCCAGGACCCGGCGGCCCAGGCCAATACGACGTGCCGCGTCGTGCGGTACACGTCGATGCGGCCTCGGCTACCGCCTGCGGCCGAGCTCGCGCATCGCGATGACCACGACGATCAGGATGGCGATGACGGAGATCGTCCAGGCGGCGGCGTCCATCACGCCCTCCCGCAGACGTCGCAGACGGCCATGCGCTCAGTCCCGCTCGGTCGACGACGGCTGCGAGATCTCCTCCAGCAACGCCCCGGACTTCCGGTCGCTGGCGTCGATCGCGACGTCGGCCTGCGCGAGCACGCCGACGATGCTCCCGCCCTCGACCACCGGCAAGCGTCGCACGCGGTGGGCGCCCATCAGGCGCAGCGCCTCGTCCAGTTCGTCGTCGGGCCCGATCGTCACGATCTCCCTCGAGGCGACGTCGCCGACGGAGACCTTCCGGGGATCGGCGCCCTCCGCGACGATGCGGACGACGATGTCGCGATCGGTGAGCATCCCGACCAGCTGCCCTTCCTGGACGACCGGCAGCGAGCCGACGTCGTTCTCGCGCATCAGAGCCGCGGCGTCGACGAGGGTCTGGGAAGGTGACGCGACCTGCACGCCCGGCGTCATCGCGTCACGGACCTTCGTGCTCATCTCCGCTCTCCTTCGTGTCGCTCGGCGTTCACGCGGAGGGTGACTACCCGCGCCACCGAGCCGCAAAACGACGACCCGCCCGAAGCCGCCCTAGCCGGGGCCGGGTGAGGCGCCCCATTATCCCCCTCCCCCATCATGGGGCGCCTCACCACGATGGAGCTCGCCAGGAAGTACGCGACCGCTCCGCCCATGGATTGGCCTCGTTTGCGTGTCGCCCGGACGGGGAACACACGCGGCGTGCCCGAGGCAGCAGGCGTGCCGGACTGCATCTCGCTCGACGTCCACCGGGACGATCGCCACCTCGTGGAGCGGGTCTTTCGCTGGGCGCTCTTCGCCGGGCTCGCGGCGGTCGCGATCGCAGGGCTCGCCAACCTGTTCGGCCAGAAGACGGTGGTCTCGGTCGCGACCGGCGACGACGCGACGCTCAGCCTGACCGCTCCGCCGGCGTTGCGCAGCGGCCTCTATTTCCAGGGCCGCTTCGAGATCGAGGCCGGGAGCGACCTGCGCGAGCCGACGCTCGTCCTCGACCAGGGCTGGTTCGACGCGATCACCGTCAACACGGTCCAGCCCGAGCCCACGAGCGTCGCCGGCGAGGGGGACCGGGTGTCGTTCGCGTACGACCCGCTTCCGGCCGGCCGGACGCTGACCGTCTACGTCGAGCTCCAGGTCAACCCGACGACTTTCGGCCGACGTCGGCAGGGCGTCGAGCTACGCGACGGCGAGCGCAGCATCGCGGCGATCGAACGCTCGGTGACCGTCTTCCCCTGAGGAGCGGCGATGGACATCGTCCTGCGGGCTGTCGTCGCGTTCGCGTTCATCTTCGTGCTGCTCCGGCTGCTCGGCCGCCGGGAGCTCTCGGCGCTCGAGCCCTTCGACCTGATCCTGCTCGTCGTGATCGGCGACCTCGTGCAGCAGGGCGTCACTCAGAACGACATGTCGCTCACCGGCATCCTGCTCGCGGTCGGGACGATCGCGATCCTCGCCGTCGGCGCCTCGTGGCTGAGCTTCCGCTTCAAGGCGATGCGGAAGGTGCTCGAGGCAGCGCCGCTCGTGGTCGTCGAGCACGGTAAGCCCATCGAGCGCAACATGCGCGCGGAGCGCCTGACGCTCGAGGAGATCGCCGCGGCCGCGCGACTCCAGCGCATCGCCACCATCGACGAGATCGAATGGGCGATCGTCGAGGGCGGCGGGCAGATCAGCTTCATCACGAAGCAACCCGGCGGCTGACAGCGGCGCCGCGCCGTGGGCGATGGCGCGAGCGGCCGCACGCTTGTAGCGTGTGCGCCGATGCGGCGGATGGACGACGACGAATGGGGCGTGCCCGAAGACGACTGGTTCGCCGAGCCCCCCGCGCCGCGCCGTGAGGCGTCCGAGTCGTCGACCAGGGTGGAGGCGCCCCCGCCCGAGCACGCCTCCGCGCCCACGGCGGACGAGCTCCGGCGCCGGCGGCTGATCGCGCTCGCCGGGGTCGGCGCGGCGATCGTGCTCGTCGCCGGCGGCATCCTGATCGCGCGCGCGATCGGCGGCGACGACGGCGAGCCGGCGGAGACCGTCGTGACGCCGCCGCCGCCCGCGGCGACGGTCACCACCCCGCCCCCGCCGCCGTCGCCGACTCCCACGCCGACGCCGCCGAGCGCTCCGATCGAGCTCCCGGAGGGCGTCAGGCTCGCCGTCGGCAGCGAGGGCGACGACGTGGTCGCCGTGCAGCAGGCACTGGCGCAGCTGGGCTACGAGGTCGGCGAGGCCGACGGCATCTACGGCCCCACGACCGAGGCGGCCGTGATCGCCTTCCAGGGAGCGCAGGGCCTGACGGCGGACGGCATCGTCGGGGCGGAGACGCTCGCGGCGCTCCAGACCGCCCTCAACGCCGGCTGAGCCCGAACAGGTCGAGCTTCGCGCCGACCACTTCGGCGACCGCTGCCACGAGGGATTCCTGGAGGTCGAGCAGCCGCAGCCCTGCCTTCGCGCCCGGGAGCCGCCGCTCGAGCTCGTCGAGGTAGCGCGCCCGGAGCTCGGTGTTGACGTTCACCTTGCAGACGCCGAGCTCGATCGCGCGACGCACGTCGTCGTCGGCGAGACCCGACGCGCCGTGCAGCGACAGCGGCGTCCCGCCCACCGCTTCGCGGATCTGCTCGAGCCGCTCCCAGTCGAGCCGAGGGGGCGAGGCATACGTGCCGTGGACGTTCCCGATCGATACCGCCAGGCAGTCGACCCCGGTCTCCCCGACGAACGCCGCGGCCTGCGCGGGATCGGTGAGCGCACCGGCCGCGGCGGCAGCCGCGACGTCCTCTCCACCCTCGATGTGCCCCAGCTCGGCCTCGACGCCGACGCCGACGCCGAGCTTCGCCGCCTCGGTGACCACCTCGCGTGCAAGCGCCTCGTTGTCGGCGACCGGCAAGCGGGAGCCGTCTGCCATCACAGCGCCGAAACCGGCTGCCAGAGCAGCGCGGAGCGCGGCCGGATCGGTCGCATGGTCGAGCTGCACGCAGGCCGGGACGCTCGCCGCGGTCGCCGCGCCGAGCAGTCCGGCGACGAGCAGCCGCCCTCCAGCGCCGCGGAACGAGGCGTCGCTCACGAGCAGGATCGCCGGAGCCTCGCGGCTCTCGGCAGCCCGGAGCACCCCGAGCGCGGTGGTCAGGTCGTAGCACGTGAACGCGCCGACAGCCGCGCCCGCGGCGCGGCGCTCCGCGAGCAGCCGCCGAAACGGAGCGAGCATCGGCCTAGCCTCTCACGACGCTGCGCACGAGCTCGACGAGCAGATCATCGTCACCGACGTTGCCCGGGACCACGAGGTAGTCGAGCCCTTCACCACTCCAGTACGAGACGCCCGGCATGACCGGGCCGACGACCTCGGCCTCGTCGATTCCGAAGCCCTCCCGGAGCGTGACGGCTGCAGTGATGCCTCCCTTCGCGATCACGACGGGCGGTCGAGGCTCGACCGCTCCGGCCACCCGCGCCAGCGCCGACGCGATCCGAGCGCCCGCCTCCAGGCTCGACGCTCCCGGCGAGCGCTCGCGCGGGGTCGCGACGACCGCGAGCCCGCGCCGGCGCAGGACCGCCGACACAGCGGCGGCGGCGCGGTCGATCTCGCCCGCGGGATCGTCGGACGCGAGCGCGTCGACGTCCACCTCGACGAGCGTGCCGTGCCTGTGCGCAGTCAGCCGTCCGAGCTGGCGCGTCGTCGTCGGGACGTACGAGCCGCAGACGACCAGGAGCCCGCCGCCGTTCGCGCGCGGCGC
>DATBMD010000038.1:0-2093 GCA_036555085.1 Gaiellaceae bacterium
AGACCCTCGCGCCGGAGACGGGGATCGGGCTCGAAGGTCTCGTCGAGGAGCGTGACCTCGCGCATGCGGTCGAGCCGGTAGCTCTTGAGCCGCGCCTCCTCGTCCTCCGTGTCGCGGCTGTGCGCGTACCAGAAGGGGAGCCGGCGCTCGAGCAGGTGGGGCTCGATCTTCTTCAGTGAGCGCTCGCCCTCGGCGTTCACGTACTCGATCTGGACGACCCGGTGCTCGTCGACCGCGGTCGCGAGGGCGCGCATGTTCTGCTCGTGCTCGCTGAGGGCCTCCGGCTCGACGCCGTCGGGCGTGTCGAACTGGCCGAAGGTCTCCTCGAGCTTCTGGCGGACGCGGTCGAGCGGCGTGTGCGCCTCGGCGGCGATCGTCGGGCCCACGTACTCGATCGCCAGGCGGATCGCCCGCGCCTCGAGCGGCGTCAGCTTCGGCGGCCGCCGGAAGACGTCGCCGTACAGCTCCTTGTCGACCCGAACCCGCCCCGTCTCGTCGTCGACCTCGGCGTAGACCGTGTAGCAGCCGCCGCCGAAGTTGACGAGGTTGAGCAGCGAGAGGTGATCCTGCAGCTCCTCGCGGGGGATCGAGAAGCGCTGCGCGAGCGCGTCCGCGTCCAGCGACGCCTGCCGGGAGTCGCCGCAGGCGGCCAGCAGGTGCGCGAGCAGCGCCTGCAGGACGCCGAAGCGCTCGGGCGCCACCGGGCCGGTCGGACGCTCGACCGGAGCGGCCGCGGGCGCGCGTCGCTCCCGCGCGAGCTCGGGCGCTCCGCCCGCATGGCTCGTCCGGAGACGGGCGAGCGCGGCCGCGACGCCGTCGCGCAGCTCGGCGGGCTCGAGCGGCACCGCCCGACCGTTCTGGCGCAGCACCCAGCCCACGAGCGGGCCGATGCGCGCGTAGGCCGTCTCGAAGACGCCGTCCTCGAGCGTGCCGGCGTCGGCGAGCGTGCGCTGCACCCACCAGGCCGTGTCGTCGGCGACCGCGATCCGGGCGCGCCCGACGACCTCCCCGATCTGCCACGGGCGCGGGACGCGGTGCGCCTCGACGTCGAAGTCGGCCGGCAGCCGGAAGTCCCGTTCGCGCCGCGTCGCGAAGCGGATGTCGCCGCGGATGCGCGAGACGCGGAACGTGCGCACGGCGGCGCGGTCGAGGTCGTGGCCGACGACGTACCAGTTGCCCTCGTCGAGCCGCAGCGCGTACGGGTTGACGGTGCGCTCGGTGTCGCGGTCGCGCTGCGGCGACCGGTACGCGAACCTGATCGTCCGTTGCTTCGAGATCGCGGACTCGAGCTTCGAGAGCCTGCTCGCGAGCTCGGGCGAGTAGTCGGGGGCGCTGACCCGGACGCGCTCCGCCGTCTCGGTCGGAGCCGACGGGAAGCCCGGCCGGCCGAGCGCGAGGTTCTGCAGCGCCAGCCGCAACGGCTCGGCGTACGCGAACTTGCCCTCGAGGTAGTACAGCGCCGTCTGCAGCGCCGCGAGCTCGTCGTCCTCGAGCTCGAGCCGGTCGAGGAAGTAGTTCTCGGAGCGGAGCGTGTACAGCTCCTCGCCGGTGAACTCGTCCCGCTGCGAGTGCAGCGGGATGCCCAGCGCCGTCAGCTCCGCGCGGTCGGAGTAGAAGCGCCGTGCGAACGCCTCGTCGGACATCTCCGAGTACCCCTCGACGTTCGACTTGACGTCGCGGGCGGTCAGCGGACGCCGTTCCGCCATCAGGAACGCGACGAGCGAGAGCTGGCGGATGAGCTTGTCGGCGTCGTGCGACATGCGCTCCGCGAGCTTACCGCTCGCGCGGTCGGCCGAGCCGGGACGCGCCGTCCACGATTCGGCGTAGGCTCACCCGCGTTGGACGAGGAGCTTCGCTGGCGGCTCGAGCGGTCCGGCTACGGTCGCTCGGGCTTCGCCGAGCAGTACGACCGATATCGTCCCCGACCGCCTCGGGCACTGCTGGAGCTGCTGCCGCCGTTGGTGGGCCGGCTGCGTTTCGTCGTCGATCTGGGGAGCGGCACGGGGCTCTCGACGCGCTTCTGGGCCGATCGGGCACACGAGGTCGTCGGTGTCGACCCGAACGAGCAGATGCTGCGTTACGCCGAGGCTGCG
>DATBMD010000056.1:0-5549 GCA_036555085.1 Gaiellaceae bacterium
ATCCCGAGCCGCCTCGAGCGCGGCCGCGCGATGGGCGCCGACCTGCTCGTGATCGCGGCCGGCGAGAGCCCGATCGCGGCGGCGCGCGAGTGGGCCGGCGGGGACGGGCCGGAGGTCGTGGTCGAGGCGACCGGCGTGCCCGCGCTCGTGCACACGGCCGTGGAGCTGGTCGCGCCCGCGGGGCGTGTCGTCGTGGTCGGGCTCTCGAGCGAGCCCGCCCCGCTCCGCGTCGGCGCGCTCCCGTTCAAGGAGCTCGACCTCCTGGGCGTGAGCTGCTGCGCGGCGGAGGAGTTCGCGGCGGCCGTCGAGCTCGTCTCGAGACGACGGGAGGCCGCGGCACCGCTCGTCACGCACGACTTCCCGCTCGAGCGGGCGCCGGAGGCAATCACGTACGCGCTCGAGCATCCGGCGGAGGTCATGAAGGCGGTCGTCCGGCTCGAGCCCGGCTAGTAGCCGCGCGGCCGACGTCGGCGAGGAGAGGAGGGACGGTGGCAGGATCGGCGATCGACGAGGCGGCGGTGGCCGAGCGGGAGGCGGCCGTGCTGAGCCGCCTCTTCGGCGTCCGCGGCCTCAGCGTGGTGGTGACCGGGGCGGCGAGCGGCCTCGGCTTCGCGATGGCCGAGGTGCTCGCCGAGTGCGGCGCGCACGTGACGCTCGCGGACATCGACGAGACGCGCCTCGCGGCCTCGACGAAGCGGCTCGCCGACGCGGGCTGCCGCGCCCGCTCGGTGGTCGTCGACGTCAGGGACGAGAGCAGCGTCGACGCGCTGATCGACGACGTCGTGGCGGCGGAGGGACGCGTGGACGTCGTCTTCGCGAACGCCGGCCTCGCGTCCGTGCCCGGGTTCCGGGTGGACGACGGCCAGACGCTCGACACCGTCGAGCGCTCCGACTGGGACCGGGTGCTCAGTGTCAACCTGAACGGCGTCCTGTTCACGATGCGCGCCGCGGCGGCCGCGATGAAGCGCCAGGGCTCGGGCCGCATCGTCGTGACCGCCTCCAACGCAGGCCTGCGCCCGGAGCCGCTGGTCTGCTACGGCTACGCCGCCAGCAAGGCCGCCGTGATCCATCTCGTGCGCCACGCAGCGCTCGAGCTCGCGCCGCACGGCATCCTCGTCAACGCGATCTGCCCCGGTCCCTTCTACGGGACGCTGATCGGCGGTGGCGTCACCGAGCACCCGACCGAGGAGATGAAGGCGATGTGGGCGACGCTGATCCCGCTCGGGCGCATGGCGCACCCGGACGAGCTCAAGGGCCTCGTCCTGCTGCTCGCCTCCCCCGCCTCGAGCTACATCACGGGCGCGGCCCACGTCATCGACGGCGGCTCGCTGGTCCAGGCCTGACGCGGCATTGACTTCCGCCCGCGGTGTGCCATGTTTGCCGTTCCAGCCGGCGCGCGCGGACGATCCGTGTGGCTGCCACGGCTGCGAGAGGAGGAGTCGATGCACGGACGCATCGCCCGTTATCGGATCAGCGGCGACCCGCACGCTCTCGCGCGGAAGGCCGAAGAGGGCATGCTCCCGATCTTCAAGGCGCAGCCCGGGTTCAGGGGATACCTCCTTGCTGTCAGCGGCGACGTGCTCACCTCGTTGAGCACGTGGGACACGATCGAGCAGGCCGAGGCGGCCTCCCCTGCTGCGGCCACCTGGATCGCCGAGAACATCGACGAGGACGTCGAGCTCGTCGATGTCAGCACCGGCGAGATCCTGCTCGCCACCGCGCTCGGCGTGATGCCGTCCGCAGCAGCGAGGGCATAGGTCGACGAGGGCGCCAGGGGGCGCGGCGTCAGCCGTGCCCCCTAGCGCGTGTATGCGGCGGCAGAACTCGACGTCAACTGACTACTATCGCGGCGATGGTCGTGCAGGGAGAATCCGCGCCGGACTTCACGCTCGCATCCGATACGGGCGACGCCGTGACGCTCTCGTCCCTGCGAGGCAAGCCCGTTGTTCTCTACTTCTATCCCAAGGACGACACCCCTGGCTGCACCACGCAGGCCTGCGGCATCCGCGACGCCTGGGGCGAGTTCGAGCGCAGCGGGGCGGTCGTGCTCGGCGTCAGCCCCGACGACGTGGCCTCGCACGTCCGCTTCAAGGAGAAGTACGACCTGCCGTTCACCCTCCTCGCCGACCCCGACCACGAGGTGGCCGAGCAGTACGGCGTCTGGGTCGAGAAGACGAACTACGGGAAGACGTACATGGGCGTCGAGCGGTCGACGTTCGTGATCGACGCCGACGGGAGCCTCGCGGCGATCATGCGCGCGGTGAGCCCGGACGGGCACGCCGCCGACGTGCTCGCGGCGCTGGAGCAGTAGCCACGGACCTGGAGCTCCAGCCGCCGGAGCCGTTTGACAGGGCTGAACGGTCGGCATTACGGTGCTCACGCGTACGCTCGTGCGCTGGGCGAACACCGACCTGACGAGGTCCCGGCTTGGGCGCGATCGAGGACATCAAGGTCTACTTCTCGCACAACCATCACTACATCCCGATTCCGGAGGACCACGAGCGCTTCCGGACCTCGATGGTCGACTACCCGAACTCGCAGTTCGACCCCGAGGTCGGGCACGCGCTCTACGAGCGCCACCTCCGCTCGATGCTCCGCGCCGCCGAGCTCGGCTTCGACGGGCTCTGTCTCAACGAGCACCACAGCATGGCGTTCAGCATGTCGCCGACGGCGAGCCTACTGGCGGCGCGCTACGTCACCGCGACCAACGACATCCCGATCATGGTCGCCGGCACCCCGATCAACCTCATGTACCCGAACCGGGTCGCGGAGGAGTACGCGCTGCTCGACGTGATGTCGGGAGGGCGCATGGAGTACGCGTTCCCGCTCGGCACCGGCATGGAGTACTGGGCCAACGAGGGAACGGTCAACCCGGCGACGGCGCGCGCCCGCTTCCGGGAGTCGCTCGACATCATCTTCAAGGCGTGGACCGAGGACGGGCCGATGCGCTACGACGGCGACTTCTACACCTACCGGTACCTCAACGTCTGGCCGAAGCCGTACCAGCAGCCGCGGCCGAAGTGCTACGTCGTCGGCACCGGCAGCGAGGAGACGCTCCGGCTCGCGGTCGACTACGGCCTCGGCTACTCGATCGTCTTCGTGCCGATCCCGAACCAGCTGCGGGCGTTCGCCCGGCTGCGCGAGCTCGCCGAGGAGCGAGGCCGCACGATCGACCCGGACGACCTGATCGTCGTCGTCCTCGCCTACGTGGCCGACACGGACGAGGAGGCCGTCCGCGAGGCCCGGCCGCACATCGAGAACTTCTTCAGCTGGTTCCACCGGGTGACGCCGCGCTACCTCGTCCCGCCCGGCTACGTCTCGACGCAGGAGTTCCTGCGCCGCGTCTCCGACCCGGCGATGGCGCAGGGCACGGAGGCGAGCTGGGACGACATGGTCTCGATCGGCCGGATCCTCTGCGGCTCGCCGGACACCGTGGCGGAGACGATCGTCGCCTGGTGCCAGGAGGCCGGCGCCGGCCGGGTGAACGTCGTGCTCGAGAACGGCGACATGCCCGAGTGGAAGATCGCCAAGACGACGACGCTGTTCGCCAACGAGGTGATCCCACGGATCCGCGCCAGGCTCGGCGGCCGCCAGGCCCCCGCGCACGAGCTCGCGACCGCAGGGGTGAAGTGAGTTGGCCGCGTTCGCCGAAGAGCGCGTCGACGTCAACGGGATCGACACCGCCGTCTTCACCGCGGGCGACGGCCCGCCGGTCGTGTTCCTCCACGGCATGGGCACGGTCACCGGCTTCGACTGCATGCTGCCGCTGGCGGAACGGTTCCGGCTCGTGCTGCCCCACCATCCCGGCTTCGGCGCGTCGGCCGACGACCCGAGCATCGACAGCCTCCACGACTACGTCCTGCACTACCTCGACCTCTTCGACCTGCTCGAGCTCGACGAAATGTCGCTGGTCGGGATCTCGGGCGGTGCCGCGATCGCGGCGTGGCTCGGCATCGAGCAGTCCCGACGCGTGCAACGGCTCGTGCTCGGCGCGCCGTTCGGCCTGCGGTTGCCGGAGCATCCGACCGTCGACTTCTTCAGCATCCCGGACGAGGAGGTGCCCGGGTACCTGTCGGCGGACCTCTCGGTGTTCGAGGGTCACGTGCCGATGCCGCCGACGCCGGAGTTCCTCGCCGCGCGCTACCGGGAGTCGACCTCCTTCGCACGGGTCGGCTGGCAGCGTCCGTACGACCTCAAGCTCCAGCGATGGCTGCACCGGCTGACGATGCCGACCCTGCTCCTCTGGGGCGACGCCGACCGGCTGATCCCCGTCGAGCAGGCGCCTATCTGGGCGGAGCACATCCCGAACGCCGAGGTCCGGATCCTGCCCGGCGTCGGTCATCTGATGTTCGACGAGTCCCGCGAGGCCCTCGACGCCGCCGCGCAGTTCGTCGGCGCCGGGCTGCCGGTGTAGGGGCGGACTTGGCCGCGCACGAGGAGGAGGTTCCCGTCCTGATCGCCGGCGGCAGCCTCGTCGGCCTCTCGGCCGCGGTCTTCCTCGGCGAGCACGGCGTTCCCTCGCTGGCGGTCGAGCGGCACCGCGGCACGGCGATCCACCCGCGGGCGGCCCTCGTCAACCAGCGCACGATCGAGCTGTATCGCGCCGCCGGGCTGGAGCCGGCGATCCGCGACGCGTCCGAGCTCGAGTTCGTTCAGAACGGCGCGATCGTCTCGGTGGAGTCGCTCGGCGGCAAGGAGCTCGAGTACTACTTCCGCAACATCAACGAGGGCGTCGAGAGCCTCAGCCCCTCGCCGCGGATCTTCATCACCCAGATCGGGCTCGAGCCCGTGCTGCTCCGCCGCGCCGAGGAGCTCGGCGCCCGCCTCGAGTACGGCACCGAGCTCGTCTCGTTCGAGACGGACGACGACGGCGTCACGGCGGTCGTGCAGCCGCGCGACGGCGGCGGCGCGCGCACGATCCGCGCCCGGTACCTGATCGCGGCGGACGGCGCCCACAGCCCCGCGCGGCAGCGCCTCGGCATCCCCCTCGGCGGGCACGGGAGCTTCTCGAACTCGATCACGATCTACTTCCGGGCCGACGTCAGGCCGCTGCTGGGCGACCGCAACCTCAGCGTCGTGTACCTCTTCGGCCCGGGCCAGCAGGGGTTCTTCCGCTTCTCGAAGGCGGGCGACGCGGGCTTCCTCGTGGTCAACAAGGCGCTCGACGAGAACGGCTCGCTGACGACCGACCTGTGGGGCGACACGAGCGACGGGCGCTGCGTCGAGCTCGTGCGCGAGGCGCTCGGCGCCCCCGACCTGCAGGTCGAGGTCGAGAACGTCCAGCGCTGGAACGCCTGCGCGGAATGGGCGGAGCGGTTCCGGGAGGGGCGTGTCTTCCTGGCCGGCGACGCCGCCCACAACATGCCGCCGACGGGGGGCTTCGGCGGCAACGTCGGCGTGCAGGACGCGCACAACCTCGCCTGGAAGCTCGCCCACGTCCTCGACGGCCGCGCCGGCGACGAGCTGCTCGCGACCTACGACGAGGAGCGCCGCCCCGTCGGGATCTTCTCGGTCGAGCAGGCGTACACGCGCTACGTCCTGCGGCTCGC
>DATBMD010000113.1:0-10654 GCA_036555085.1 Gaiellaceae bacterium
CTACGCCAACGTCTGGCACACGGACCTGATCGTCGAGATCGACCCGGCCACCGGCCGCGTCACGGCGGTGATCGACGCGTCGGGCCTCCTCGCCGAGGACGAGCGCGACGGCGTCGACGTCCTGAACGGCATCGCGTTCGCCCCGGAGCGGGGGACGTTCCTGCTCACGGGCAAGTACTGGCCGCGCCTGTTCGAGGTGCGCTTCGTGCCGCGCTGAATCAGCGTGGGGGAGCCCATGGTAGAAGAGCTAGCGCCGGTCGACGCCGCCGGCGCGGACTTCCCCTTCGGCCCCCGCGGCCTCGACGTCCCATTCGGCGCCGAACGCGTGGAGCCCGCGGATGCGGATGCGCCCGATCTCCGCGGGCACGTGCGGGTCGAGCCGGAGCTCACCGTCGCCCGAGTCGAGCCCGAGCATCGTCTGCACGAACACGAACGGCGCTCCGGTCGCCCACGCCTGCGGACTGCAGGCGGTCGGGTAGGGGACCGGGAAGCGGCTCACCGACCGCTCGAAGCCGGCGAACGCCTCCGGGAGCCGGTAGCCGGTGAAGGCGGCCGCCTCGAGCTGCGCCAGCGCGATCCGGTTCGCCTCGTCGCGGAAGCCGTAGCGCGCGAGCCCGAGCGCAACGATGGCGTTGTCGTGCGGCCAGATCGTGCCGACGTGGTAGCCGAGCGGGTTGTAGCCGCGGTCCTCCGTCGACAGCGTGCGGACGCCCCACCCCGAGAACATCCGGTCGGACAGCAGGTGCGCGGCCACCAGGCGCGCGCGCTCGTCCGGGACGACCCCCGACCAGAGCAGGTGGCCCATGTTGGAGGTGACCGTGTCGATCTGGCGCTTGTCGCCGTCGAGGCCGATCACGTAGTAGCCGCCGCGCTCGTCCGACCAGAAGGCCTCGTTGACACGCGCGTACAGCGCGGCCGCCTGCCGTTCGAGCCGTTCGGCGAGCTCGTCGTCGCCGACGACACGGCGGGCCAGCTCGGCGATCCGGAGCTTCGCGTCGTAGACGTAGCCCTGGATCTCGGCGGTCGCGATCGGCAGCTCGGGGATGCTCCCGTCGGCGAACTGAACCCCGTCCCAGGAGTCCTTCCAGCACTGGTTGCCGAGCCCCTGGGACGACCGGGTCTGGTACTCGACGAAGCCGTCGCCGTCGCGGTCGCCGTGACGGTCGATCCACTCCAGCGCCGCGACGACGTTGCGCCAGCGGGCGCGGACGAACGCGTCGTCGCGCGTGTGGCGCCAGTAGTCGGAGAGGAGGATCAGCCAGAGCGGCGTCGCGTCCGCCGTGCCGTAGTACGGGCTGTGCGGCTTCTCCCCGAGCAGCGTGAGCTCGCCGCTGCGGACCTCGTGCAGGATCTTGCCGGGCTCCTCGTCGCGAAAGTGGTCGACCTGCGTGCCCTGCAGGGCGCCGAGCAGGTGGAGTGCGCCGCGCGCGAGCCCGGGCCCGACCCAGAGCGTCTGCAGCGACGTGATCACCGTGTCGCGGCCGAACAGCGTCATGAACCAGGGCAGCCCGGCGGCGGGGAGGACGTAGTGCTCGCCGAGCAGGTCGCCCGTGATCCGCAGCGCTGCGAGATCCACCACCGACTGGCGGTAGACGCTCTCCAGGGTAGGGCTGTCGGACTCGAGTCGAGGGGCGCCTTCGAGCCATTCGGTCAGCGGCCCTGCGATCGTCTCCTGGTGCTCCGCGAAGAGCTCGTGGACCGGCTCGAACGTCTGGTTGTTGACCCGTAGGCCGACCTTGACGAGGGCGACGAGCACGTCGCGTGGCGACAGCGCGACGTCCCAGACGAGGTCGCCGCCGTCGACTCGCGGCGGTGCGGCGGCGAGCGCCCGCTCCGTCGCCCACTCGACGATCTGGCTGCGCTCGACCCGGATCGCCGTCTCGGCCAGGAAGCCGGGCACCCGGTAGCGGAAGGCCAGAGCCGCTCTGCCGGGGCCGGCTCGCTCGACGATCAGGGCGCTGCGGTCCCGGACCGCGTCCTTGACCTCGAAGAGGTCGGCGAAGTCCACGCCGCACGCGAGGCGGAGCTCGAAGGCGACCGGCTCGGGCGACGTGTTGAACACCGCGATCTGCTCGACGGCGCCGTCGCCGACGCGTCGCAGGCGCCGGACGGCGACGCTGTTCGCGCGCAGCCCCGGCAGGTCCGGGTTGGCGAGGAAGAACGCCGCCGAGTTGTAGTCCACGGCGCCCGACTTCAGGAGCGAGAGGTGCCGGCCCGCGAGCCGCAGCTCCCACCTGCTCAGGAAGCGCGTGTCCTCGTGCAGGAGGCCGCCGACCGATCCCGGCGGCACGTCGCCGAGCGAGTCGGAGAACATGAACGTCCTGCCCTCGAGGATCGCGATCGCGTCGGTCCCCAGCTCCCGCGGCGACGTCCTTCCGGCGGCGTCCGCCTGCGCCGGCCGCGGCTCCGGGTACGGGTCGAGCGGCGTGGGGCGCCGTACGTGGTCCGCCACGCGGGCGAGTCTACGCCGCGCCGATCGCCGTCAGGCCGGCGAGGCGCGGAGGAAGCGCTCGATGCTGCGGCGGATGCCCGCCGCGTCGAGCCCGTGCGCGGCGTCGTGCTGGGCGCGCGAGCCGTAGCGTCGGTGCTCGACGCTGCCGACGCCGAGCGCGAGCACGCGGTGCGGCCGGTCGACCAGCGCCGCTGCGACCGCGGCCGTGGAGGTGCCGGCGAGGTACGGCTCGACGAGGACGACTTCCGCTGCGCCGGCGACCGCGCGCAGACCCTCGCCGTCGAACGGCCGCACGGTGGAGGCGTAGGCGACGGTCACGTCCAGGTCGGCGGTCGCGTCGAGCACCGGGTCGAGGGTCGGCCCGACGGCGACGACAGCCGCTCCGCCGCCCGATCGCACCATCGTCAGCCGGCCGTCGGCCCCGACCGGCGAGCGGTTCCGCTGCTCCGAGAGGCGGATGTAGACGCGGTCGTCGCCCCGAGCGGCCTCGCGCAGCAGCGGCTCGAGCTCGTCGGCGTGCCCGGGGACGTGGATCGTCCAGCCGGGCAACGACGCCACGAGCGCCACGTCCTCGGGCGCCTGGTGCGTCCTGCCGCTCGCGGCCGCGTCGTAGGAGGCGCCGATGCTGACGAGGACCGCGCCGAGGTCCTGGTGGCCGAGGTCGAGCTTGAGCTGCTCGAACGGCCGCTCGACGAGGAACGGGGCGTAGGTATGGGCGACCGGCCGCAGCCCGGCGGCCGCCAGCCCGGCCGTGACCCCGATCAGCAGCTGCTCGCGGATGCCGACGTTGACCACGCGCTCCGGGTGGCGGTGGGCGGCCCGTCGCAACCGGTCGACGCCGATGTCGGCCAGCACGACCGCGACGCGGGGATCCGCGTCGAGCAGCTCGTCGACGACCTGCTCGAACCGGTCCCGCATCGTGACCGGAGAGTGTGCGGCGACAGTCATGCGCGCTCCGGGATTCGGGCGACGACCGCCGTCGGTCGGGCGCCGTCGAGGCGCGTGAGCGCGACCGCGAGCGCGGCGTGGTCGCGGCCGTCGACGACGGCGGTCGCCCAGCCCTCGACCGCGAAGCGGCGCTCGATGCCGCCGGGCCAGCCGTGGGTCGCCGAGCCGTTGTCGACGACGACGGCGGTCAGCCGATCGAGCCGGGCGCGCCCGGCGAAGGCGATCGCCTCGTGGTTCGACCCCTCGTCGAGCTCGCCGTCCCCGAGCAGGCAGACGACCCGCGGCTCGCTCCGGCTCCGGGCGCGGAGGCCGAGCGCGATGCCGACCGCGATCGGGAGCCCGTGCCCCAGCGAGCCGCTGCCGATCTCGGCTCCGCGCACGAGCGTCCCGTCGGGGTGGTGTCCGAGCGGCGAGTCGTAGGCGCCGAAGCTCGGCAGCGCTTCCAGCGGGAGGAAGCCCTTGGCGGCGAGCACGGCGTAGTAGGCCGTCGGGCCATGGCCCTTCGAGAGGAGGAAACGGTCGCGCCCGGGGTCGTCCGCCGTCTCGGGCGTGACGCGGAGGATGCGGTCGTAGAGCACCCACAGGACGTCGAGCGTCGAGTGCGAAGCGGGATCGTGCTTCTCGTCCCCGCTCATCAGCGCGAGGAGCGAGTCGAGGTCCTCGTATGCGAGACGCCGTCGGTCGCCGTTCGTCGGGAGCGCGGGAGCAGCCATTGCCGGAGACTGTGCCACTTAAAGTTAACTTGAAGTCAAGCCGCTAGAATCGAACCGTGCCGGCGCTCCCCGAGCGGATCACGATCGGCGAGCTGGCTGCCCGCTCGGGCGTCGCGACGTCTGCCCTGCGTTTCTACGAGTCGGTCGGGCTGATCGAAGCCGAGCGCACGAGCGGGAATCACCGGGCCTATCCGCGCAGCACGCTGCGGCGGGTGGCGTTCATCCGGGCCGCGAAGCAGGTCGGCGTCCCGCTCGAGCAGATCCGCGAGGCGCTCGCGTCGCTGCCGTCCGAGCGCACGCCGACGAAGGCCGACTGGCAGCGGCTCTCGCGTGCCTGGCAGCGGCGCCTCGACGAGCGGATCGCGCTGCTCGAGCGGCTGCGCGACGACCTGACGGGCTGCATCGGCTGCGGCTGCCTGTCGCTGCGCAGCTGTCGGCTGTTCAACCCGGACGACGCGGCGGCGGCGTCCGGCAGCGGTGGCCGCTACCTGCTCGAGGGTCAGGTCGAGGCGGCGGTCTCGGCGGCGGACTGAGCGAAGCCGAGCCGGGCGCTGCGCCGGAGGAAGGGCAGGAAGACGCGACGCTCGTGGATGTCGCCGTCGAGGCGCAGCCGCCCGGCCGCGCGCTCGAACGCCGCGCTCGTCTTCGGCCCGTAGATGCCGTCCACGGCGAGCTTCGGCGCGGCCTCGTGGATCTCGTTGAGGACGGACTGGACGAGCTCGACCGTGGACGGCGCCTCGTTGAAGCCGACCCCCGTGCTCCGGTCAGCGTGCACGTGGTCGCCGTGCGCCCGGTCGTAGGCGCCGTGCAGGACGAAGCAGGAGTTGCTCCGGCAGATCGCCGCGAAGCTCCAGTAGCGCCGGCGGGTCGCACGCGAGCGGGACGCATGGTCGCGCTCGATCGGCGCGATCTCGACGTGCTCGAACGACAGCCGGTCCCAGTCGCACGCGAGGCCCTCGCCGTGCCGGCCCGGCTTCGCGACGTACATGCCCGCCGACGCGATCCGCTGCAGCGGCCCGAACGACCCCGGCGCGCGCTCGCGCACCTGCTTCACGGTCGCCTCGAGCACGGGCAGGAACGAGCGCGCGACGAGGAACCGCGCAGGGCGCGGCGCCCGCGCCCGCTCGTACCAGAGCGGCACGCCGCGCAGGTCGCCGACGGCGACGAGGTCGAGCACGGGACGCTGCTCGACGGCGGCGGTCGCGCGCAGCGCGCCCGTGCCCTCGACCGGAAGCGGGGACGGCTCGAGCGCGGGGTCCTCGAGCCCGAGGTCGTCGTCCGCGGACGTCTCCGCGGCCTCGAGCGCCGCCTCCGCCTCGAGGATCTCCTCGAGCTGGTCCTCCACGGCCCAACGTCTCCCCGCTCGCTCCTGCCGCAGGCGGAGCCCAGCATGCGGCGGCCGCGGCCCGGGTGTCAAGGCCCGCTGCCCGCGCGCCCTCTCTCTAGTAGCCTCCTGGGCGGGAAGTGAGGCTTGTCATGCGCACGCGGATTTCGGCACGTGTCGCGCTCGTCCTGACGGTCGCGACCGTCCTCGGCGCCGCGCTCGTCGGCGGCGCGCGAGCCGAGGAGCCGTTCCGGCTCGACTCGCAGATCGTCGACCGGGTGGGCGCGCTCGAGGGGCGCGAGGACGAGGTCCAGGCTGCGATCCGCGACCTGCAGCAGCAGGAGCAGGTCCAGCTCTGGGTGACGTACGTCGACTCGTTCGACGGCGTCAACGCGCAGGAGTGGGCGGACCGGACGGCGCAGGAGAGCGACCTCGGGCTCTCCGACGTGCTGCTCGCCGTGGCGACCGGCGACCGGGCCTACGCCTACTCGGTCGACCAGCAGTTCCCGCTCTCCGACGATCAGCTCGCCCAGGTCGCCAACGTTGCGATCGAGCCGGCCCTCTCGGCGAACGACTGGGCGGGCGCGGCGATCGGCGCGGCCACCGGCATCGCCCAGGCGAGCAACGGCCAGACCGTGACGCCGCCCCAGATCACGCCCGGCGAGGCCGCCCCCGCCGGCGGGGACGACGACGGTGGCGGCTCGGCGTGGCTGTGGCCCCTGCTGCTGGTCCTGCTGGCCGGGGTGGTCGCCGCCGGCGCCTACTTCCTGCTGCGCCGCCGGGGCCGGGCGGCCGCCGCCGGCGCCACGACGCCCGGGGACACCGATCCCTACGCGGCGCTCTCGACCGACGAGCTCCGCAAGCGCGCGAACCTGCAGCTGGTCGAGACGGACGACGCGATCAAGACGAGCGAGCAGGAGCTCGGGTTCGCGACCGCGGAGTTCGGCGAGCAGCAGGTGGCGCCGTTCGCCGCCGCCCTGCAGGCGTCGAAGGCCGACCTGGGCGCTGCGTTCGAGCTGAAGCAGCAGCTCGAGGACAGCAACCCCGAGGACGAGCCGTCGCGCCGGGCGGCGCTGATCGAGATCTGCCGGCGTACCGACGCGGCGAGCGACCGGCTCGATGCCGAGGCGGGCCGTTTCGACGAGCTGCGCAACCTCCAGGAGAACGTTCCCCAGGTGCTGGCGGCGCTCGAGGCCAGGGTGCCCGAGCTGGAGGCGCGCCTGCCGCAGGCGGAGCAGGCGCTCGCCGCGCTGGCGGGGACGTACGCGCCCGACGCGCTCGCGACGGTGACCGGCAACGTCGAGGCCGCGAAGGAGCGGCTCGTGTTCGCGCGCGAGCAGGTCGCGGCCGGGCAGGCCGACCTGCAGGCCGGGAGCCCAGGCCGGGCGGTCGTCGCCGCGCGCGCCGCCGAGGAGGCGACCGGGCAGGCGACGCAGCTGCTGGACGCGATCGACCGCCTGCAGGCCGACCTCGGGGAGGCCGGCCAGAAGATCGCCGGCGCGCTCGCGGAGACGCGAAACGACGTCGCGGAAGCCCGCGCCGCCGGTGGGAACGGAACGCTGGCGGCGGCGGTGGCCGCGGCCGAGGCGGCCATGCAGGGAGCCGAGCAGGCCGCCGCGCCCCAGGGTGGCCGGGACCCGCTCGGTGCGCTGCACCGTCTCGAGGAGGCGGACAAGGCGCTCGAGCAGGCGCTCCAGGGGATCCGCGACGCGCAGCAGCGGAAAGCACGCGCCCTCGCAGGGCTCGAGCAGGCGATGCTCGCTGCCCGGGCCGAGATCTCGGCCGCCAACGACTTCATCACGACCCGTCGCGGCGCCGTCGGCAGCGAGGCGCGCACGCGGCTCGCGGAGGCTCAGCGCCACTTCGACCAGTCGCTCGCGGCGGCCAACGCCGCCGATCCCGTCACCTCGCTGCAGGAGGCGCAGACAGCGGACTCGCTGGCCGCGCAGGCTCTGCAGATCGCCCAGGCGGACGCCGCCAGCTTCCAGGCTCCGAGCCCGGGCGACGGCGGCGGCGGGGGCGGGGGCGGGGGCGGCCTCGGCGGGCTGGGCGGGATCGGCGGAGCGATCCTCGGCGGGATCCTGATCGACTCGATGCTCGGCGGCGGTCGCGGCGGCGGCGGCTTCGGGGGCGGCGGCGGTTTCGGCGGCGGCGGTTTCGGAGGCGGAGGTGGCGGGCTCGGCCCCGGCAGCTTCGGCGGGCGCGGCACGCGCGCCCGACGCGGGGGCGGCGGCAGGTTCTAGACGCCCGGTGTCGTCAGACGTGCGGGGCCAACTCGTCCCGCGGAAAGGAGGGCCGGATGGCCCAGCAGTCGATTTTCGGTCGCATCTCGCAGCTCGCGAAGGCGAACATCAACTCTCTGATCGACTCGGCGGAGGACCCGGAGAAGATGATGGATCAGATGATCCGGGACTACACCAACAACATCTCGGAGGCGGAGGGGGCCGTCGCGACGACGATCGGCAACCTGCGAATGATCGAGGAGGACTCGAAGGAGGCCGCCGACACGGCCGGGGAGTGGGGCGCGAAGGCCGCCGCGGCGGCGAAGAAGGGGCAGGAGCTCCGGGCCGCCGGCAGCACCGCCGAGGCGGACAAGTTCGACAACCTCGCCCGCGTGGCGCTCAAGAAGCAGATCGACTTCGAGAACGACGTCAAGGAGCTGGAGCCCCAGATCGCGCAGCAGACCGAGGTCGTCGACAAGCTGAAGGCCGGCATCCAGGCGATGCACGCGAAGCTCGACGACCTGAACAACAAGCGCGACGAGCTCGTGTCGCGCGCGAAGATGGCGCAGGCGCAGTCCGAGGTGCATGACGCGCTGCAGAGCGTGGACATCATGGACCCGACCAGCGAGGTCTCGCGCTTCGAGGAGAAGATCCGGCGCGAGGAAGCGAAGGTCGCCGGCCAGCAGGAGCTCGCCGCCTCCTCGCTCGACGCGCAGTTCGAGGCGCTCGAGGACGACGCCGGCGACGCGGAGGTGGAGGCGCGCCTCGCCGCGCTGACCGCCGGCACGACGCCGGCGCTGACCGCCGGCGCGCCGACGTCGACGCCCTGACCCCGGGCAGCGGCCCCTCGCTCGGCGACGTGCGAGGGGCCGGTCCGGCGCTCCACCGTAGACTGCCGGCGTGGCCTGGGATGTCCTCGGCGAGGAGCAGCGCGAGGTCCGCGAGCTCGTGCGTACGCTCGCGCGGGAGCGGATCGCGCCGCGGGCGGCGGCGATCGACGAGTCACACGAGTTCCCCTGGGACGTCGTCGAGCTCTACCGCGAGCACGAGCTGTTCGGGCTGCTCTTCGACGAGGAGTGGGGCGGCTCGGGCACCGGGACGCTGCTGTCGCTGGTCGCGATCGAGGAGGTCTCGAAGGTCTGCGCGACGTCGGGGCTGATCCTCGCCGTCCAGGAGCTCGGCGCGCTCGGGCTGAAGCTCGGCGGCTCGCGTGAGCAGCAGGAGCGGTTCCTGCCGCGGCTGGCCTCCGGCGAGTGGCTGGCGGCCTACGCGCTGACCGAGGCCGGGTCCGGCTCGGACTCCGCGGCGATGCGCACGACGGCTCGCCTCGACGGGGACGCGTACGTGCTGGACGGCTCGAAGCGCTTCATCACGAATGCCGGCGTCGCCCACGTCTACACGGTCTTCGCGAAGACCGACCCGGACGGCGGCCACGCGGGCATCTCGGCGTTCGTGGTCGAGGACGGCACGCCCGGCTTCGAGGTCGCCCGGCTCGAGCCGAAGCTGGGGATCGCCGGCTCGACCACCGGCGAGCTCGTCTTCGAGAGCTGCCGGGTGCCGGTCGAGAACCTGCTCGGCGCGGAAGGGGAAGGCTTCAGGCTGGCGATGCGGATCCTCGACCGGTCGCGGCCGGGCGTCGCGGCACAGGGCCTCGGGATCGCCCAGGGCGCAACCGACTACGCGCTCGAGTACGCACGCACGCGCGAGACCATGGGCAAGCCGATCGCCGAGCACCAGCTGATCGCCGCCAAGCTCGCCGACATGGAGACGCGCTGCGAGGCGGCGCGCGGGCTGCTCTACCGTTTCGGGCGCATGGTCGACGAGGGGGCGCCGGAGGCCGAGCTCACCAAGGCCTCGGCGATGGCGAAGCTGGCCTGTACCGACACGGCGATGTGGGTGACCACGGAGGCCGTCCAGATCCTCGGCGGCTACGGGTACATCAAGGAGTACCCGGTCGAGCGCTTCATGCGCGACGCCAAGATCACGCAGATCTACGAGGGCACCAACGAGATCCAGCGGCTCGTGATCGCGCGGGAGATGCTGAAGGAGAGCCGCGCCTTCCTGCTCGCGGGCGTCGGCTGAGCTCCCGGCTCAGGCGGCTGCGGTGAACGCCTCGGGATGGAGGATGCGCGCGAGCTGCTCGACGCCGTCGGCGAGCGCGGGGGCGGGGCGGGCGAAGTAGCGGTTCGCGTCGACCGGGACGGCCGGCCAGGGCAGCTCGAGCCCGGAGGCCTCCTGCGCGGCCCGCCGGGCGTCGAAGCCGCACGGAGCGAGCACGACGAGCTCCGGCGCCGCCGCCGCCACCTCGTCCCAGGTCGTCGGCCGCGAGGGCTCCCCGGCGCGGCCGAGCACGTCGCGGCCGCCCGCCGCCGCCACCATCTCGGGGATCCAGTGGCCGGCGGCGAACGGCGGGTCGAGCCACTCGGCGACGAAGACGCGCCGCTCCGGCAGACCGGCGACCCGCTCGCGTACCGCGGCGACGCGTTCGAGCAGCCGGCGCGCGACCGCCTCGCCCCGGTCGGGGACGCCGAGCGCCGCCGCGAGCTCGCGCACGCTGCCGGCGACCTCGCCGAGCGTCCTCGGGTCGAGCGAGACCACCCGGGCGCCGACGTCGCAGACCTCCGCGCTCGAGACCGCGCAGACCCGGCAGAGATCCTGCGTGATCACGACGTCCGGTCGCAGCCGCTCGAGCAGCTGTTCGTCGAGCGCGTAGAGCGCCTCGCCACTCGCGATCGCCGTGCGCACGGCCGCGTCGATCTCGCGCCCGGCCAGCCGGCTCGAGTCGACGCGGCTCGCCGTCACGACGGGCAGGCGGCGCACCTCCGGCGGCCAGTCGCACTCCTCCGAGCGGCCGACGAGCCGGTCGGCGAGGCCGAGCTCGGCGACGATCTCGGTCGCGCTCGGGAGCAGCGAGACGATCCGCACCCTGCCGATTCTACGAGCGCTCCGGGCCGCTACCTGGGCGCGGTCGGCGGAAGCGGCGGCGGCGCGGCGA
>DATBMD010000171.1:0-6176 GCA_036555085.1 Gaiellaceae bacterium
GCTCGTGCGCTTCTTCGTCAACTCGACCTCCTGCGTCCCGCCCTTCGTGCAGCGGGCCGGGATCGCCGCGCTGACGGGCCCCCAGGACGAGCCGCGGGCCATGGTCGCCGAGTTCCGGCAACGGCGCGACCTCGTGGTCGACGGTCTCAACGGCCTCCCGGGCGTCAGCTGCCGGATGCCCCGCGGCGCCTTCTACGCCTTCCCGAACGTCGGCGCGCTGCCCGTCGCCGCGGACGAGCTCGCCGAGCGGCTGCTCGCGGAGGCCGGCGTCGCGCTCCTGGCTGGGACCGCGTTCGGCCGGGTCGGCCGCGACAACCTCCGCCTGAGCTACGCCAACTCCCGCGAGAACCTCGCCGAGGGGCTGCGGCGCATCGCCGCGCTGATCGAGACGCTCTGATCGCCGCGAGGGGCGGCCTCCGTAAGATGAGTGCATGCGGCTGAGCGACAGGCGCGTTCTCACCCTGGTGCTGCTCGGGCTCGCGTCCGGGCTCTGCGTCGCGCTGGTCGCGGTGCACACGTACGAGACCGGTGCGCGCCAGTACGGGTTCCTCGTCTGGAACCTCTTCCTCGCCTGGCTGCCGTTCCTGCTCGCGCTCGTCCTGTACGACGGCTACCGGCGCGCCCGGCCGGCGCTCGTGCTCGCCGGCGTCGGCGCGGCGTGGTTGCTGTTCTTCCCGAACGCGCCGTACATCCTCACCGACTTCGTGCACCTGGACGAGCCGTCGGGCGCACCCCTCTGGTACGACGGCGCGATGATCGCCGCCTTCGCGTTCACGGGCCTGCTGCTCGGGCTCGGGTCGCTCTTCCTCGTCCAGAACGTGGTCGCGGCTGCATACGGCCGCCTGTGCGGGTGGCTCGTCAGCGGCGTCGCGCTCGCGCTGGCGAGCGTCGGCATCTACCTCGGCCGCTTCGTCGGCGTCAACAGCTGGGACGCGCTCGTGGACCCGGGCCGCGTGCTCGCGCCCTTCGCCGAGCACGTCGACGACCCGCTCGCGCAGACGCGCTTCCTGGCGCTGACGCTCGTGCTGACGGGCTTCCTGTCGTTCGCGTACCTGCTGCTCTACGCCATCGCCAACCTGGGCCTCGAGCTGGAGCCGCGGCGCCGCAGCGCCGCTCGCTGAGCCGGGGGGACAGCGTGCACGTCAGCCTGACGCGGGTGAGGACAGGCGATCAGCCCGTCGAGAACGCCGCCATCGTCGGCGAGGAGATGGTGAGCTGGCTGCGCGACATCGCCGGGTTCGAGGGGATGCTGATGCTCTCGAGGCCGGGCAGCACGCTGGGGCTCACGTTCTGGGACAGCCGCGAGACCGCGGAGCAGCACCGCGTCGCGCGGATGGAGTTCCTCGAGCGCATGACCTCGGTCGCGGACGTGCAGGTCGAGGAAACCGTGGCATACGAGGTCACGTTCGCCCAGCTCGGGCCCGGACTGACCCGGGCCGACTAGCGACATCCACGTCGGCCCGGCGCCCGCGATCTGACCCCCGGCCGCTGCTCAGCTGTGCGCGATCGGCTCGGCCCGCCTTCGGGCCGGTATCGCCGCCGGCGGGAGCGCGAGCGTGAAGGTCGAGCCCGCGCCCGGCCCGCTCGCGACGGTGACGGTGCCGCCCATCGCCGTCGCCAGCTCCGCCACGATGGCGAGCCCGAGGCCGGTCCCGACCGGCCGGTCGGCGCCGTAGCGGTCCCACAGGTAGTAGCGCTCGAAGGCGCGCTCGAGGTCCTCCGCGGCGATGCCGGGCCCGTCGTCCTCGACCGCCAGGAGGCCCGGGCGCGCGACGATGCGCACCGTGCCGCCGCTGTCGGCGCAGCGGATCGCGTTCTCGACGAGGTTCGAGAGCGCCTGCAGCGCCCGCCCGGGATCGGCGACGGCGCCGGCGCCGGGCGCGATCTCCGTCTCGAGCTCGACGCCGTAGCGCCGCGCTTCGGGCGCGTGTCGCGCCACGGCCTCGGCCGCCAGCTCGCCGAGATCGACCGGCTCCAGCCGCACCGCGAACGAGCGCCGGCGCAGGCGCGCGAGGTCGAGCAGGTCGTGCACGAGCCGCTCGAGCCGCTGGGCCTCGCGCTCGATCACGTCGGCCGCCCGCGCGGGCGTGACGACGCCGTCCGACAGCCCTTCCGCATGCCCGCGGATGGCGGTCAGCGGCGTCTTCAGCTCGTGGCTGACCGAGAGCAGGAACGCCCGCTCGGCGTCCTGGGCGCGATGGAGCTCCTCGGAGAGGTCGTTGAACGCCGTCGAGAGCTGCCGCACCTCGCGGGCGCCCCCGACCGGCAGCTCGCCGGGGCTCCGGCCCTCGGCGAGACGGCGGCTCGCGGCGGCGACGCGCGTGACCGGGCCGGCCACCGTCCGGGCCAGCGCGAACGCGACGAGGGCGGCGAGGAGCGCGCCGAGCGCGGCCGCGAGGCCGAGGCCAACGAGGAACGGCGTCCAGTCGTCCGCCTGGTTGCGCGCCGAGCGGAGCAGCACGAGCGCGTCGCCGCCCTCCAGCCGGGCCGCATAGAGAAACGGCTCGCCGCGCACGCTGACGGTCCCCTCGACCTCTCCTCGAGCCGAGAGCGTGGCCGCGTCGCGGGCCGGCAGCAGGAGCCCGGCCTGCTCGGGTGTCAGGATCGCCAGCCGCGCCTGGTCGGTGGCGAGGAAGCGTCCGAGCTCGGTCGTCTGCCGCTGGCCGATCGGCGTGGAGGCGTGCTGCGCGGCCACGAGCTCGACCTGGCGCTCCAGCGTGCGGCGGGCGTCCGCGTCGAGCGAGCGGCGCGTCAGCGCGGCTCCGGTCGCGAGCATGACGACGGCGGACAGCGCCACCGTGGCCGCGACGCCGACGAAGAGCTGGCGGCGGAGCGACCAGGCGCGCGGGCCTCTCACGGGACCGCCTTGTAGCCCGTGCCCCGGACCGTCCGGATCAGGTCCGGGAGCCCGAGCTTCCGGCGCAGCTGCGCCACGTGCACGTCGACGGTGCGCGTGCCGCCGGGGAACTCGAGCCCCCAGACCCGGTCGAGCAGCCGCTCGCGCGTCATCACGACGCCGGGGCTCGCGAGCAGGAACGCAAGCAGCTCGAACTCCATCCCCGTCAGGTCGACCTCCCGGCCGGAAACGGACACGGACCTCCCCCGGTGGTCGATCGCGACGGCGCCGGCCTCGACCGTCCGCGGCGCCTCGGGCTCCGACCGCCGCAGCACGGCGTGCACGCGCGCGAGCAGCTCGCGTGGCGAGAAGGGCTTCGTCACGTAGTCGTCGGCGCCGAGCTCGAGGCCCATCACCCGGTCGACCTCCTCGTCGCGGGCGGTGACGATCACGATCGGCAGCCGCGAGCTCTCGCGGATCGCCCGGCAGATGTCGAGGCCGTCCGCGTCCGGGAGCTGCAGGTCGACGATCGCGAGCCGCACCTGGTCGCGCTCGAGGGCGAGCAGACCCTCGACGCCCCGGGCGGCCCACAGGACCCGGAACCCGTCACGCTCGAGGTACGCACGAACGAGCGACGCGATGTCCTCCTCGTCCTCGACGAGCAGGATCGTGCCGCCGGACGCGTTCACCGGCGAGCGCGCCTCAGCACGTTGACGCGGGTTGCGGCCCCGCCGAACGGATGCTTGACGGCGACGATCGCCCCGGCGCGCGCGGCGGCGCGACGGACCGGTCTCCCGCGGAGGCGGAACCGCGTCCTCCTGTCGAGCTGGATCGTGATCGTCCCCCCCGAGGCGGTCGCGAGCACGATCTCGGACCGGGTCAGCGACAGCACCGTGCCCCGGTCGGTGACGAGCGTCTTGCCGGTCGCCCGGATCGCCGCCGCCGGCTCGGCGCCGTCGTGGACGACCGTGGCGACGAGCCCCGGGCGGATCTCCGCCAGCGTGACCCGCACGCCGTTGAGGAAGACGCGGGTCGCCGGCCCGAGCGGGAACGTGGCGACCGTGCCGTCGAGAGCGCGGAGCACGATCTGGCCGGCATCCACGCTCTGCACGACGCCGCGGTCGCGCGCGAGCTCCGCGTTCGCGGCGGCGGCGACGGCCGGCGCCGCGAGCGCCAGCGCGAGAACGACCAGAACGAGGGCACGACGCGCCATCGGGTCATCGTCGCCGTGCCGGGTAAGCCTGCCGTGGGCGGTGGGTAAGCGTGATGTAAAAGGTAACGAGCGCATCCGACGCACCCGCCCGGCGCCGCCCGTAGCGGCAGGTTTGACGCAACCCGCACAAGGCGCCATACTGATCCGGTCGGGTCGGGGGGCCCGGCGACGAGCTGCGGCACCCCGAGGCGCACAGCAGGGTCGGGTAGCAGGGGAGGCCCGACCCGCTTGGGGTCGCCTCGCGCGCCGGGGGCGTTGTAAGGTCGCCTCGTGCGCCGCTCCGAGCGCAGCCGCCGGTGAGGCCGGGGCTCACGGCCGGCCAGGCCTGGTCCGAGCTCGCGCACGCCGTGCTCGAGGGCCATCGCCCCGGCGCGGCCGAGGCGCTCGCGATCCTCGAGAGCCCCGACGACGAGCTGGACTCCCTGCTCGAGGCCGCCACGCTGGTGCGGCGCCGCTACTACGGAGACGTCGTCAAGCTCAACTACCTCGTCAACGCCAAGAGCGGCGTCTGCCCGGAGGACTGCCACTACTGCTCGCAGTCGCGGATCTCGACCGCGGCGATCGACCGCTACCAGCTCCTGCCGTCCGAGGATGTCGCCGCGCGGGTCGGGCGCGGCGTCGAGCTCGGGGCGAGCACGTGCTGCATCGTCATCAGCGCGCGGGGGCCGTCCGGCCGTGAGCTGCGCGGCGTCTGCGAGAGCGTCCGCCTCGCGAAGGAGCAACACCCGGGCGTCAAGATCTGCGCCTGTCTCGGGCTGTTGAGCGACGACCAGGCCGAGCAGCTCCGGGCCGCCGGCGTGGATCGCTACAACCACAACCTGAACACGGCCCGCGACCACTACGACGCGATCTGCTCGACGCACACCTACGCCGACCGCGAGACCACCGTCCGGACGGTCAAGCGGGCCGGGATCTCGCCGTGCTCCGGCGTGATCGTCGGCATGGGGGAGACCCGCGAGCAGCTCGTCGACGCGGCGTTCGCGCTGCGGGACCTCGGCGCCGAGTCGATCCCGGTCAACTTCCTGCTCCCGATCCGGGGCACGCCCCTGGAGCGCGCGCCGGCGCGACTGACGCCCGCGTTCTGCCTGAAGGTGCTCTGCCTGTTCCGGCTCGTGTGCCCCGACCGCGAGATCCGCGTCTCCGCCGGGCGCGAGGCGCACCTCGGGCCGCTGCAGCCGCTCAGCCTCTACCCGGCGAACGCGCTCTTCCTCGCCGACTACCTGACCGAGCCCGGTCAGCCCGCCGAGGAGGACATGCGGATGATCGACGAGCTCGGGCTCCGGGTCGAGCCGCTCGGCGCCCCGATCGGGCCGATCGCGGCCTGAGCTCTGGGCTAGGTCAGGCGTGCGCTGCCGCCGGGCGCGCCTCGTCCACGCCGGCGTCGTGGGCCGGCGCCGCCAGCTCGAGCACGGCGGTGTTCCGCGCCCGCTTGGCGTCGTAGAGCGCGGCGTCGGCGCGGCGGAGCGCCCGGTCGGGGCCGCTCGCTCCGTCGAGGATCGTCGCGCCGACCGAGACGGTGATCGGCAGCGGGCCGCACGACAGCGCCAGGGCGCCGTCGGCGACGAGCGACCTGAGCCGGTCAGCGAACCCTTCCACGTCGACTGCCCGGTCGAGCCCGCGCGCCAGCACCGTGATCTCCTCGCCGCCCCACCGTGCGACGACGTCGTTCGCGCGGAGCCCGTCGCCCAGCCGGCGAAGGACGGCGACGAGCACCTCGTCGCCGACCGCATGCCCGAACCGGTCGTTGACCGACTTGAAGTGATCGACATCGATCACGAACAGCGCCGCGGGCCGTGCTCCCCGGACGATCCGTGCGTGCTCGGCGGCCAGCAGCTCCTCGAACGCGCGCCGGTTGGGAGCGCCGGTGAGCTGGTCGCGGCGGGCGTTCTGCTGCTCGACCGCGAGCTTCTGCCCGTAGCCCGCCCGGAGCCGTTCCGCCAGGGCGACCGCCACGAGCAGGGACGCCACCGTGCTCACGACCGCCGCCTCGCTGACGGCCGCGGCGATGGCGAGCGTCGTCAGCAGCGGGATCAGCAGCACCGCCTCGACCAGGTCGACGATCGTCCCCCGCAGCCAGACGCTCCCGGCCTGCGGCACGGCGCGGCGCACGATGATCGGCGCGCGCCC
>DATBMD010000272.1:0-52640 GCA_036555085.1 Gaiellaceae bacterium
TCGCGCGGCGGGATCGTCCGGAGCCCGTCCCGCGCCACCGGCGGGTGGGCGCTCTCCGGCGCCTCGTCCGCCACCGGCCCGCCCGCGGCCCGGATCGCGTCCTCCCGCTGACGCACTTGCTCCATCAGCTCGTGCGAGGGCGCCACGCCGACGACGCCCGCATGCGCGCCCGCCGGCACCGTGATCCCCGGCAGCTCGTCCGACCGCGCGAGCGCGCCGTCGAGTTGCCAGTGGACGATGAACGGCTCGGTGAAGACGTCGGCGAGGAAGCCGAAGCCCGGGACGATGCAGGTGATCCCGGTGCGGGGCGTCCCGTAGTCGAGCAGCTCGACCTCGAGCACGTCGCCCGGCTCGGCGCCCTCGACGTGGACCGGCCCGGTGAGGGGATGCGCCAGGCCGAGGTCGATCGCGCCGACGTCCGCATGCATGCTCTCCGGCGTCAGCTGGCCGTCGATGCCGTCCCGCGTCTCCAGCGTGACGACGTCGCCGGGCACCACCGTGGCGACGGGCGGCACGTCCGGATGCCAGCGGTTGTGCCAGCCGTCGGCGGCGGCGACCCTCACAGGAGCCCCCGCACCCGCTCCGCCGCCGCGGCGGCCGCCGCGACCTCGGCCTCCGTCCACTCCCGGGGCGAGCCGAGCTGGTGCACCGAGACGATCGCAGCCAGCGTCCCGCCCTCGTGGACCGGCGTGACGATCTGCGCGGCGAGCCCCCCGTAGGCGACGAGCATCCGCTGGAAGGCGGGATCGTCGTACGCCGTCCGGCTGTCGTCCTGGACGACCTGGTAGCCGCGCTCGAGCTCCGCGACGACCGGCTGGCCGGGCAGGTGCACCGACCGCTCCTCGCGGAGCGAGCCGACCCCCGGCGCGAGCGCCTCCGCCACGACCGGGAACGCGTAGTCGCCGGGCACGTCCCGCCGCAGCGTCACGCGGCTGGCGCCGGTGGAGGCGAGCAGGTCCTCGAGCACGGCCGCGAGCGACGTCACGGCGCGATTATCGCCCGACCGCGCGGCCGGGAACGGAGTAGGCTCGCTGGACCACTCCCGAAGGAGGTTCGCGGTGGCAACGACGGAGGAGAGCCTCACGTACGAGGCGATCGTCGACAAGGACGGGCTGAAGGTCTCGAAGAGCCCGTGGGGCGAGGAGGACCAGATCGGGCGGCTCAACTGGATCACGCCGGAGACGAACCGCACGATCCTCGAGCGCCTGGACGGCCGCCACGTCTTCGACCTCAACGTCGAGTACTTCATCGGGATGCCGTCCTGGGTCGCGGCCGGCGACCCCAGCTACGCGATCTGGATGACCCACACGCCACAGGGGTCGGTCAACGACGACCTCTCGGGAGCGCCGGCGCACGTGCACGAGCAGTACTCGTACTGCGGCGACTCGATCCACATGTACACCCACTGCGGCACGCACATCGACACGCTCAACCATCTCGGCTTCCACGGCACGTTCTGGAACGGCTGGACCGCCGACAAGGATCTCGGCAGCCGGATCTGGAACAAGGGCGGGCTCGAGCACTATCCGCCGGTGATCGCGCGCGGCGTCCTGCTCGACATCCCGGGGCTGCACGGGGTCGACACGATGCCGGACAGCTACGCGGTGACGCCGCAGGACCTCCAGGACGCGGCGGCCAAGCAGGGCGTCGAGCTCCGGCGGGGCGACGTCGTCCTCGTCCGCACCGGCCGTATGAACGCCTGGCCCGACTTCGACGGCTACCTGAACAACTCGCCCGGCATCTCGCTCGCCTCGGCCAAGTGGCTGTGCGAGGAAGCGGGCGCGATGTGCATCGGCGGCGACACGATCGGGCTCGAGGTGCTCCCCTCGGAGGAGAAGGACGTCTTCCTGCCCGTCCACTGCTACATGTTCGCGACCGCCGGCGCCCAGATCATCGAGGTCGTCGACATGAACGAGATCGCGGCGGAGCAGCAGTACGAGTTCGCGTTCCTGGGGATGCCGCTGAAGCTGCGCGGCGCGACCGGCGCGCCGATGCCGTCGTACGCCGTGCCGCTGCGCAGCTGAGCAGACGCGAAAGCCGTTAGCGGACCGGCGGCCTGCCCGGCCGTCCGACGGCCTTTGCGAACGGGGGCCGGCGCGGCGAGAGTAGGCGCCGATGGGAGCGGAGCTCGCGCTCGGTGAGGCACCGCGGGCGCGGCACGGCGCGGCGATCGCGGGCGGTCTCGTCGTCGGCGCCGCGACGACCTGGAACGTCTCGAACGTCGGCGCGGTTGCGGACCCGCTGGCGGAGGCGTACGGCGTCTCGCTGGCCGCGATCGGCCTCCTGACGACCGCGCTCTTCGTCACGCACCTGGCGGTGCAGATCCCCGGCGGGCGCCTGATCGACCGGGTCGGCGCGAGGCGGATCGCCCTGCTCGCGCTCGCCGTGACCGCGGGCGGCAACGCGATCTGCCTGACCTCGGCCGACCTCGGAGTTGGCCTGACCGGCCGCGCGCTCGCGGGCCTGGGCACGGGCGCGGGGTTCGTCGCGGGCGTGGATCTCGTGCGTGCGGGGCGCGGCGGCCCGGTCTGGCAGGGCGCGTACGGCGGCGCGACGATGGCGGGCGGCGGCCTGGCGGTGATGGTCGTGCCGCTGCTCGTGGGCACGCTCGGCTGGCGGGCGCCGTACTGGAGCGCGCTCGTGCTCGCCGTCGCCTCCGTGCCGGTCGTGCTCGCCGGAGGGGCTGTCCGCTCCGACCCGCACGACGGGCTGCGGGCGCGGGTGCTGGGCGACCGGCGGCTGTTGCCCCTCGGGCTGCTCCAGGCCGCCACGTTCGGGCTCTCGGTCGTCGCGGGCAACTGGGTCGTCGCGCTCCTCGAGCGCCACGGGATCGGCCGGAGCGCGGCGGGCGCGATCGGCGGGCTGATCCTGTTCGCCGGCATCGTGACCAGGCCGGCGGGGGGTTGGGTGCTCCGGCACCGCCCGGCCTGGGTGCTGCCGCTCGTGACCGCCAGCCTCGCGGTCGGGTCGGCGGCGATGCTCGCGCTCGCCGCAGGCCCGCCGCTGCCGCTCGCGGCTGTCGCGTCCCTCGCCGCAGGTCTCGCGGCGGGCTTTCCCTTCGCGGCGGTGTTCGCCGCGACGCAGCGGTTGCGGCCGGATGCGCCCGCGACCGCGGTCGGCTTCGTCAACAGCTGCGCCGTGCTGACGATCCTCGTCGGCACGCCCCTGGCCGGGCTGGCGTTCGCGCTCCCCGGCGACGGCGCCCCCGCCTTCGTCGCGATCGGGGCGCTCTGGGCCTGCGCGCTGCTGCCGTTGCGGCGAACGCCGCTGGCGCGTGGCAGCGAAGCCGGCCAGAGCCGATAATCGAGGCTCACACACGCACCGGAGGAGTGAGAGATGGCATTGAGCTTCGGCGTCACCGTCCTGCCCGACCCGCCCTACCAGCGCCTCGTCGAGCTGATGACGCTCGCCGAGTCGCACGGCTTCGAGTACGGCTGGACCTACGACTCGCACGTGCTCTGGCAGGAGTCGTTCCCGCTGCTGACGCTGGCCGCGCAGGCGACGACCACGCTCAAGCTCGGGCATTGCGTGACCAATCCCGGCACGCGCGAGCCGACGGTGCTCGCCTCCGGCTACGCGACGCTGCACGACATCTCGAACGGCCGGATGGTGATGGGGATCGGGCGCGGCGACTCCGCCCGGCGCTACATCGGCCAGCAGCCCGTCCGGGTGGCCGAGTTCGAGCGGCGCTGCGCGATGATCAGGGACTTCATGAACGGCCGCGAGGTCGTCTGGAACGACAAGGAGCTCGAGCTGAAGTGGGTTCGCCCGGAGCTGCCGGAGATCCCGATGTGGGTCGCCGGCTACGGCCCGAAGGCGCTGGCGGTGGCGGGGCGCGTCGGCGACGGCGTGATCATCCAGCTCGCCGACCCGGCCATCATCCAGTGGATCATGGGAACCGCGCGCGCGGCGGCCGAGGAGGCGGGTCGCGACCCGGCGCAGCTGAAGTGCATCGTCAGCGCACCGAGCCACATCTCCGACGACATCGCCGACGCCCGCGAGCAGGTGCGCTGGTTCCCGGCGATGGTCTCGAACCACGTCATGGACCTCGTCGAGCGCTACGGCACCGACGGCTCCGTGATCCCGGAGGCGTTGACCGACTACGTCGCCGCGCGGAAGTTCTACGACTACGACGAGCACTCCCGCGTCGGCGCCAAGCACGGCGGCTTCGTCACCGACGAGATCTGCGACCGCTTCTGCGTGCTCGGCACGCCGGAGCAGGCGACGGCGAAGCTGCGGGAGCTGGAATCGATCGGCGTCGACCAGTTCAACATCTACCTGATGACCGAGGGCCAGGAGGAGATCCTCGCCGCCTACGGCGACGACATCATCCGCGAGTTCGCCGGGGTGAAGGCGTAACCGCGTCCCCGGAGGAGCTCGTCCGCTCGTGGCGGGCGGTCGCCCCGGGATGGGAACGGCAGGCGTCGCTCGTTCGCGACGCGACGGCGGCACTCACCGACAGGCTGGTGGCGCTGCTCGACCCGCGGCCGGGCGAGACGATTCTCGAGCTCGCCGCGGGCGTCGGCGACACGGGCTTCGCCGCCGCGGCGCGGCTCGGCGCGGAGGGCAAGCTGCTCTCGACGGACGTCGCGCCCGAGATGCTCGCCGTGGCCGGCCGCAGGGCCGCCGAGCTCGGCGTCGACAACGTCGAGTTTCGCGTGCTCGACGCGACCTCGCTCGACCTCCCGGACGCCGCCGTCGACGGCGTCCTCTACCGGTTCGGGATCATGCTCGTCGCGGACCCGCCGCGCGCCCTCGCCGAGATCGCGCGCGTGCTGCGGCCGGGCGGGCGCATCTCGCTCGCCGTCTGGGCGGCCGCGGACGAGAACGACTGGATGACCGCGGTCGGCAGGGCCGCGACGGAGCTCGGGCTCGCGGAGCGACCCGACCCGCGTGCTCCGGGCCCGTTCCGGTTCGCGGACGTTGGCGAGCTGTGCGGGCTGCTCGAGCAGGCCGGCCTGGACGTCATCACCGTCGAGGACGTGCCGGTGCGCTGGCACGCATCGTCGAGCGACGACTGGTGGGCGGCGGTGCGGGACATGTCGCCGATGTTGAACGGGCTGCTCGAGCAGATCTCGGCCGAGCAGGTGACGGCGCTGCGGCGGAGCGCCGAGGCCCTGCTCGCCCGATACGCGGCGGCGGACGGGTCGCTGACGATTCCCGGGCTCGCCCGGGCGCTGCTCGCGACGCGTCGCTGAGCCCGGCTCTAGATGATCGTCTTCCCGAGCGCGCTCGCGACGAGCTCGACCGCCGTCAGCGCCGTCGTGTTCTCGCGGTCGAGGATCGGATTCACCTCGACGACCTCGAACGACCCGGCCAGGCCGGACTCGGCGACGAGCTCCAGCGCGAGGTGCGCCTCGCGGTAGGTGAGTCCGCCCCGCACGGGCGTCCCGACGCCGGGCGCCACCTCGGGGTCGAGCACGTCGAGGTCGAGCGAGACGTGGACGAAGCCCGGCCCGGAGACGCGGTCGAGCGCCTCCCGCATCACGTGCTCGATCCCGACCCGGTCGATCTCGCTCATCGAGAACACCCTCAGGTCGGACCTGCGGAGCAGCTCGCGCTCGGCAGGGTCGAGCTCCCGGACGCCGACGAGGACGGTCCGGTCCGCCTCCACGGACGGCAGCGGCAGCCCGTCGCGGGCGAACGCGTCGCCGGCGAGCCCGAGCGAGGCGGCGAGCGGCATCCCGTGGACATTCCCCGTCGGGCTCGAGGACGGCGTGTTGAGGTCGCCGTGCGCGTCGATCCAGATCACCCCGCCCGGCCGGCCGGCGGCCACCCCGAGGCCGGCAAGCGTGCCGAGGGCGACCGAGTGGTCGCCGCCGAGCACGAGCGGGACGTCGCCCGCTTCGACGGCCGCCGCGACGAGGGCGGCGACGCGCTCGCAGGCGGCGAGGATCTCCGGCAGGTAGCGCGCGCGCTCGTCGTGCAGGTCGGTCGCTTCCAGCTCCGGCGTGGCGACGTTGCCGAAGTCGTGCACCTCCCAGCCGAGGCCGGCGAGACGCTCCGAGAGTCCCGCGTAGCGGATCGCGGAGGGGCCCATGTCGACGCCCCGGCGCCCCTGGCCGAGGTCGAGGGCGGCGCCGATGATCGCCACCTTGCGCGAGTTCGGGGCGGCCACGGGGCGGCAGCCTACCGAGCAGTGGCGAGGGCCGGACTTGAACCGGCGACACCACGGTTTTCAGCCGTGTGCTCTACCAGCTGAGCTACCTCGCCGCGGTGACGCAGTGTAGCCGCGTGGCGACGGCCCGTCGGGCCCTCCGTCACGTGACGAAGAGAGAGACGTCGGGGCCGGCTGACCGCGCCACCAACGTCTCTCGTTGAGGCGACCCTATCGCATCGCGGTCACCGGGCCAAGCAGCCGAATCCGCAAAGAGCGGCCTTGAACCGCGCGGAGCATGGACGCCGCGCTGCCGCTCGAGATCGCGACCGACATGTTCCGGTAGCTGTCCTCGTACAGGATGACGTCGCCGGGCCGCGCGTCGGCGAACGTCCGCGCCGACACCGCGAAATACCGCTCGCCCGACAGCTCGAGCTCGAGCCTCGTTCCGGGGACGATCCCGATCCGCTCGACGTCGTCGCGCGTCAGGTTCAGCGCGATGTTCCCGAAGCTGTCGACGTACAGCATCGTCGCCTCGATCAGGCTCTCGCCGAAGCGCGGCTCGGGCAGGTCGAGCCGGACGAGCGCGTCGGGGTCGATGGGCAGGCCGAGCTCGGCAAGCGCGACCCCTCCTGCCAGATGGGCGGCGACCGGAGAAAACAGGTCCCGCCCGTGGAAGGTGCGCGAGATCGAGTCGAGCCAGTAGGCCTCGTTCGTCAGCTCGCACGCCTCCGCGACGCCGGCCCGCTCGGCGGCCGGCAGGAGCAGGCCGTTGTCCGGCCCGACGTAGAGGCGCCCGCCGGCGTCGCGTAACGCGAGCGGCCGCCTGACGCCGCCGACGCCGGGGTCGACGACGGCGAGGTGCACGCCGACCGGCATGTACGGGACGGTGTTCGCGAGCACCAGCGCGCCCTGGAGCACCGCCTGCGGCGGGATCCCGTGCGTGATGTCGATGATCTCCGCCGCGGGGGCGATCCGCTTCATGACGCCGTGGCAGGTCCCGACGAAGTCGTCCTGCAGGCCGAAGTCGGTCAGGAACGTGATGAACACGGCCCGAGGCTACCGTCCCTCGAGCGCCCGCTCCACCGCAGCGACCAGCCCTTCGGCGTCCTGCGTCGACGCCTCGCCACGGACGTCGAGCCCGCGCGCACGCGCCTCTCTGGTCGTCTCCGGCCCGATCGTGACCACGGGAACGGCGGCGCCGAGCGACGCGAGCGCGCGGGCCGCAGACGGTGACGCGAGCACGGCGAGGTCGCCCCTCGGCGACGGCTCGGCCCGCAGCTCGACGGTCCGGTAGAGCGGCACGAAGTCTGCGTCGAGCTCGTCCACGAGCAGCCTCCGTGCGCCCTCCGCGGCCGCGACGAGCACGCGCCCCGCCGGACGCGGCAGCTCCGCGAGCAGGCCCTCCTGGGTCGCGGTGCGCGGAACGAGGTCGACCCGCCCGAACGCGGCGGCCGTCGCGCGCCCGATCGCAGCCACGCGCCGCGGCGTTCCGCGCATCCGCCGCAGGAGCTCGCGCGCCCCGTTCGCGCTGGTCAGCACTACCCAGTCGTACCCCTCCACCTCGACCGGGTCGTCCCCCAGCGGCTCGATCGCGATCAGCGGGCAGCGGACCGCCTCGTGGCCGCTCGCCGTGAGAAGCGCCGCCAGCTCCGCGTCCTGCCCGGCGGGGCGGGTGACGATCACGCGCGCCATCGGCCACCGCGGCCCACCCGCCACCCCCCACCCTCCCGCGGGGTGAGAGACGGTACCGGGTGAGGCCGCCCGTCTCTGTGCCAAAAGCGTGCCGAGAGTGTCACGGCGGCGCCGCCCGCTCGGCCGCGCGTGCCGCGAGCGCACGGCCGAGCTCCACGGGCTCGTGCCCGCTCAGGCGCTCGATCCAGCGGCCGTCGTCGTCCGCCACGAGCGCGGTCAGCCGGGTGCCGTCGTGGTACGCGGCGACCGGCGCGAGGCAGCCGGCGCCGACGACCGCGACGCAGCGCCGCTCCGCCTCGACCCGCTGCCGGGTCTCGCCGTCGTCTGCGGGCTCCACGAGGCGCTCCTCGCCGTCGCGGACCTGGAGCGCCAGCGCACCCTGACCCGCCTCGGGCAGCAGCTGCTCGGGGTCGAAGCGACAGCCGATCTCGGCGTCGAGGCCGAGCCGGTCGAGCCCGCAGGCGGCGAGAACGACCGCGTCCAGCCCCCGCTCGCGCCGCTTCCGGAGCCTCGTGTCGATGTTGCCCCGCAGCGGCGCGATCTCGAGCGCCGGCTCGAGCGCGAGCAGCTGCGCCCGGCGGCGTACGGACGCCGTCCCGATCCGGAGCCCCGGTCGCAGCGCGCTTGCGCCGCAGAGGGCATCGCGTGGATCGTCGCGCGGCGGGTAGGCGCCGACGGCCAGGCCGTCCGTGTCGGACGACGTCATGTCCTTCGCGGAGTGGACGGCGACGTCGATGCGGCCTGCCAGCAGCGCCTCTTCCAGCTCCTTCACGAAGACTCCGCGCGCGCCAATCTCGCCGAAAGGGCGCGTGCGGTCACGATCGCCGGCGGTGGTGATCGGGACGAGCGCGATCTCCACCCCAGGCCTGCGGAGCGCCGCCACGGCGCGCTCGGCCTGGGTGAGCGCGAGCCTACTTCCGCGAGACCCGACGCGAAGCAGCACCGCAGCGGCGGCCGGTCGTCGTTCTCGACTCGCCGCAGGTGCGCCCGCCGCGGGCCCGGATCCTGAGGAAGGCGGTCGGCGCCTGGAGCGGCAGCGGCCGAGCGACGATCGGCGTCGTCACGGCCTGCCCTCCTCTTCGTCCAGCCCGAACAGGTGCCGCACGACGTCAGCATAGACGACCCCGTCGGCCGCCACGGCCGCCTCTTTCATCCGGACGGTCGGCAGATGGAGCAGCTTGTTGACGATCTGCGCCGTCACGGACTCGACGGCCTTGCGCTCGCTCTCGGAGAGCCGGTCGAGACGCCCCTCCGCCTTCGCCAGCTCACCCGCCCGGATCTCCTCCGCCCGCGCGCGCAAAGAGGCGATCGCCGGCACGACGCTGAGCGAGGCCTGCCACTGGCGGAAGCTCTCCGCCTCGGCCGCCACGACGCGCTCGGCACGAGCGGCCTCCGCGCGGCGCCCGTCGAGCGACTCGGTCACGACCGCCTCCAGGTCGTCGATGTCGTAGACGAAGCAACCATCGAGCTCGGCGAGCGCAGGGTCGACGTCCCGCGGCACCGCCAGGTCGACGAACAGGAGCGGCCGGCCGCGGCGGCCGCGAAGCTCGGCGGACGCCGCCTGCGGGCCGACGACGTACCCGGGGGCGCTCGTCGACGCGACGACCACATCGGCGGCGCCGAGCTCGGCGCCGATCCGCTCCAGCCCGATCGCTCGCGCGCCCAGCCGCCGCGCGAGGGCTTCTCCGTGCTCGGGAGTCCGGTTGGCGATCGCCTCCACGACGGCGCCGCGCGACGAGAGGTTCCGGGCGGCGAGCTCGCTCATCCGGCCGGCTCCGAGCAGGAGCACGCGCCGTCCCACCAGGTCGCCGAACACCTGCTGTGCGAGCGCGGCAGCCGCTGCGGGCACCGACGCGGGGGACTCGCCGATCGCCGTCTCGAGGCGCGCGCGCCGCCCGGCGTGGAGCGCCTGCCGGAAGAGCCGGTCGAGGAAGGGCCCGGTCGAGCCCGCCTCGTAGGCCTGGCGCACCTGTCTCAGGATCTCGCCCTCGCCCGGCACGAGCGAGTCCAGGCCCGCCGCGACGCGGAAGAGATGGAGGGCGGCCGAGTCGTCGGCCAGCCGGTAGAGGACCGAGGCGAGCTCTCCACCCGCGTCGCCGGCCAGCTCGAGCAGCGCGGTGAGACCGAGGTCGTCGAGCCGGTCGCGCGCGTCGGCCGCGAGATAGAGCTCGGTGCGATTGCAGGTCGAGAGCACCACCGCCTCGCAGCCGTCGGCGAGCGTCCGGGCGAGCGCTGCAGCGCCGTCGAGATCGACCGCGACACGCTCCCGCAGCGCGACGGGCGCGCGATGGTGCGACACGCCGACGAGTGACAGCCTCATGCCGCGAAGTGGGTGATCGGGAGCACGACGGCGACGAGAGCGAAGCCGAGCAGCAGGAGCCACGCGGAACGGCGCCCGTGCAGGCGCGCCTCGTGGCGGAGCGTGAGAACCGTTCCGTAGAGAGCCCAGATCACGAGCGTCACGACCATCGCAGCGTCGACGTCCGCTCGATCGAGGCTGATCACCCCGACCACGATGCCGGCCGTCAGCAAGCCCAGCCCGGCCCCTGCGGTGCGGGCCGCGAGGCGGTCGAGCGCTTCCAGCGGTGGGATACGCAGCCGGAGGACGCGGGCGTCGCGGCGCTTCAGGCGTCGTTCCTCCCACAGGTAGAGCGCCGCCATGCCGGCCGCGATGGTGAAGCACGCGAAGCCGGCCAGCATCAGCCCGGCGTGGAGCGCCAGCGTCCAGCCTGCGTCGTCGACGCTGTCGACGCCGGTGCCGCCGCCGGCCCACGCCAGGACGAGCAGCGCCGCGGCCAGCGGCATCACCGCCAGCCCGAGCAGCCGGAAGCGCGGCCGGCAACCCCAGATCAGGTACGCCCCGACGACGAGCCACACGAAGAGGTTCAGCGCCCCCGCCCACGTCCCCCACGGGAAGCCTCCGCCGGCGGCAGCCTGGGCGATGAGCAACGCCGTTTGCGCGAGCCAGCCGATCCGCACCCCCCACGTCGCGAGCCGCCCACCCAGCCCGGGGCCGCGCAGCTCGCCCGCGTAGGCGACGGCCGCCTCGCCGTAGGCGATCAGCACGGGCCAGACGAGCAGCTCAGCCATCTGTGTGCTGCTCGCGGGCGAGCTTCGCGAGCTCGGCGGTCTCCCGTTCCAGCCGCGCGAGCTTGGCCGCGACGATCGCGACCCACACCAGGACGAAGACGAAGACGACGCCGTACGCGGCCGCGACGTACTTCTCGCCGGCGCTCACTGCGACAGCACCTCCCGCAGCTCCCGGAGGTTCGCGTCGACGCGCTTGCCGGCGAGCTCGACGCGGTACATCAGGTACGCCAGCGCCAGGATCGCCGCCCAGGCGACGCAGAACGCGGCGAACATCGTGTCCGTCATCTGCGGGCCCTCGCGGGTGAAGACGGTCGGATGGATGAAGTCGTTCGCCAGCCTGATCGCGAAGAAGCTGACCGGGATCAGCGCGACGCCGAACAGCGCGTAGACGGCGGAGATCCGCTCCCGGCGTGCACCCGGCTCGATCGAGAAGCGGAGCATGAAGTACGCGCAGTAGAAGAGGAAGAGCACGAGGAAGAGCACCAGCTGGTTCGAGCTCCACGTCCACCAGACGCCCCACGACGCCTTCGCCCAGATCGCACCGGTGAGCAGCGTGAGCGCGCCGAAGATGGTGCCTTGGTGAATCGCGGTATAGCTCTCGAGGTCGTAGCGCTCGCCCCCCTTCCAGAGCAGCAGCAACGCCTTCAGCGCGCCGAGGCCGAAGCCCGCGTAGGCGGTGAGCGCGATCGGCACGTGGAAGTAGAAGATCTTCTGCGAGATACCCTGATCGGCGTCCTCGGGCGCCACGAGGAAGATCATCGCGATCGCCGCCGCCATCAGGGCGACCGTGCCGACCCCGATCGTCCGGACGCTATTCGGTGACCACGTACTCAAACGACGCCCAGGACAGTATCGCGAAGACCGCGTCGTAGAGACCGAGGAACGCGAGGTACTTGCCGCCTTCCGGGGAGATGCTCGAGCCGACGCCGCCGACGACGAGCGGGATCGAGAGCGGGAGGAAGAGCAGCGGCAGGATCAGCTCGCGGGCCCGGCTGGACGCGGCCATCGCGGCGAGGAGCGAGCCAACCGCGCAGATCCCCACGTTCGCCAGCACGACGCCGGCGACGGCGGTTGCGTCGAGCGGGGCGAAGAGGAGCGCGAACGCGGGCAGCGCGACGATCTCGGCGGCGACGAGGAACCCCAGCGTGGCGATCGTCTTGCCGAGCCAGATCGCGCTCCGGTCGCAGGGCGCCAGGACGAGCCCGTCGAGGACGCCGCCCGCCCGCTCGGGGGCCCAGGCACGGGCGAGCCCGAGCAGCGCCGTGAAGACCAGCGCGACCCAGAGCAGGCCGTAGGCCGCATCGTCGCCGGCGCCGACGGGCAGCGCGAAGTGGAAGACCGCCAGCGCGGAGAGCACGAAGAGCAGCATCGCCGGCAGCGTGTCGCGGGCGCGCAGCTCCAGCCGCAGGTCTTTCCGCGCCAGGGCCACGACGTCTGCGACGTACCCGCTCACGACAGGGCGAGGACGGTGGTCGCGAGCTTCTCCACGCGCGCCGGCTCGTGCGTCGACAGCACGATCGTCCGCTCGCCGACGAGCGCTGCGAGCTCACGGTCGAGCAACTCCGAGCCCGCCTCGTCGAGCGCCGTGAACGGCTCGTCCAGGATCAGCAGCCGCGGCTCGTGCAGGAGCACGCGGCAGAGCGCGAGCCGCTGGGTCATCCCGCGCGAGTACGACGCGACGCGGTCATTGCGCGCCTCCCAGAGCCCGAAGCGCTCCAACAGCATGCCGGTCCGCTCCCGCCGCTCGGGAACGCGGTAGAGACGCCCGTAGAGGTCGAGGTTCTCGAGCGCGGTGAGATCGGCGTAGACGAGCGGCTCGTGGCCGAGGTAGCCCAGCTCGGCACGCTCGACGTCCACCTCGAGCTGTCCGCGCGTCGGCGCCGCGAGACCGGCCAGCAGCCGCAGGAGGGTCGTCTTCCCCGACCCGTTCGGCCCGGTGACGAGAAGCGTCGCCGCCGGATCCAGCTCGAACGTGACCCCCTGCAGCGCCCGTTTGGCGCCGAACCGCTTCTCGAGGCCGCGCGCCCTGATCACCGGGCCACCGCCCGCCCGCGCCGGCGCCCCAACGTCCCCCAGGGGATCCCCGAGATCCCTGATGACACGCTATCGACGTTTCGTGCGCGGATGTGTGCCGGCATCGTGCCGGGAGTGTGCCGATCGCAGGAGCGTCGCGTGAGGCGAGACGGACGCGTACCGGGAGACGTCAGAGCAGCACGTCGAGGGCGACGAACCCCAGGAAGACGATGCTGACGACGCCGTTCACGGTGAAGAACGCCGCGTCGAGGCGCCGCAGGTCGCCGGGACGGACGAGGAGATGCTCGTAAAGGAGCAACGCCGCGACGGACGCGACGCCGAGCCAGTACCAGACGCCGACGTCGAGGCCTGCGCCGGCAGCGGCGAGCAGCGCCACGGTGCCCAGATGGAGCAGCCGCGCCCCGGCGAACACACCCCGCTCGCCGAAGCGCGTCGCCCAGGAATGCAGCCCGGCGAGCCGGTCGTGCTCGAGGTCGAACAGCGAGTAGAAGAGATCGAACCCGGCCACCCACAGCCCGACCGCGGCGCCGAGCACGCACGCGGGCCACGATAGCTCGCCCGTCACCGCGATCCAGGCACCGATCGGCGCCAGCGCCAGGCACGCGCCGAGCCAGAGATGGCAGAGCCACGTGACCCGCTTCAGGTATGGGTAGACCACGAACATCGCCACGGGGATCGGCCATAGCCAGCGCACGATCGGGTCGAGCTGGAAGACGGCGACGAGGAACACCAGCAGCGCGACGGCGCACAAGCCGAGCACCTGCGCGGCGCTGAGCGCCCCCGCCGGCAGCTCGCGCGCCGCCGTCCGCGGGTTGCGTGCGTCGATCTCGGCGTCGATCAGGCGGTTGAGCCCCATCGCGAGCGTTCTCGCGCCCACCATCGCGACGGTGATCCACCCGAGCTCCGACCAGCCGGGCCAGGCGTCGACGGCGAGCAACGCACCGACGTAGGCGAACGGCAGCGCGAAGACCGTGTGCTCGAGCTTGACGAGCGACGCGAACCGCCGCGGCAGTGAGACGGGGAGCGTGCTCACGTCTGTCGGTGCGACGTCGCCCGGTCGCCGGCCGCGAGCTCGACCGCGTGTCGCAGCGCCGGCTGCAGGACCGCGAAACCGTCCCGACAGCCCCCCGGCGAGCCGGGCAGGTTCACGACGAGCGTCGAGCCGGACAGCCCTGCCACCCCGCGCGAGAGCAGCGCGTGCGGGGTGCGACGGAGGGCGTCCGCGCGAATCGCCTCGGCGATCCCGGGCGCATCCCGGTCGATGACGCCGCGCGTGGCCTCCGGAGTCACGTCGCGAGGCGCCACCCCCGTCCCCCCGGTCGTCAGCACGACCGCCGCAGCTTCCGCAAGCTCGACGATGGCGGCGGCGATCTCCGACCTCTCGTCGGGGACGACCCGGCGCACGACGTCGTAGCCGTCGCCGCGCAGCAGCTCCTCGAGGGCCTGCCCGCTGAGATCCTCGCGCGTGCCCTCGTGCACCCCGTCCGAGACGGTCAGCACCGCGGCCTTCACACGACGTCCTTCGTCTTCTCGACGAGCACCACGTCGGTGACGGACATCTGCCCGTCGATCGCCTTGGCCATGTCGTAGACCGTCAGCGCGGCGACCGAGACGGCGACGAGAGCCTCCATCTCCACGCCCGTGTGCGCGGTCGTCTCCGCGATCCCTTCGATCTCGACCGCGCGCTCGCCGACCTCGAGGCGCACGTCCACCGCCGAGAGAGGGAGCGGGTGGCAGAGCGGGATCAGGTCGCTCGTCCGCTTCGCGGCCATGATGCCGGCGAGCTGCGCAGTGGCCAGCGCGTCGCCCTTCGGGAGCGCGCGCAGCCGCGCCGCGGTCTCGGGCGCCATGCGGACGGTTGCGCGGGCGACCGCGCGACGCCGTGACAGCGGCTTCGCACCGACGTTCACCATCCGCACGCCGCCGACGGGGTCGACGTGGGAGAGCTCCGGCTGCCGGTCGCTCATCGTCGTCGTCCGCGCCCGGGGCGCTCGCCGCATGCCGTCCGATTCGTTGTCCATACTGCTAACGATGACGAGCGCTGCGAGCGTCTGCCCACGAACGACCCGCGAGCCGGGCAGGGGAGCGCCGGCCACGGTCGCCTCGACGGGCCGCCCCCGGACGACGAAGTCGGCGCGGGCACCGCCCCGGGCGACCCCGACCCCGAATCGAACCAGGAAGCCGTGGGAACGCGGCGCACGCGCTCGAGCGTCAGCTGAACCGGGCGCAGCGCTTCGCTCGCAGGCTGCGGCGGCGCGGTCACGCCCGCATCGTACTGGCGCGGTCGAGCACGGCGAGCTGTGCCGCAACCCATGCGTCGAGGTCGTGGGCGTGTACCTGCGCGCGGATCGAGGCGAGCCAGCTGCGACGGAGCTCGAGCGGAAGCTCGAGCGCGTGCTCGAGCGCGTCCGCCTGGTTCTCGACGTCGAACGGGTCGACGGGGACGACCCAGGCCTCGAGCTCGTCGAACGCCCCGGCCTCGCGCGAGAGCACGAGCACGCCGTCGCGGGCGTTCACGAGCGGCGCCTCCTTGGCGACGAGGTTGAGGCCGTCCTTGATCGAGTTGACGAGCAGGACGTCGTAGTCGCGATACGCAGCGACCGAGAGCAGGAAGTCGTCGCGCAGGTCGAGCGTGACAGGCGTCCATTCGAGCGTCCCGTACCGCTCGTTGATCTCGGCGGCCGTGCGCTCGACCTCGGCGGCGTACGCCTCGTACTCCGGGATCGAGAGCCGCGACGGGTGCAGGAGCGCGAACATGCCGACCTTGCCGCGCAGATCCGCTCGACGCTCGAGCAGCCTGCCGAAGGCGCGGAATCCCCGGATCGCGTTCTTGGCCGGGTCGGTCCGGTCGACGCGCAGGATCACGCGCTCCGGCCGAGCAGGAAACAGGTCGTCCGTCCGTCGGCGCACGTCGTCGCGGCGAGCGAGCTGCTCGAACTCCTCCGGATCGACGGAGATGGGGCAGGCTGTCACGAGCGGCCCCTCGGCCGCCGCAGTGCCGAGGAAGGCCCCGCACGACTCCACGAACGCCGACCGCCAGCGCTCCGTGTGGAACGCGACGGCGTCGTTCGCGAAGAGCCCGTCGTGGATCGTCCGGACGATCTCGGACGGCAGGACGTCCCACGCCGCCGGCCCGACCCAGGGGATGTGGACGAAATGGGACAGGACGGCCTCCGGTCGGCGGTCGCGCACGAGCCTCGGCGCAATGTAGAGGTGGTAGTCCTGGAACAGCACCGCCGCACCGGGATCGCGGTCGAGCTCCTGGACGACCGCGTCTGCGAACGCCCGGTTGACGGCGACGTATCCGTCCCGCCAGGCCACGGTCAGGTCCGCGCGCGGATCGACCATCCAGTCCCACAGGCCGTGCTGGACGAACCAGAGGACGGGGTTCGCGATCGTGTCGTAGTAGAGCCGGTACGCCTCGGGAGCATGCGCGACCAGGCGCAGGCGATATCGCGAGCCGTCGCCGGCCTGCTCCTCGACGGGACCGGACGCCGCGAGCTCTCGCTCCTCCTGCGACATCGCGCTGGCGATCCACGTGACGTCGTGCCGCGTCACGAGCGGCGCGAGGGCCGTCACCAGCCCGCCGGCTCCGCGCCGGGCGACCAGCTCGCCGTGCTCGTCTGTGCCGTAGGTCACCGGGCCGCGGTTCGAGACCACGATCAGGCGCCGCCGATCGGCCATCTACCCCGCGTCCGGGTCCTGCGGTCGCTCGCCGAGCGTCACCTGCACCGTCCTGCGATCGTCTCCACGTAGCACGACGAACGGGGCCCGCTGTCCCGGCAGCAGCTCCTCCGTGACGATCCGGGACACGTCGTCCGAGCTGCGAACCTCCCGGTCGCCGATCCTCACGATCAGGTCGCCGCCCAGGGTGACAGGCAGCCCGTTGTAGGCCTCCTCGCGCGTCCCGCCCTGCAGGCCCGCGCGCGCCGCCGGCGTGCCCGCCTCCACCTCGTCGACCAGCGCGCCCCGCTCGGCGCCGAGGCCGAACCGCTTGGCGAGCCCCGGCGTCACGTCCTGCGTCTTGATCCCGATGTAGGCGTACGCGACCCGACCGGTGGCCCGGAGCTGCTCGAGCGATCGCCGCGCGACGTTGATCGGGATCGCGAAGCCCACTCCCTCGGCGGTCCCCGACGAGGAGCGGATCTGAGCATTGATCCCGATCACCCGGCCCTGGGCGTCCAGCAGCGGCCCGCCCGAGTTGCCCCGGTTGATCGGCGCGTCGACCTGGATGGCATCGGCCACGGCGTACTCCGAGGTGAGCGACGGGATCGACCGGCCGGTCGCGGAGACCACGCCGACCGCGAGCGAGGTCTGGTTGCCGAACGGGCTGCCGATCGCGGCCACCGGAGCGCCGGGAACGGCGGTCGCCGAGTCCCCGAGCGGCAACGGGGCGAGACCGTGCAGCTTCGGGTCGACGGAGATGACCCCGACGTCCGCGAAGAGATCCCAGCCGACGATCGTCGCCGGGACGCGCTCGCCGTCGGTGAACTCGACGTAGAGGCTGTCGGCGCCGCGCACGTCGGTCGCCTCGCCGACGTTCGTGACGACGTGCGCGTTGGTGAGGATCGTTCCCTCTTCGTCGACGGCGAAACCGGATCCCTGAGACGTGCCGCCGGCGGCTTCGAACGACGCGTAGATGGTGACGACACCGTCCGCGCGGGCCGCGTAGATCGCGGCCGGGTCGAACCCGTTGCCGAGACGCGGCGCGGTGCCCGTTCCGCCGGGCACCGTGCTCGCCGCCCCCGAGGCGGGGACAGAGACGTAGACCGTGCTCGACTCGCCGTCCGTGACGCCGGTGACATCGCCGAGCAGGAGCGCAACCGCGCCACCGAGCACGGCGGCGACGACGGAGACCGCGGCGACGATGCCCGGGCGCATCTACCTCACTGTAGCCAGGGGCAACGGCGGCCCCGACCGTTTTCACGTGAAAACGGCGTTACGGAGATCGGATCACACTTGCAGCAGCTCGGCCGGCCGCTCGGCCGGTGCCGCGCGCAGCACGAGCGTGAACACCGTCCGGCCCGGCTCGGACTCGACCCGTACCTCGCCGCCCATGTGCTCGGCGAGCTCACGGGCGATCGCCAGGCCGAGCCCGCTGCCCGACGCCTGCCCGCCGTCGACGCGGTAGAAGCGGTCGAAGATCCGGCTCAGGTGCTCCGGCGGAATCCCCGGGCCCGCGTCCTCCACCTCGAGCACGGCCCGGTCGACCCGCCGCCGCACGCGCAGCGTCACCGGCGTCCCGGCCGGCGTGTGCACGAGCGCGTTGCCCGCGAGCGCGCGCCCGATCTGGAGCACGCGCTCCTCGTCGGCGAGGGCCCATGCCTCGTCGGCGTCCACGTCGAGCTGATGGTCGCTGGCCTCGGCGAGCGGCACCAGCTCCTCCGCGAGCGTGCGCGCCAGCTCGGCGAGCTCGACGTCCTCGCGCTCGATGCGGATCCGGCCGGCATCCAGCCGCGAGAGGTCGAGCAGGTCGGTCGCGAGCTTCGTCAGGCGGTCGACCTGCTCCCGCGAGGTCGCGAGGAAGCCGCGCCTCGTCTCCTCGTCGAGGTCCTCGTCGGCGAGCAGCTCCAGGAAGCCGCCGAGCGAGAACAGCGGCGTGCGCAGCTCGTGCGAGGCGTTGGCGACGAACTCCTTGCGGGCGGTGTCCAGCTGGGCGAGCTGGATGCGCATGCGGTCGAACGCCGTCGCGAGCTGGCCGAGCTCGTCGTCTCCCGTGTCGACGACGGGCTCGTCGAAATGGCCGGCCGCGATCCGGTTCGCGGCCCGCTCGAGCCGCCGGATCCGGCGCGCGTGCATCGCGGCGACGACACTGCCGAGGCTCAGGGCAATCGCGACCGCGGCGAGCATCGCGTAGGCAAGGCGGCGCTCGACCAGCTCGACGGTCGACAGCTGGTCGTCGAGGGAGGCGCTGAGCAGCATCACCCCGCGCGGCGGCAGCAGCGGCACCGCGACCTCCGCGAACTTGCGGCCGCCGCGGGTGACGGTCCCGCGCGTGATGCGCCCCGAGCTCGCCGCCTCGAGCGCGACCGCGTCGCGGCGGATCACCTCGGAGTTGACGTTGGCCGAATCCGTTTGTGTCAGGAGGACGACAGGCGACTCGAACACGTCGAAGACGACGACGCGGGAGTTCGTGAGCTGGGCGGCCCCGTCGACCCAGGCGTCGAGGCTCAGCGGCTCCAGGAACGTCTGCCGGGAGAAGGCGACCGCGTAGTTCGTGGCGTCGCGCTGGAGCTGGTCGAGCTTCGCGTCCACGAGCCGCCTCTCCAGCTGCGGGACCACGACGGCATACGCCGCCGCGAGCGCCCCGCCGACGATCAGGAGCAGTGCCAGCGCGAGCTTGACGCGGATGCCGCCGGGCAGGCTCATTCGTTCCGAAAACGGTAGCCGGCGCCCCGTACCGTCAGGATCAGCTCGGGCTCGCGCGGCTCGCGCTCGATCTTCTCCCGCAGGTGCCGCACGTGCACGTCGATCGTCCGCGGCTCGCGGTAGTCGGCGCCGCCGCGCAGCTTCTCCAGCAGCTGCCGCCGGGAGAAGACGACCCCGGGGTTCGCCGCGAGCAGCGCGAGCAGCTCGAACTCGACGAAGGTCAGCTGCACGGATTGGCCCCGGACGTCGACCGTCCGGCGGGGGATGTCGATGCGCACCTCCGACCGCTCGATCATCTCCTCGCGCCGGCCGGCCAGATGGGGCGTCGAGGCGCGGCGCAGGAGCGCCTTGACGCGGCTGCGGAACTCGCGGATCGAGAACGGCTTGGTGATGTAGTCGTCCGCTCCGAGCTCGAGGCCGAGCACCTTGTCGAGCTCGTCGTCGCGGGCGGTCAGCATGATGATCGGGACGGTGCTCTCGGCCCGCAGCCGGCGGCACACCTCGAGGCCGTCGACGCGCGGCAGCATGATGTCGAGCACGACGAGGTCGACGTTCTCCTCGCCGAAGCGCTGGAGCGCCTCCTCGCCGTCGCGCGCCTGGACCACGCGGTAGCCGTCGCGCTCGAGCGGGTACGTGAGCAACGTCTGGATGGAGTCCTCGTCGTCGACGAGGAGAATGGTCGAGGATTCCGGCACCGATGCGTCCTTCGCGCTGACCGCGGGCTCGCCTGCCGCGGCCTACTATAGCCCGCAGCATGGAGGCGGCCCGGCTCTCGAGCTCCGGTCGGCGGCCGCGCCGCGGCTCGCTGGAACGACCCGTCAACGGGCGGCTGGTCCGCAACGCGGCGCTCGTCGTGGCGCTGCCCCTCCTGCTCGCCGCGTTCACCGTCGGCCGGCCCGGCGCGCTCGGCGCACCGGCGCTGCCCCCCTCGTTCGACGGCCCTGCGGCCGCGACCCTGGCGCGCGAGCTGGCCGGGCTGCATCCGAGCCGTGTCCCGGGGAGCGCCGGGAACGATGCTGCCGGGCGCTGGTTCGCCGACAAGGTCGCCCTGTACGGGATCCCGGTCGAGACCGACGTCTGGCGCGCGGAGGTGCCGGGGCTCGGCACGCGGACGCTGCGAAACGTCGCCGCGGTGGTCGACGGCGAGACCCGGGAGGCGATCGTGGTCGTCGCGCACCACGACAACTCGGGGCAGGGCCCGGGGGCGAGCGACGACGCCTCGGGAGTCGCGGCGCTCGTCGAGCTGATCCGCTCGTACGCGGTCAGCAGCACGTCGTCAGAGAGGGCGAGGCCGAGGCACACGCTCGTGTTCCTCTCGTCCGACGCGGGCGCCTTCGGCGGCCTGGGCGTCCAGCGCTTCGTCCGCGCGTCGCGGTTTCAGGGCGCGATCGGAGCGATTGTGGTGCTGGACGCCCTGGGCGGACCGGGCGAGCCACGGCTCGAGCTGGCGGGGGACGGGCCGAGCTCGCCCGCCGCCGCGCTCGTGCGGACGGCGTCCGCGCGCGTTGCCGAGCAGGTCGGCCGGGCACCGGACCGTCCCGGCATCCTCCGGCAGCTCGTCGACCTGGGCATCCCGTTCGCCTTCGGCGAGCAGGCGCCCGCGCTCGGCGCCGGCGTCGCCGCCGTCCGGATCACCACCGCCGACGACAGCAGCGAGACCGCGGCGAGCGACACGGGCGCCTCGCTCGACGAGGCGACCCTCGGGCGTCTCGGCCGGAGCAGCCAGGCGCTGCTCGGCTCCCTCGACGTGGGCGTCGCGCAGGCGCAGGGGACGGATCCGTACCTCTACCTCGGCGAGCGCGTGGTTCGCGGCTGGGCGATCGCGCTCGTGCTGGTGGCCAGCCTGGTCCCGTTCGCGGCGGGCGTGATCGACCTCGCGGCCCGCTGCCGGCGCCGGGGGATCCCGCTCGCGCCGGCGTTCCGGAGCCTCGGCGGACGGCTCGCGCTCTGGCTCTGGGCGGGGGTCGTGCTGTGGCTCGCCGGCCAGACCGGCGTGCTGCCGAACGGGCCCCCGCGGCCGTTTCCGCCCACGTCCGACGCCATCCGCGAATGGGCGCCGTTAGCGCTCGGCGCTCTCGCCCTGCTGGTCGTGCTCCCGTGGCTGCTCACCCGCCGGCCCCGCAGGCCCGGCGCCGCCGCGAGCCCCGAGGAGGAGCTCGCGGGCTATGCCGCCTCGCTCGTCGTCCTCATCCCGATCGCCGCCGGCACGGCTCTGGTGAACCCCTACGCCCTCGTCTTCGTCCTCCCGTCCCTCTACGCGTGGCTCTGGCTTCCTCAGGCAGGCACGTCGTGGCTGCGGGATGCGCTGTTCGGGCTGGGGCTGGCAGGCCCGGTGCTGGCGCTCGTCTCGCTCGCCGCGCGCTTCGGGCTCGGAATCGACGTCCTCCTCTACGCCGGCGCGCTCGTCACGTCGGGTTACGTCCCGTGGCTCGCGGCCCTGCTCGTGCTCGCCTGGGGCGCGGTGGCCGTGCAGACGGGAGCCGTCGCCGCGGGGTGGTACGTACCGCGAACCGGCAAGACTCGCTCGTCGGCGAGCCTGCTCCAGCGCGCCGCCGGCCGCCTGGCGGGTCAGGCGAGGCGCAAGTAGCGGACGCTCGTCCCGGCGCCGACCTCGCCGTCGCCGCGGGGCACGAGCACGAGCGCGTCCGCGCCTGCCGCGCGGACGATCATGTGCGACTCCTGCCCGCTCACAGGGACCAGCTCCACGCCGGCCTCGCCGTCGCGAGAGCGCGCGCGTGCCAGCTCGTCGCGGGCGGCGTTCCGCCTGAGCGGTGCGACCAGCGTGCCGCGATCCCAGCGCGAATGCACCAGCGTCGCGCCCTGCAGCGCCAGCACGGCGGGCCGGACGAACAGCTCCGCGCCGACGAGCGAGGAGACCGGGTTCCCGGGGAGCCCGAAGACGAGCGTCCGGTCGCGCACCCCGAAGGCGAGCGGCTTGCCGGGCCGGACCGCGACGCCCCAGAACACCTCCTCGACCCCAAGCTCGGCCTCGATCGCGCGCACGAGGTCGTGCGGGCCCACGGAGACGCCACCCGTCGTGACGAGCACGTCGGCGCGGAGCCCGCGCTCGAGCGCCGCGCGGTGGGAGGTCTCGTCGTCGGCCACCGGGTCGAGGCGCTCGACGAGCGCGCCTGCGGACCGGAGCACCGCCGCGAGCATCGCCCCGTTCGACTCGTAGATCTCGCCCGGGCCGAGCGTCGAGCCGGCCGGCCGGAGCTCCGTTCCCGTCGTCAGGACGACCGCCCGGGGGCGGATCGCGCACGAGACCTGCGCGAGCCCGGCCGCGGCGATCGCGCCGATCTGGGACGCGCTGACGCGGGTCCCGGCCGGCAGCACCTCGTCGCCCGCCCTGACGTCCCCGCCACGCGGCCGGACGTTGTCGCCGGCCGACGCGGCCTCCTCGATCTCGACCTCGTCGTCGCGGTCGACGGCGCGCTCGATCGGGACGACGGCGTCGGCTCCGTCGGGGAGCGCGCCCCCCGTCGCGATTCCCATCGCCTCGCCGGGTCGAAGCATCCGGTCGGCGGGCCGGCCGGCGGCGATCCGAACGGCGACGGGAAACGCCCCGGGCGTCTCGGCGGCCCGGACCGCGAAGCCGTCCATCGCGGAGCTCGGAAACGGCGGCAGATCGGTGAGCGCGACGACGGGCGCGGCGAGCACCCGGCCGGCCGACTCCTCCGTCTGCACCAGCTCGGCGCCGGCCGGCCGCACATGCGAGAGGATCCGCTCGAGCGCCTCCTCGATCGTCAGCAAGCGCGCCACCGAATCGAGCCTACCCGTGGGCGGATACGCTCGCGGGATGATCTCGGTCGTCGTCCCCGTGCACGACGAGGAGCGGAGCGTCGCGCCGCTGCTGGCCGAGCTCGCCGCCGCGCTCGACCCGCTCCGGCGCCCGTGGGAGGCCGTCTTCGTCGACGACGGTTCCTCCGACGGCACCTTCGCCGAGCTGACGCGGGCACACGACGCGCGCGAGAACGTCCGCGTGGTGCGACTGCGCCGGAACTTCGGCAAGGCGGCGGCGCTCGACGCCGGCTTCACGGAGGCCGCGGGCGACGTCGTGGTGACGATCGACGGCGACCTCCAGGACGACCCGGCCGAGATCCCCCGGCTGCTCGCCAAGCTCGACGAGGGGTTCGACCTCGTCTCCGGGTGGAAGACGAAGCGCCGCGATCCGCTGCCGCGGCGGATCCTCTCCCGGGTCTTCAACGCCGTCGCGAGCCGCATCTCGGGGCTGCGCCTGCACGACCTCAACTGCGGGCTCAAGGCCTACCGTGCCGAGGTCGTCGAGGGCCTGAGGCTGTACGGCGAGCTGCACCGCTTCATCCCGGTGATCGCCCACTACCGCGGCTACCGGGTGGCCGAGCTGCCGGTCGGCCACCGTCCCCGGGCGCACGGGCGGTCGCGCTACGGCGTCGAGCGAACGGTCCGCGGGCTGCTCGACCTGCTGACCGTCACCTTCATGGGCCGCTACCGGTACCGGCCCCTGCACCTGTTCGGCGGGCTCGGGCTCGTGCTCGGCGCGATCGGGGTCGCGGTGCTCGTCTACCTCACGGTCCTGAAAGCGCTCGGCGAGGCGATCGGCCACCGCCCGCTGTTGACGCTCGGCGTCCTGCTCGTGGTCGTCGGCATCCAGCTCGTGTCGCTCGGCCTCGTCTCCGAGCTGATCACGAGCCACCACGAGGAGCGGGCGGGCGAGCGCGACCGGGCGCGGCTCGTCGACGAGGTGCTCCGCTAGCCGCGCGTGCGCGTCCTCTACTTCGGCACCTACGAGCGCGACTATCCGCGCAACGCCCAGGTGATCTCGTGCCTCCGCGGCGCGGGGGTCGAGGTCGTCGAGCGGCATGCGACGGTCTGGGAGCAGCGCCGGCAGAACTGGTCGCTCGGGGTGGGCTCGATGTTCCGCGTGGCGGGAGCGGAGACGTCGCTCGTGTTCGGCCGCAAAGGGGCGTTCGACGTGATGATCGTCGGCTATCCGGGCCACTTCGACATGCCGTCGGCCCGGCGCATCGCGCGAGGGCGGCCGCTGGTCTTCAACCCGCTCGTCTCGCTGGAGGACACGCTGGTCGGCGACCGCGGCCGCTACCGGCCGGGGTCGGCGGGCGCGGCCGTGCTGCGCCAGATCGACCGGCTCGCCTTCCGGCGCGCCGACCTCGTCGTGGCCGACACCGCCCAGCACGCCCGCTTCTTCGCCGAGCGCTTCGAGCTGCCCCGCGACCGGGTCGACGTCTGCCTGCTGGGGGCGGAGGACCGGATCTTCCGTCCCGGGTGGCAGCCCCCCGGTGCTTTCGAGGCGCTGTTCGTCGGCAAGCTGATCCCGCTGCACGGCGTCGAGACGATCCTCGAGGCGGGACGAATCGCGAGTGAGCTGCCGTTTCGCGTCGTCGGGAGCGGCCAGGAGGACGCGCTGCTCCAGAGCAGGCCGCCGAACGTCGAGTGGGACCGTTGGGTGGACTACGACGACCTGCCGCAGCACTACCAGTCCGCCGGCTGCGCGCTCGGCATCTTCGGCACGTCGGCGAAGGCCCGGCGGGTGATCCCGAACAAGGCGTTCCAGGCGCTCGCGTGCGGCACCCCGCTGGTGACGGGCGACACGCCGGCGGCCCGGGAGCTGCTCACGCACGAGCTCGACGCGCTGCTCGTGCCCGTCGGCGACGCCGAAGCCCTCGCAGCGGCGGTGCGCCGCCTGGCCGGCGACCCGGAGCTCGCACGCCGGCTCGGCGAGGCCGGGCGCGCGACCTACGTGGAGGCCGCCAGCGAGGGGGTGCTCGGCGAGCGCTGGCGCCGGCTGCTCGAGCGGCTCCTCGCGCGCGGGTGACGGCCGCGCGGACGCTGCTCGCCGCCGCGGTCGCCGCGTTCGCCGCCGGCTTCGGGGCGCTGGCGGTGCTCCAGCACCGGGCCTACACGACGGGCCGCTTCGACCTCGGAAACCTCACCCAGGCAGTCTGGTCGACGGCGCACGGAGAGCTGCTCGAGCTCACAGACGTCGAGGGCCGCCAGATCTCGCGCCTGGGCGCGCATTTCGACCCGATCGTCGCAGCGTTCGCGCCCGCCTGGCGGCTGTGGCCGGACCCCTCGCTCCTGCTCATCACGCAGGCGGTCGCGGTCGGACTCGGCGCCGTGCCCGTGTTCCTGCTCGCCCGCAAGCACCTCGGCTCAGCGTGGGCCGGCCTCGGCTTCGCCCTCGTCTACCTCCTCTATCCGCCGACGCAATGGCTCGTGCTCGACGACTTCCACCCCGTGGCGCTCGCCACCCCGTTGCTGCTGCTTGCCTTCTGGTTCCTGGACGAGGGGCGGCTCGGTGCCTTCGCGGTCGCGGCGGGGCTGGCCTGCACGACCAAGGAACAGGTCGGCTTCACGGTCGCCGCGATGGGGCTCTGGTACGCCTTCGCCCGCAGCAGCCGCCGCGCCGGATTCGCGATCGCTGTGGCCGGCGCCACGGCGGCGATGCTGGCGATCTCGGTCGTGGTGCCGCACTTCGCGCCCGGCGGCGGCTCGCCGTTCGCCGGCCGTTACGACCGTGTCGGCGGCTCGCCCGCCGGGATCGTCGAGACCACGGTCACCGATCCCGGCGCCGTCGCCGGCGAGCTGGCGGGCCGGCGCGACCTCGCGTACCTGCGCGACCTGCTGCTCCCCCTCGGCGCGCTGCCGCTGCTCGCGCCGCCGGCGGCTCTGACCGCCGCCCCGGAGCTCGCGGCGAACATGCTCTCCGAGACGGCCACGCAGACGTCGATCCGCTACCACTACACGGCCGCCGCGATCCCCGGGCTCGTGGCCGCCGCCGTGTTCGGAGCGGCCGCGCTCCGACGGCGCCTCGCCGGCTCGGGCCGCGTCGTCCCCCGCGTCGCCGTCGTGGTCGCGCTCGGGGCGGGCGTCGTGCTCGGGCCGATGCCGCTGTGGCGGCACGTGCCGCTGGGCGCGACGGCCGGTGCGACGGACCACGTCGCGGGGGCACACGCGCGGGCGGCGGCGCGGGCGCTTCGGCACGTCCCACCCGGAGCGCCCGTCTCGGCCACGAACACGCTCGGCGCTCACCTGTCCGAGCGGCGCCGGGTGTTCGGCTTCCCGGTCGTGAAGGAAGCACGCTGGATCGTCGTGGACACCCGGCGACCCAGTTTCCGCGACCAGGCGGACGCGCCCGCTCGCAGCGCCGCGGCGCTCGACCGTCTCCGCTCGGACCCGCGCTGGCGGCTGGTCTTCGAGGAGGGCGGGATCGTCGTGCTCCACCGCTCGTGATCGTCACGCTTTCGACACGATCTCGTTTCACACTGTTGTCAGTTTTGACGATATGATCGCAGTGGGTGGTGGGTTGGGGTGCCCCGGCGCGAGGCGACCGAAACGGGCCTCGCCGCGCTCAGAGCGGGATCGTCTGCGGCAACAGGTAGGCGGAGAACGCGAGGCACCCGAGCCTGCCCCAGCGTTCCTCGTCGGCGGCGGCGACCGGAACCGCCCAGGCGAGGTACCAGACGACGAGGTACGGTGTCACCGCGAGCACGAGACAGGCGGCGAGACTCAGTCGCGCGCGGCCGCGCAGCGCCTGGCGCGCCAGCAGCAGCAGGCCGATCGCGAACGCCGTCACCGCGACGACCGTCACGATCGCGTCGCCCAGGCCGAGCTGCTCGAGGCGGTGCGGCAGCGCGTAGCCCGTCTCGAGCGCCGCGTTGTCGAGGAGCGGGTCGAGCACGTCGAGCCAGGCGAGCCCGTAGCGCCAGGTCCCCACGGCGGCGACGACCCCGGCGGCGACGGCGAAGCCGGCATGGCCGACGCGGCGCCCCGTCGAGCGAGCCTCGAGCGCCCGCAGGACGAGGAAGACGAGCGGCACCCACTTGACGGCGATCGCCAGCACCCAGGCGGCCCCAGCCCACTGGCGTCGTCCGGCTGCGCCGAGCGCCAGGGCGGCGAGCACGAGCGCCCCCACCCAGGCGTCGTTGTGCCCGCCGCCGGCGAGGTGCAGGGCGAGCACCGGGTTCCAGCCGACGAACGCGGCGGCAAGCGCCCGTCGCCGGGCGAGCCTGGCGGCGAGGAGAACGGTCGCCACGGCCGCGGCCGCCGCCAGCGTCTTGTACTGCCAGGCGGCGGCGTCGCTCGACGAGCCGGCCGCTCGCGCGAGCGGCTCCGACACCAGGGTGAAGGCCGGCCCGTAGACGGTGGTCGTGTCCCGCCAGGCCGACCCCATGTACGGGTAGGCGGGGCTCTCCGGGAACTCGGAGGGCGGGTCGCGGTACGGGTTCCCGCCTTCGACCGCGGCGATCCGGCCGTAGGCCCAGTACGTCCAGGCGTCGGTCGAGAGCAGCAGCGGTGCCGCGACGGGCACGACCTGGATCGAGGCGGCGAGGACGACCACCGCGACGAGCGAGGCGCCGGCGCGGCGCTGGAGCACGAGGCCGCCGGCGTAGAACAGAAACGCGGCCGCGAGCAGCACCAGGAAGAGCCAGGCCGAGCCGCCGTCCGCCGTGCCGCCCTCCCGCGGGACGAGCGGGGAGCCGGCCTGCCAGGCCAGAGCCGCGGCAGCGGCGACCAGCACGAGCACGGCGACGCCGGCCGCGAGCGCGGCCGTAGCGCGGCTCACCGGTCGTCGTTCGTCGTCGCGGGTGCGTCGTCGTCCGCGGGCTGGTCGCCCGACGTCGTCCCGTCCTCGTCGGTCTCGGTCTCGTCGGTCTCGGTCTCGGCGGGCGCCGGCGGCACGTAGTAGGGGTCGTAGCTGAGCGCGTACGGGCCTCGCTCGAACGCCCGCCAGACGGGCCACTGGGTCGGCTCGCGGAATTGCGCCACCGGCTTGTTCTCGAGCGCGCGCTCCATGAACAGGCGCCAGATCGTCGCCGGGAAGCTACCCCCCGAGACCGCGATCCCGTGCACGTTCTCCATCGGGATCTCGCCCTTCGTGTACCCCATCCAGACGGTGGTCTGGAGCCCGGGCGTGTAGCCGGCGAACCACGCGTCGGCGTGCTCGTCGGTCGTCCCCGTCTTGCCCGCCGCCGGCCGGCCGAAGTAGGCGCCGGTGCCGGTGCCGTAGCGCATGTTGTCCTCGAGGATCCGCGTGACGGTGTAGGCGACGCCGTCGGAGATCACGCGAGTGCGCCGCGGCTCCCCCCAGCCAGCCTCGGAATCGACCTTCCCGTTCGCCAGCACGACCCGCCGAATGGCGGTCGGCTCGGCGTAGACGCCGCCGGCGGCGATCGTCGCGTACGCCGAGGCGACGTCGAGCGGCGAGACGGCGATCGAGCCGAGGCCCATCGCCGGCACGTAGCTGCCGTTGACGTCGAGTCGCGAGCGCACCCCGAGCTTGCGCGCCATCTCCGCCACCTTGCGCGGGCCGAGGTCGATCGTGAGCTGCGCGTAGACGGTGTTGTCCGAGGCGAGCGTCGCCCGCTCGATCGAGGTCCAGCCCCGGTAGCTCGAGTCGTAGGTCTTCACGCACCACCAGCTGCCGTCGTCGCAGTTCCCGTCGGGCGTCGGGGCGTACGTGAACGGCGCCGAGACGTAGTACGAGCTCTCCGGGTCGATTCCGTCGGCGACGGCCGCCGTCAGGACGAACGTCTTGAACGTCGAGCCCGACTGGCGGCGCGCCTGCGAGAGGAGGTTGAACTCGTTGCGCTTGCCGCGCCGGCCCGGGATGACGCCGGTCATAGCGCGGATCGCGCCCGTGCGCGGGTCGATCGTCACGAGCGCGGCGGCGGGATCGCTCGGCTCGGTCAGCGTCGTGTTGATCGCGATGCGGGCGAACTGCTGGTAGCGCGGGATGATCGTCGTGTAGACCCTCAGGCCGCCGGAGCGGACGGTCTCGGCGCCGTACTCGCGGATCAGCTCGTCGCGCACGTAGCCGAAGAAGTACGGCTCCCGGATCTCCTCGTAGAGGTTCCCCGGCCGCAGGCGAAGCGGCTTCACGACCGCGGTCCGGAACTGCGCGCCCGTGATCGCGCCGCTGTCGAGCATCGCCCGCAGCACCTGGTCGCGGCGGGCTCTCGCGACGCGCCGGTCGGCGAACGGGTCGTAGGCCGAGGGCGCCTGCGTGAGGCCGGCGAGCAGCGCGGCCTCCGGCAGCGTCAGCGCCTTCGCGCGCTTCGAGTAGTACGTCTGGGCGGCCGCCTCGACCCCGTACGCGAGGTTGCCGTAGTACACCTGGTTGAGGTAGGTGGCGAGGATCCGCTCCTTCGACCAGGCCTCGTTGAGCTTGATCGCGAGGCACGCCTCCTTGAGCTTCCGCTCCACCGTCCGCTCGGACGAGACCGGGTAGAGGTTGCGCACGAGCTGCTGCGTGATGGTCGAGCCGCCCTGGACGATCTCGAGCGCCTTGACGTTCTCCCAGAGGGCCCGCCCGATGCCTTCGAGGTCGAGGCCGCCGTGCTCGTAGAACCGGCGATCCTCGATCGCGACCGTGGCGTCGCGCATCCACGGGCTGACGCGCGAGAGCGGCACGGGCTGGCGGTTTCGCTCCGCCGGGATCGCGCCGAGCAGGGATCCGTCGGCGGCGTAGACGAACGTGTTCTCGCCGATTCGTACCGGCCGCAGGCTGTCGAGGTCGCAGGACGAGCCGAACGCGAACACACCGGCGCCCGCGCCGACGACGAGCACCGCCAGCAGGAGCGCGAGCCCGCACAGCGCGATCGCCAGCCCGCGCCGGTGCCGGCGGCGCTCGGTCCGGCGGCGGCGACGCCGGCGCGAGACCACCGGGTCGCCGTCGGTCGGCTGCGGCCCACGACGGGACGCGCTCATGGGTCGATCGTAGCCCGGCGAGACCGGCTCATCCGGCCGGATTCGCCGTGTCGCCCGCCTCTCCTCAGCCTGCGAGCGGCTTGCGCCCCGCGAACCCCTCCTCGAGGCCGTGCCAGAACGCCACCGCGTCCTCCCCCAGCTGCCAGCAGAGGAATACGCGCTCGCCGTCCAGGAGCGCGGGGAAGTCGACGAGCCCCGCGTCGACGTCCTTGACCACGACGCCGAGCGCCGTCAGCGCGGCAACCGCCTCGCGGAGCCCTTCCCCGGCGGCGCGTGCCGCCCGGTCGAGAGCGGCCTGCTGCTCGGGGCGAAGCCCGCCGTTCCCGGCGACGTGCGCCGCGAGCTCGGCGCGGCGCGCCCGCACGGCCAGCAGGTCGGCCCTGCGCTCGACCAGCTGCTCGACGAGCGGCCTGACCCTCGGCAGCGCCGCGTTCGCCTGCTCCGGCGTGAAGAGCCGCTCGCCCACCGCTGCATGATCGACGCGCCGGCGCGCGCCGGTCAACGTGCCGCGGGAGTGGGCGCCCGTGGTCAAATGGGCGCGTGGCGATGGTGGACGCGGCCGGCACGGTCCCTCGAGGGCGTCTCTGGGGCTGGCTGGCGCTCGTGGGCGCCGTCGCGGCGCTGAACTTCGCCGGCCGCTTCGCGGGCGACGACGAGGACTCACGCGACGCGCTCTACCTGTACTCGACCGCGGTCGGCGGCGCGGTCTTCTACGCGATCTTCCTGGGGATCGTGCTGCTGCTGGCGCGCGGCCTGAACATGCGGGAGGTCTTCGCGCTACGAGCCCCGGCGTCGTGGGGTCGAGCGGTGCTGCTCGTCCTCGGGGCGCTCGCCGCGATCTTCGTCGTCAGCTATGCGCTCTACCGCCTCGGGCTGCGCGGCGGGGAGGAGCAGGGGATCGTCCCCGAGGAGTGGGACCCGGACCGCGCGGGCGCCTACGCGGCGAACTTCGTCGTGATCGCGATCTTCGGCCCGATCGTCGAGGAGCTCACCTACCGGGGGCTCGGCCAGCACCTGCTCGGCGTGCTGTACGGGACGACCGTGGCGCTCGCCGCGACGGCGGTGCTCTTCGGCCTCGCGCACGGCCTCGTCGAGGGCTTCCTCGCGCTCGCCTTCTTCGGCCTGGCGGCCGGCTGGCTCCGGCTGCGCACCGAGAGCATCTACCCGCCGATCGTCCTGCACATGATCTTCAACGGGCTGGCGTTGATCGCCGCCGTGACGGTGGATACCGATCTGTGAGCGAGCGCTTCGACGAGATCCGCACCCGGATCCTGGCCAACGACGAGCGGATCGTCGCGGCCGTCAACGAGCGCCTCGAGCTCGTGCGGGAGCTCTGGCGGCTGAAGGTCGAGCTCGGTGCCGAGCGTGTCGATCGCGAGCGCGAGCGGGCGCTGCGCGCGGCGCTGGCGGAGACCAACGCGGGCCCGCTCTCGCCGGCAGGCCTCGACCGGCTCGTCACCGCGCTGCTCGACCTGACCAAGCAGGAGCTCGCGCCCGCGCCGCGCGAGCGCGACGAGCCCTAGCGCTCCTCGACCTCGTCCTGGTCGTCCTCGGCCTCGGCGTCTTCCTCGTCGACGTCCTGGGCGAACTCGTCGGGCGTGACCGTGTCGAGGAAGCGCCGGAACTCGTCCGGGTCGAGATCGGCCAGCGCCGACACCCGGGCGATGCGGGCCTCCGTCTCCTCGTCGTCGCCCTCGATCACGATCCCGGACTCCTCGATCACCTCGTCGGTGGCGAAGATCCTCGCGTTCGCGCGCACGGCGAGCGCGATCGCGTCGGAGGGGCGCGAGTCGACCTCGATCTCCTGACCGTCCTGGACGATGGTGATGCGCGCGTAGAAGGTGTTGTCGCGCAGCTCGGTAACGGTGATCTTCACGACCTCGGCGTCGAGCTGGTCGAGCATGCTCGTCATCAGGTCGTGCGTCATCGGGCGCGGCGGCGCCGAGTCCTGGAGCTTCATCAGGATCGCGGCCGCCTCGGGATGGCCGATCCAGATCGGGAGGAACTTGTTCCCGTCCTGCGTCTTCAAGAGCACGATCGGCTGCTTGCCGACCATGTCGAAGCTCACGCCGTAGACGGTCATCTCGCGCATCGGGCCTCGGGGTCCAGTGTAGCCCGTGCCTTCCGGCCCTCAGGCCGAACCGACAAGGTCTGCCGAAGCGCCACGCCGGCCCGCTGCACGCACACCTCGGTCCGGCTCGACCGGTCGCCTGCGGCCGCGAAGCGGCCGCCTTCAGGGGTCTTTGCGCGCACCGGGATTCCCACGTGAATCCCGGTGCTGCGCCCAACAAGCATGGGCGATCGTGGATTCGAACCACGGACCTCCGCCTTATCAGAGCGGCGCTCTAACCGACTGAGCTAATCGCCCCCGCAGAGCTCGGAGAGCCTGCCGGAGCGGCAGTGTAGCGCAGAGCCGGCCGCAGTCGGGCCTCCGGCTCAGCGCCGCTCCAGCGCCTCCACGAGCTCGGCGAGCCGCGTCTCGTCGCCGAAGTGGATCTCCAGCTTGCCGGCGGCGACCCTCGCCGGCAGGCCGGTCAGTCGCTCGGCGGCGCCGCGGGCGCGCTCGGCGAGCGCCGGGTCGACCGGTGCCGGCCGCGGACGGCGGCGGGCGCCTCCGTCGCGTGCCGCCTTCTCCGCGGCACGGACGGTCATGCCGTCACGGACGATCTTGCGGGCCAGCCGGAGGCGGGCGTCGTCGTCGGGCAGCGCGAGCACCGCACGGGCGTGGCCTTCCGTCAGCTCGCCGCGCGCGAGCATCCACAGCACCTCCTCCGGCAACTCGAGCAGGCGCACCCGGTTGGAGATCGCGGGCTTCGAGCGGCCGACGCGCTCGGCCAGGTCGCCCAGCGTCAGCTCGAACTCGTCGAGCAGGGACGCGTACGCCCGCGCCTCCTCGACCGGCGACAGGTTCTCGCGCGCCACGTTCTCGACGAGGCCGAGCAGCAGCGTGTCGCGGTCGTCGGCCTCCCGGACGAGCGCGGGCAGCGTGGGGAGACCTGCCTCGCGGGCCGCGCGCCAGCGGCGCTCGCCGGCGACGAGCTCGTAGCCGCCTTCCGCGCGCGGACGCACGACGACGGGCTGGAGGACGCCCTGATGCCGGATCGAGGCCGCCAGGCCGGCGGTCGCCTCGGGCTCGAAGCGGCGCCGGGGCTGGCGCGGGCTCGGGTGCACCGACTCGACGGGGAGGTGCAGCAGCTCGGTCTGTCCGGCGCCGCCGATCAGCACCTCGAGGCCGCGGCCGAGGCCGCGCCGCTGCGGTCCGCTAGGAACGCTCGACAAGCTCCATCGCCACCTTCCAGTAGGCCTGCGCCCCGGCCGAGGCCCGGTCGTAGGCGATTGCGGGAAGCCCGTGGCTCGGCGCTTCCGCGAGGCGGACCGAGCGGGGCACGAACGTCGTGAACACGAGCGAGCCGAAATGGCGTCTGAGCTCCTGCTCCACCTCGGCCGAGAGCCGGGTGCGGCCGTCGACCATCGTCAGCAGGATCCCCGCCACGGCCAGGCCGGGGTTGAGACGGCCCTTGACGAGGTTGATCGACCCCAGCAGCTGCGAGAGGCCCTCGAGCGCGTAGTACTCCGCCTGGACGGGGACGATGACGCGGTCGGCCGCGGCGAGCGCGTTGACGGTCAGGGGGCCGAAGGACGGCGGGCAGTCGAGGAAGACGAAGGCGTAGTTCTCGGTGGCGCCGCGCAGCGCCTGTGCGAGGTACTGCTCGCCGTCGGCCCGATTCGAGAGCTCCACCGCCGCGACCGCGAGGTCCTGCTTGGCCGGAACGAGGTCGAGGTTCGCGAACGAGGTCGGCTTGGTCAGCTCCGCGAGCGGAGCTCCGTCGAGCAGATCGTGCGTCGACGACCCGTTGGCGCGGCCGCCGATGCCCGAGGTCGCGTTCGCCTGCGGGTCCAGGTCGACGAGCAGGCATCGCTCGCCCGCCTCGGCCAGGCAGGCGGCGAGGTTGACCGCGGTCGTCGTCTTGCCGACGCCGCCTTTCTGGTTGGCGACCGCGTACGTGCGGGGAGGCACGTCCCGAGTCTAGAGGGCGAGCCGGAGCGATTCTCCGCCGCTCAGGCGAGGGGGCGCTTTCGCGCGATCCCGGCCCGCCGCGGGAACCCGGCGGGAGTCGGCCCGGTCTTGCGCAGGACGACGAAGCCGGCCGGCGACTCTGCGAGCGCCGCTGCAAGCCGCGCGGCGACGGAGGCGACGCGGCCGCGCTCCGCACTCGGCCCGACCCAGAGAATCGCCGCCCCGCCCGGCCGGACGAGCGGCAGGCACCACTCGGCGGCGACGGGAGGCGGCGCCAGCGCCTTGGCGACCGCGACCCCGTATGCGTCGACGGGCTGCTCCTCCGCCCGCCCCCAGACGACGCGCAGGTTCGGCAGGTCGGCCTCCCAGCGGCGCAGGAAGTCGCACTTGCGCCGGCTGGCCTCGAGGAGCGTGACCTGCCGTTCTGGCAGCGCGGCCGCAAGCGGGATTCCGGGCGTCCCGCCGCCGGAGCCGACGTCGGCGATGGGGCCCGGGTAGGCAGCGACCAGGGGCACACCCCGGAGCGCGTCGTCGAGCAGGGCGCCGCGGGCGGCGGCGGGGTCGCGCAGCGACGTCAGCCCAGGTGTCTCGAGAACGGCGGCGAGCCAGCGCTCGAGCACGGCGTCGCCTGAGCCGGCCGCGGGCGCGGCGCCTGCCCCCTACGTGGGCCCCGAGCGCCGGCTGATCACGACGCAGCGGTTCGGCTCGGTTCCCTCGCTCGCGGTCTCGACCTCGGGATCGTCCTTCAGGAACTCGTGCACGATCTTGCGCTCGACCGCGGTCATCGGCTCGAGCGCGACCGGCAGGCCGGTCGCTGCGGCGCGCTCGGCGCTCCGCTGCGCGAGCCCTTCCAGCGTGGCCGTCCGGCGAGCGCGGTAGTCGGCGGCATCCACGACGACGGGCTTGCGCTCGTCGCCTCGCTCGCGATGCGCGACCGCGTTCGCGAGGTACTGGATCGCGTCGATCGTCTGCCCGTGCCGGCCGATCACGATGCCCAGCTCCCCGCCGGTGAGCGTCGCCGTGATCGCGTCGTCCGACTCGTCGATCCGGATCGTGCACGCGACGCCGATCGCATCCGTGACGCGGCGCAGGAGCTCGCGCAGCTGCGACGCCTGCTGCGACTCGCCGTCGACCGCCGGGGCATCGGCGCCCGCGGCCGGCGGCGCCGTCGCGACGACGCGGGCGGGCGTGTACCCCACCCCGAGCAGGCCACGTTCGCCCTCCGCGACGATCTCGAAGCGGACGGCCGCGCGGTCCAGCCCCGGCACGAGGCGCTCGAGCTCGCGGACTGCGGCCCACTTCGCCTCGCCGACGGTCTCGCCGGTTGCCTCGACCGAGATCTCTCCGGTCATCTGCGCCCCCCGCCGCGCTTCTTCTTCACGCGGCGGGGCGGGCCTGCGACGACCTTCTTCTCGCCCGCCGGCGCCGCCTGCTTGTTCGACCCGGACGAGGGTGCGGCGGCGGCGGCCGGCGGCTCGTCCTTCGGCGGTGTCCGCGAGCTGCGCTTCTGGTCCTGGAGCTGCGCGGGGCGCGGGATCAGGCGGCGCGTGACGAGCCCCTGGCCGGTCGTCCACAGGTTCGTCGTCAGCCAGTAGATCATCAGGCCCGACGGGAAGTTGAGGATGAAGGGGATGAAGACGATCGGCAGCGCCATCAGGAGGATGCGCTGCGCCTTCTGCATCGTCGTCGACATCAGGTACGACGAGGAGAGCTGGCTGGCGACGTAGATCACGAGCAGGAGCGGCCCCCAGCTCTCGATCACCGGCTCCGTGATCGTCACGAGCCCGAGCCACTCCAGGCTCGAAGCCGGGTAGTCGGGGAAGATCTCCTTCTCGAAGTCGCGGAGGACGAAGAAGAGCGCGATGAAGATCGGGATCTGGGCCACGATCGGCAGGCACGATGCGGCCGGATTGATCTTGTTCTCGCGGTAGAACTTCATCAGCTCCTCGTTCTGCCGCTGCTTGTCGTGCTTCCAGCGCTGCTGGATCTCCTTCATCTGCGGCGCGTGCGCCTGGAGGTTCTGCATCGAGTGGATCTGCCGCACCGTCAGCGGCACGAGCAGCATCCGCACGATCACCGTCAGCGCGACGATCGCCCAGCCCCAGGAAAGCCCGACCGAGCTGTGCAGCCATTCGAGGACCGCCGCCAGGAGGTCCTCGATGGGCCCCAGGATCGCCAGCGTGGTCACGTCGGGCTCCCCTGGCGGGGCGTGCGGAAGAGCGTCTGCTGCTCGACGTAGTCGACGCCGCCGTGGCTCCAGGGGTTGCACCGCGCCAGGCGCCAGCAGGCGAGGACGCCGCCCTTGAGCAGCCCGTGGGCCCGGAACGCGTCGATCGCGTACTGGGAGCAGCTGGGGTGGTACTTGCACGTCCCGGCCGGCGTCAGCAGGCCGAAGCTGTACCGCCACGCGTAGACGGCGCCGATCCCGAGCAGCCTCACTCCGGCACCTTCTCCAGCACCTCCGCGACCTGCTCCACGAGCCAGGCGCGGCCGCGGCTGTCGGCCGGCTCGGCGACCCCGGGGCGCGCCACCAGCACGTAGTCGTGGCCGCGCGGGGCGCCGCCCGCCAGCTCCTGCCAGGTGGCCCGCAGCTGTCGCTTGACGCGGTTTCGCGCGACGGCGTTGCCGATCGTCTTCGGAACCGCGAGGCCGAGCCGCGGCTCGCCCTCCGGGTCGTCCTCGCGCGGGAACCAGTGCAGCGTCAGGTACCGCGTCGAGGCGGAGCGTCCCTGCCGGTAGACGGCGTCGAAGTCCCGGGAGCGGGAGAGTCGCTGGCGGCGCTGCACCGAAGAGCCGCGCTCAGGCGGAGAGGCGCTTCCGGCCTCTCGCGCGGCGGCGCTTGATGATCGCGCGCCCGCCGCGGGTGGACATGCGGGCGCGGAAACCGTGCTTGCGCTTGCGGCGGCGAACGTTTGGCTGATACGTGCGTTTCACAGAGAGCTCGCAGGTCGGGGAACCGTGCCGGACGCACGGGCGAGCGCGGAGTATAGACGAGGCATTTCGGCAGCCGGGTTATCCACAGGCGCGAAGCTCGGAGGGCGGGATCGAAAGTGCTGCACACGCCCGCGCACGCAGGTGCCGGAAATCGGCGCCGCGACCGGTTTCCACACCTGTGGAGACGTGTGTGGAGATTGACTTTCTGCCTGCAAATAGGCTGTTTTTCATCCACCGGGCACGGGCGGGCAGGCGTTTTGAGGGCGCTCGCGACGCTGCTATGCTCGCCCCTTTCCCGCGACCCTCGAAAGGAAATCCGAGCCGGGTGGAGCCCGCCGTCGAGCCGACCGCTGCACGCCTCTGGGACGAGGTCTCGGGTCGGCTCCGGGAAGCACTGAACGAGACCACGTACGCGACGTGGTTCGGCGCCGCCGAGGCGGGCGAGCTCGTCGACGACTCGTTCTCGATCGTCGTGCCCAACGACTTCACCCGCGAGTGGATCGAGGGGCACTTTCTGGGGTTTCTGCGGGCTGCGACGTCCGACGCGCTTGGCCGCGACGTGCGGGTGCGGCTCACTGTCGGCGAGCCGTCGGCGCCGTCGCTCGAGCCCGGCGGGGCGCCGGAGCCGGCGCTGCCGGCGGGAGACGGGCTCGGGACGAACCCCAAGTACACGTTCGACCTGTTCGTGATCGGGTCGTCGAACCGCTTCGCGCACGCGGCCGCGCTCGCCGTCGCGGAGGCGCCCGCGCAGGCCTACAACCCGCTCTTCATCTACGGCGGCACGGGGCTCGGCAAGACGCACCTGCTGCAGGCGATCGGCCAGTACGTCAGCGAGCACTCCAGGCGGCTGACGACGCGCTACGTGACGAGCGAGACGTTCATGAACGACTTCATCAACTCGCTGCGGGACAAGCGCATCGAGGGCTTCAAGCACCGCTACCGCACGTACGACATGCTGCTCGTCGACGACGTCCAGTTTTTCGAGGGCAAGGAGCGGATCCAGGAGGAGTTCTTCCACACTTTCAACAGCCTCTACGAGGCGGGCCGGCAGATCGTGATCTCGAGCGACCGGCCGCCGAAGGAGATCGCCACGCTCGAGGAGCGGCTCCGCTCGCGGTTCGAGTGGGGTCTGATCACGGACATCCAGCCTCCCGACCTCGAGACGCGGATCGCGATCCTCCGCAAGAAGGTGACGACCGACGGGATCGCCGTCACCGACCCGGAGGTGCTGACGTTCATCGCCGGCAGGGTCTCGACGAACATCCGCGAGCTCGAGGGCGCGCTCACGCGGGTCGTCGCGTTCTCGTCCCTCACCGGCCTCGCCCTGACCGGCGAACTCGCCGAGCAGGTCCTGCGCGATCTCTTCCCGCAGGGCGATCCGGCGCCCGAGGTGACGATCGACCGTATCCAGGAGGCCGTCTCCGAGCGCTTCGGGCTCTCGATCGACGAGCTCTGCAGCCCGCGCCGCTCCCAGGCCGTCGCGTACCCGCGCCAGGTCGCGATGTACCTGTCTCGTGAGCTGACCGACTCGTCCCTGCCGAAGATCGGCAAGGAGTTCGGTGGCCGCGACCACACGACCGTGATCCACGCGACGTCGAAGATCACGCGGCTGATCAGCGAGGACAGGTCTGTGTACAACCTGGTCCAGGAGCTCACAACCCGGATCAAGCAGCTGCGGTGACCGTGGATCGACTCCTCCCGACCTCGCGCGGCTGTGGGACCCGGCCGCTTTCTCCCCAGCGGGTCCCACCGAGCAATCCGGCTGCAGAAGCGGCACCGTGGCCGTCTTCCCCCTCGTCCACACTCTCTACGTACTGCTACGAGAGGTTCTTTAACTCATGATGGAAACAGACATCGCCGTTGGAAACACGTCGGCTGTGGGCGCGGGGCTCAGGATCACATGTGGTCGGGACGAGCTCGTGGAGCGCCTCGGTGCCGTCGCACGGGCGGCCTCGACACGGGGCGCCGTGCAGGTGCTCGCCGGGATCCTGCTGAAGGCGGAAGCCGGCCGGCTCGAGCTCGCCGCGACCGACATGGAGCTGTCGCTGCGCACGACGTTGCCCGCCAAGGTCGAGGGCGCCGGCGCCGTGGTCGTGCCGGCGAAGCTGCTCGTGGACATCACGCGACTCCTGCCGGCGGCAGAGGTCGTGATCGAGCACCGGCCCGAAGACGGCGCGGTTCACCTCAGCTCGGGCAGCTATTCGTCGCGCCTGAACGTGTATGCGGCCGAGGACTTCCCACGACTTCCGCCTGTGGACGTTCCGCTACACAGCGTGTCCCGCGAGTCGTTGCTGGAGACGATCGACCGTGTCTCACGCGCGGCCTCTCGCGACGAGTCGCGGCCGGTGCTGACCGGCATCCTCGTGCGGTTCGAGGGCGCCACGCTCGTCATGGCGGCGACGGACTCCTACCGGATGTCGGTCAAGGAGACGGCCCTCGGCGAGCCGGGGCCCGACCTCGACGCGATCATCCCGGCGCGCGCGCTGACGGAGCTAACTCGCCTCGCCACGGCCGACACCATCGAGATCGGCGTGCAGGAGAACCACGTCGTGTTCGGGACCGGGGACGCCTGGCTCACGACGCGGCGGATCGACGGCCAGTTCCCGAACTACAAGCAGCTCCGGCCGGAGAGCTTCGAGGTGGAGCTCTCGCTGCCGCGCCAGCAGCTGCTCGAGATCATCCGCCGTGCGGGCGTGATCGTGCAGCGGAACTCGCCGCTGCGGCTACGGTTCGCCGAGGGCGAGCTGACGGTGTCGGCCCAGAGCCAGGACGTCGGCGAGACGACCGAGTCGCTGGCCGTTCCCCAGTACACGGGTGAGCCGCTCGAGATCGGCTTCAACGCGGAGTTCCTGAGGGAGGGGCTGGAGTCGGTCAAGGGCGACGAGGTGCAGCTGCAGCTGATCAACCCGTTGCGCCCCGGGCTGCTGTCGGCAGAGGGCGACGCGTTCTGGTACCTGATCATGCCGATCCGCCTCGCCGGCTGATCGTCCGGGAGGTCACGCTCCGGGACTACCGCTCATACGAGCGCCTCGAGCTGGGGCTGGAGCCCGGGCTCGTGCTCGTGAGCGGGCCGAACGGCGCGGGGAAGACGAACTTGCTGGAGTCGCTCCACGTGGCCACGCAGGGGTTCTCGCCGCGGACGCGCCACGACGCGCAGCTCGTCCGCCTCGGCGCCGAGCAGGCACGCGTCGCGGTCGCGGGGCACCGGGGCGGCGTCCCGACGGCGGTCGACGTCAGGCTCAGCCGCAGCGAGGGGAAGCGCGCGACGCTGAACGGAGCCCGGTTGCGTTCGGCAGAGCAGCTGCGAACCGAGCTCGTGACGCTGGTGTTCACGCCCGACCGGCTGACCGTCGTGAAGGGCGCGCCGGCGGTTCGCCGCGCCTACTTCGACAGGGCGCTGGGGCGGCTCCTGCCCGTCCGCGCTGCGCTGCCGGCCGAGTACGCGTCGGCGCTGGGCCAGCGCAACGCGTCGCTCCGGCGGGTCGCGGCCGGCCTCTCCGATCGCGACGCGATCGCCCCGTGGACGCTGCGCGTCGCAGAGCTCGCCGGCGAGCTCGTCGAGGCGCGAGGCGCCCTGGTCTCGCTGGTGGAGCCGGTGTTCGCGGCTCGCGCGGCCGAGCTCGGCCTCGAGGGCGCCGGGCTCGGCTACGAGAGCGACCCGCCGTCCGCGGCCGAGCTCGACGCCCGGCTCGAGCGCGACCTGGAGCGGGGCGTCACGGGTCGCGGGCCGCACCTCGACGACGTCGTGGTTCGCGCGGGATCGCGCGACCTGCGTGTGTTCGGCTCGCAGGGTGAGCAGCGGCTCGCGGTGCTGTCCCTGATCCTGGCGGAGGCGGAGCTCGTCGCCGAGCGGCGCGGGCTCCCACCCCTGCTCCTGCTCGACGACGTCCTCTCGGAGCTGGACACGGCGCGGCGGAAGGCGCTGGGGGAGCGCATCGGCGGCATCGGGCAGACGATCGTCACCGCCACCGGCGCCGACGTCCTGCCGCTGGCGCCGGCGCAACTGCTCGCAGTGACGCCCGGCGCGGTCCGCGAGGCGGCGTGATGAAGCGCCTGGGCGAGGACGTGCGGAGCGCGCTCGCGGCCGCAGGGGCTCCGGAGGCGGGGGCCATGACCGAGATCGTCCGTGCCTGGCCCGACGCGGTCGGCGCCGCGATCGGCCGCGCCGCGTGGCCCGCGCGGCTCTCGCGCGACGGCACGCTGCACGTCGCCACGGTCTCCTCGACCTGGGCCTTCGAGCTCGGGCGGATGGCGGACGAGATCCTCGCGCGGCTGTCGGAGGCGATCACCGAGAGCCCCCCGGCGGCGCTCCGGTTCGCCGTGGGACCGGTGCCGGAGCCGCTCGCGGCGGCTGTTGCGCCGGCGCCCGCGGGCCCCTCGCCGCCACGTCCGGAGACGGTCGCCGCGGCGCACGCGCTCGCCGCGACGATCGACGACGAGGACCTCCGCGCCCTCGTCGCCAGAGCGGCTGCCGCGAGCCTCGACCGCGCTCGCGACGACCGCCCGTTCTGGTAGACTTGATCCTGCCCGCAAAAGCCTCATTTGCAGGGCTTTTTTCATGACTGACACCAGCTATACCGCAAAGGACATCACCGTTCTGGAGGGCCTGGAGCCGGTTCGGCTTCGCCCCGGGATGTACATCGGCTCGACCGGCTCGCGGGGTCTCCACCACCTCGTCTACGAGCTCGTCGACAACGCCGTCGACGAGGCCATGGCCGGCCGGAACGAGCTGGTCGACGTGACGATCCATCCGGACAACTCGGTCACCGTCCGCGACGCGGGTGCCGGCATCCCCGTCGACCTGATCGAGGACCAGGGCATGTCGGCCCTGACGGTCGTCCTCACGAAGCTGCACGCCGGCGGCAAGTTCGGCGGCGACGGCTACAAGGTCTCGGGCGGCCTGCACGGCGTCGGCGTCTCGATCGTCAACGCGCTCTCCGAGTGGCTCGTCGCCGAGGTGCACCGGGACGGGAAGGCCTACAAGCAGGAGTTCGCGCGCGGCGAGCCGCAGGGCGACCTCGAGGTCCTCGGCGAGGCGTCGGACACGGGCACGACGATCGCGTTCCTGCCGGACCCCGAGATCTTCGAGGAGACCGAGTTCGCGGCCTCGACGCTGTCGCAGCGGCTCCGCGAGACCGCGTTCCTGACGCGCGGCCTGCGGATCGTCCTGCGCGACGAGCGGGCGGGCGGCAAGACGGAGGAGTTCCACTACGAGGGCGGGATCCGCGATTTCGTCGCGCACGTCAACGAGTCGAAGGACACCGTCCACAAGCACGTCGTCTATTTCGACAGCGAGACGGACGACGGCCACGTCGAGGTGGCGATGCAGTGGAACGGGTCGTACGTCGAGTCGGTCTTCTCGTTCGCGAACAACATCAACACGACCGAGGGCGGCACGCATCTCTCCGGCTTCCGGTCCGCGCTGACCGGGACGCTGAACAAGTACGCGCGCGACAAGGGGCTGCTGAAGGAGAAGGAGGACAACCTCGAGGGCGAGGACGTCCGCGAGGGCCTCGCGGCGGTCATCTCCGTGAAGCTGCGGAACCCGCAGTTCGAGGGTCAGACGAAGACGAAGCTCGGCAACCCGCCGATCGAGAGCCTCGTCAAGACGACGGTCAACCAGAAGCTGGCGGAGTTCCTCGAGGAGAACCCGACCGAGGCGCGCCAGATCATCACGAAGGCCGTCTCCGCCGCGCGGGCGCGCCAGGCGGCGCGCAAGGCGCGCGAGCTGACCCGACGCAAGAGCGCGCTCGAGTCGAACGCGCTGCCCGGCCGGCTCGCCGACTGCCAGATCTCCGACCCGGAGGTGGCCGAGCTGTTCCTCGTCGAGGGCAACTCCGCCGGCGGCTCCGCGATCGACGCCCGGGACCGCTCCTACCAGGCGATCCTCCCCCTGCGCGGCAAGGTGATCAACGCCGAGAAGAACCGAATCAACAAGGTGCTGTCGAACGAGGAGATCCAGTCGATCATCACGGCGATCGGCACCGGCATCGCCGACGAGTTCGACATCGCGAAGCTGCGCTACAACCGCGTGATCGTGATGACCGACGCCGACGTCGACGGCGCTCACATCCGCACCCTGATCCTCACGTTCCTCTACCGGCAGATGCAGGAGCTCGTCGAGCGTGGCCACGTGTTCATCGCGGTGGCGCCGCTCTACCGGGTGAAGATCGGGAACCAGCAGCGCTACGTCGAGAAGGAGTCCCAGTTCGAGGACCTGCTCGTGCGGGAGCGGATCAAGGACATGGACGTCACCGACCGCTCCGGGACGACGCAGAAGCTGACCGAGGCGCGCTACGGCCGCTTCGTGCGCGTCCTGCACGAGTTCGACGGCTGGGTGTCGCGGCTGCGCGAGGACTTCGGCGCGCCGGCGGCCAACTTCGTCGTCGACCACCGGCTCGTCGAGGCGGCCGCGGAGGCCGACGTGGAGGGCGCGCTCGCCGGGCTGGACCCGAACGGGTTCGAGTTCGCCGTGCTCGAGGCTGGGGAGGACGGGACGCGGGTCCGCGTCGTCGAGCGCGAGACCGGCGCCGCGGCGAGCGTGGTGGTCCCCGCCGCGCTGCTCGCCTCGCCGATCTACGCGAACGTGCGAAAGACCTACGGCCGCCTGGCGGAGATCGTCGGGCAGCCCCCGTTCGCGATCGCGTTCGGCAAGAAGACGCGCCGGGCCGAGACCTTCGGCGCGCTGCGCGAGCAGGCGCTCGAGCTGGCGAAGGAGAACATCCAGATCAGCCGGTTCAAGGGCCTCGGCGAGATGGACGCCGAGGAGCTGGCTGACACGACGATGAACCCCGCCAACCGGATGCTGATCCGGGTCGAGGTCGAGGACGCCGCCGCTGCGGACAAGGTCTTCTCGATGCTGATGGGCGATCAGGTCGAGCCCCGGCGGGAGTTCATCGAGCAGAACGCGCGCGAGGTGCGGTTCCTGGATGTCTAGACGCTGTCGGCGTCGCGACGGCACCGCCGCCGGAGGCCGGCTTTGCCGGCCGGGAGGCGCGCACGCGTTGCTTCGGGTCGCTCCGGCGAAGGAGGGGGCTCGCGGGGGAACCATGGGTTCCCCCGCGCTAGCGCGCGAAGTCAGGTTCCTTGATGTCTGAGCTCGACACGGGCGCGCTCGGGCCCGGCCGCATCGAGCCGCGCGAGCTCGAGCAGGAGATGCGCTCGAGCTTCCTCGACTACGCGATGAGCGTCATCGTCGCGCGTGCGCTGCCGGACGCGCGCGACGGGCTGAAGCCGGTGCACAGGCGGGTTCTCTACGCGATGCACGAGGCGGGCCTGCAGCCGAACCGGCCCCGGTTGAAGTGCGCGCGCGTGGTGGGCGACGTGATGGGTTACTACCACCCGCACGGCGACCAGTCGATCTACGACACGCTCGTTCGCATGGCGCAGCCGTTCTCGCTGCGCTACCCGCTCGTCGACGGTCAGGGCAACTTCGGGAACATCGACGATTACCCGGCAGCGGCCATGAGATATTGCACGATCGGCGAGACCCGAGTGCGAACGGCTCGTGGGACACTGCGCATCGACGAGATTCACCCACGGCTAGAGCCCGACTCGGAACGCGAGATCGAGCTCGAGGTTCTCGACCGCCGTGGGCGACCAGTCCGCGCGTCGCGGCTCTTCCATTCAGGTGACCACCCCACCCTTCGGCTCAGGACACGTGAGGGGTATGAGCTGACCGGTACACACAATCACCCCGTGCTTTGCCTGGTCGACGTCGCCGGCGTGCCCATGCCCCTCTGGAAGCTGCTTGCAGAGATCGAGCCCGAGGATCGAGTGCTCGTCTCGCGTTCACCGTGCCCCGTCGAGGTCGGGCTCGAGCAGCGCGAGTGGCAGTCGGCGCTGCTGCTCGGGGCCTTCGTCGCGGAAGGGTGGGTAGGTGACGAGCGCGCCGGGTTCAACAACGTCGACCGCGCGTTCTTCGACGACGTCGTGCAGGCCTACGACGCCGTGGTAGGCGGGCGCCGCTACGTTGCCGAGCGCACGATCGCGTCGGGCAGCACGCTGTTCGAGCTCGACGTCCAGGATCTCGCGGCGCTCCGCCGCAGCCCGCTGTCGGCCCTTGCGGGGCTGCGGAGCTCGCAGAAGCGGGTACCCGAGCTCGTCTGGAGCGGCACGCAGCCGTTCAAGCGGGCGTTTCTGCAGGCGCTCTTCACGGGCGACGGCTCCTCGTCGCTGCTGCCGCGGGCGACGATCCAGGTCTCCTACTCGACCTACAGCGACCAGCTGGCGCGCGACGTGCAGCTGCTCCTGCTCGAGTTCGGGATCGTCTCGCGCCTCTGCCGGTATGCGAAGGGCGAGACGAAGGTGGTCATCACCAACCGGCGCGACGCGCGGCTGTTCGCGCGGAACGTGGGCTTCCTCGGGGCGAAGCAGCGAAAGCTCGACGCAGAGCTGGGGCAGGTCCCGCGCGAGAGCCGAGCGCTCTCGCACGACCACGTGCCGTTCGTTGCCGAGTACATCCGCTCCGAGGCAGGCGGCTCAGGGGAAGACCGTGACTGGCTGAGGCGGCACAACGTCGACCGGATCGAGCGCTGGGAGCGGGGCGGCACGCAGATCATGGAACGCATCTCCTCGCACGAGGTGCGGGCGGTGATCGAGCCGCTCGTCACCGGCGACTACTACTACGCCGAGGTTGCCTCCGTCGAGGACGCCGGCGTCCAGCCCGTCTACTCGCTCCGCGTCGAGTCCGACGATCACGCGTTTCTGACGAACGGCTTCGTCAGCCACAACACCGAATGCCGGCTTGCGCGGCTCGCCACGGAGATGCTCCGCGACATCGACATGGACACCGTGGACTTCGTCCCGAACTACGACGAGTCCCGGCGCGAGCCCGCGGTGCTCCCGTCGCGCTTCCCGAACCTGCTCGTCAACGGCTCCGCCGGGATCGCGGTCGGGATGGCGACGAACATGCCGCCGCATCGCCTCGGCGAGGTCGTCGACGCGATCGTGCACCTGATCGACAAGCCCGACGCGAACGTCGAGGACCTGATGCAGCACGTCAAGGGGCCGGACTTCCCGACCGGCGCGATCGTCACGGGGCGCGCGGGGATCCGCGACGCCTACCGCACCGGGCGCGGCCGGATCGTGATGCGGGCCCGCGCCCACGTCGAGGAGCTGCGGGGCGGCAAGAGCGCGATCGTCGTCAGCGAGCTCCCGTACGGGGTCAAGAAGGGCGGCGACTCCGGGGTGATCAAGAAGATCGCCGACCTCGTCAACGACAAGGTGCTGACCGAGATCTCGGACGTGAAGGACCACTCCGACCGGACGGGCATGCGCATCCAGATCGACCTCAAGCGGGAGGCGATCCCGCAGGTCGTCCTGAACAAGCTCTTCAAGCACACCGCGCTGCAGACGACCTTCGGCTACAACGCCGTCGCGCTCGTGGACGGCGTCCCGCGGACGCTGTCGCTGCTCGAGCTCGTCACGCACTACCTCGACTACCAGCGCGACGTCGTCGTCCGCCGCTCGAAGTTCGAGCTGCGAAAGGCGCTCGATCGCGCGCACGTGCTCGAGGGCTACCTGATCGCGCTGGAGCACCTCGACGAGGTGATTGCGCTGATCCGCGCCGCCGACGACGCCGACGAGGCGCGGGCCGGCCTGATGGAGCGCTTCGGCCTCTCGGAGATCCAGGCGCAGGCGATCCTCGACCTCCGGCTGCGCGCGCTGACAGGGCTCGAGCGCAAGCGGATCGAGGACGAGCACCGCGACCTGCAGGAGCGGATCTCCGAGCTCCGCGAGATCCTCGGCGACCCGGCGCGGATCGACGGCGTCATCCGCGAGGAGCTGCTCGAGGTCAAGGAGATCTACGGCCGCTCCGACGAGCGCCGCACCGAGATCGTCGCCGGGGACACGGAGCTCGAGCTGGAGGACATGATCGCGGAGGAGGACATGGTGATCGCGATCACCAAGTCCGGCTACATCAAGCGCCTACCGGTCACCGCCTACCGCGAGCAGCGTCGCGGCGGCATCGGCGTGATGGGGATGGACCTCAAGGACGAGGACTTCATCGAGCACCTGTTCGTCGCCTCGACGCACGACTACATCCTCTTCTTCACGACCGTCGGCAAGGTCTACCGGCTGAAGGTGCACGAGCTGCCGCTCGGCTCGCGGCAGTCGAAGGGGCGGGCGATCGTCAACCTGCTGCCGTTCCGGCAGGACGAGTTCGTGCGCGCGGTGATCGCGACGCGCGACTTCAAGGAGGCGAAGTTCCTCCTCTTCGCGACACGCAAGGGCGTCGTCAAGAAGACCGAGTTCGAGGCCTACAACACGCCGCTGAAGGCCGACGGCATCATCGCGATCGGCATGCGGGACGACGACGAGCTGATCGGCGTCCGGCTCTCGGACGGCTCGAACGACGTGCTGATGGTGTCGCGCCAGGGGCAGGCGGTGCGCTTCCGCGAGCAGGACGTCCGCGCGATGGGCCGCCCGGCCTCGGGCGTCGCCGGGATGAAGCTGCGAGGCGACGACGAGGTGATCGAGGTGGACATCGCCGCCGACGACGCCGACCTGCTCGTCGTGACCGAGAACGGCTGGGGCAAGCGCACGCGCGTCTCCGACTATCCCGTCAAGGGGCGTGGGACGATGGGCGTCAAGACGGCGCAGCTCGTCGAGGGCAAGGGCCGGCTCGCCGGCGCCCGGATCGTGCGGGACGGCATGCAGGTGATGCTGATCTCGAACGGCGGCACCGTGATCCGGGTCCCCGCCGACGGGATCAAGCGCTCCGGGCGCGCCACCCAGGGCGTGATCGTGATGCGGCTGCGCGAGGGCGAGCAGGTCTCCAGCCTGGCGCTCGTGGCGGCGGCGGAGGGCGACGAGGACGTGGACGTGGTGGTGCCCGAGGACGTGGACGTGGTGGTGCCCGAGGACGGGCAGCCGCCGGCGGCCGACGGGTAGGTCAGTCGCCGACCGTGGCGAGCGCCACGACCACGACCACGCCGAGCACGATCGCCGCCAGCACGATCAGGCCCTCCGCGTAGACGAGCAGCGGCGGCCGCGGCCCGCCGGCCGCTGAGCCGGTCAGCCGTCGCAGCCCCCGCACCGCCCAGACGGTCAACGGGGCCAGCACGAGCAGGACGATCAGGATGCCGACGGCCGTGCGCATCGGCGCCGGCGCTCAGGCGCTGCGCCCGTCGCCCGCGGTCTTCTCGAGCAGCGGCTTCAGGATGTCGATCGGGACCGGGAAGACGACGGTCGAGTTGTTCGTCGACCCGATCTCCAGCAGCGTCTGCAGGAAGCGCAGCTGGAGCGCCACCGGCTGCTCGGACATGACCGCGGCGGCATCTCGCAGGCGCTCCGATGCCTGGAACTCGCCCTCGGCGGAGATCACCTTCGCGCGGCGCTCGCGCTCCGCCTCCGCCTGGCGCGCCATCGCGCGCTGCATGCTGCTCGGGATCTCCACGTCCTTCACCTCGACGACCGAGACCTTGATGCCCCAGGGCGAGGTCGCCTCGTCGATGATCCCCTGCAGGATCTGGTTGATCTTGTCCCGCTCGGACAGGAGCTCGTCCAGCATGTGCTGCCCGAGCACGGAGCGGAGCGTCGTCTGGGCGATCTGCGAGGTGGCGACCATGAAGTTCTCGACCTGCACGATCGCCGCCTTCGGCTCGACGATCCGGAAGTACGCGACGGCGTTGACGCGGACCGGCACGTTGTCCTTCGTGATCACCTCCTGCGGCGGCACGTTCAGCGTGATCGTCCGCAGGTCGACCTTCACCATCTTGTCGACGATCGGGATCAGGATGAACAGCCCCGGCCCCTTCGGCTCCGGCAGCAGCCGGCCGAGGCGGAAGATGACACCGCGCTCGTACTCCCGTGCGACCTTGACCGCGGCGAACAGCAGGATGACGACGACGATCGCAATCGCCGCGAGAACGATCAGTGCGGGTGACACGTCCATCAGCCCCTTTCGTCGGCGTCGCCGGATCCTACGACGACCAGCTCCAGCGCGTCGTCGACCGCCTCGACCCGGATCCGCTCACCGGGCACGAGCGGCGCCCCGTCGGACGAGCGCGCCCGCCACAGCTCGCCGTCGACGAAGACGTAGCCGTTGCGCCGGGTCTCGCCCTCCTCGCCGACGAGGCGGCTCAGACCCACCTCCGGCGGGCGCCGCGCAACCTTCGCGACGCGGGTGAGCGCAACCCCGATGACGAGCGCGAGCGTGCCCGCGATCCCGATCGCGGTCCAGAGCGACACCTGGTAGGCCTCGCCCGCCGGGTCGAAGAGCATCAGCGAGCCGATCACGAACATGATCGCGCCGGCGACCGTCAGCGCGCCGTGGCTCGGGACGAACGCCTCTGCGACGAAGAATGCCGCCGCCAGCAGCATCAGGAACAACCCCGCGACCGACACCGGCAGCACCTGCAGGCCGTAGAGACCGACGATCAGCGAGATGGCGCCAACCGTGCCGGGGAAGACGAGGCCGGGGTTCCAGAGCTCGACGAGGATTCCGACCAGGCCGAGGGAGAGCATGATCGCGATCACGTTCGGGTCGACCAGCAGGTCGAGGGCGCGCTTCCAGAACGACATCTCGACACGCTCTACCTCGGCGCCCGCGGTGTTCAGCACGATGCCCTTGGGAACCGTCTTCGTGCCGTCGATCTCCTCGAGCAGCGCGGGCACGGTCGGCGAGATGACGTCGACGATGTTCAGCTCGAGCGCCTCGCGGGCGCCGTAGTTCGCGGCCTCGCGCACCATCGCCTCGGCGGCTTCGGCGTTCCGGCCGTGCTCGCGCGCGAGCTCGCCGATGTAGGCGGCCGCGTCGTTGATCACCTTCTTGCGGAGGTCCTCGCCGAGGTCCTCGCCGGTGGTGGAGATCGGGGTGGACGAGCCGATGTTGGTCTGCGGCGCCATCGCGAGCACGTCGGCGGCTTGCCCGATCACCGCCCCTGCCGAGTCGGCGCTCGACCCCGACGGCGCGACGTACACCACCACTGCCGCCTTCGAGGCGAGAATCGACTTCACGATCTCCCGCATCGACGAGCCGAGCCCGCCCGGCGTGTCCATCTCGATCACGAGCGCGTCGTACGCCTCCTCGTTCGCGCGGTCGATCTGCTCCTGCAGGTAGTCCTGCGTGACCGGGTTGACGTCGTTGTCGAACTCGGCGACGAGCACGCGCGGCGTCTGCGCCGACGCAGGCAATGCCAGGAGAAGCGCAGCGCCCGCCGCTGCGAGTGAGACGAGAAACCCCCGCAAATGCGGCTTTCCCACTGCTGTAAGGATTCTATCAGCGAGCGCCGCTCACCCTTGCCTCGCGTCGCCGGCTCAGCGACGCTTGTGGCCCGTGCCGCCGCCCAAGCTCGCTCCGCTTGCCGTCTGCGCGCTCGCACTGGCCGCTCTGGCCGTGCCCTCACTGGCCCGCGCCGACCCGGCGGCGCTCGCCACCCGCGAGGTCGCGCTGCGCGCCGGAGGAGCCGCCGTCACGGTACGTCTGCCCGGGAGGTTCGACCTCGTCGGCCTGCACTGGCGCGGCCGCGGCGCCCCCGAGTTCCGCACGCGGTCGCTTCGAGGTCGCTGGAGCGCGTGGCGCCTCGCCGAGGAACAGACGGTCGACCGGCCCGACCGCGGCAGCCTCGAGGCGACGCGCGTGTCCGGCTGGAGGATCGGCGCCGGCGTCTGGGTCGGGCCCTCCGACCGGCTGCAGGTTCGCTCCCGGCGGGCCGTCAGGGTGCGGGCGCACGCGGTCGCGAGCCCGGAGGTGCGGGTCCCCCTGCGCACGCTCTCGATCGCCGGCTCGCCGGAGATCGTCCCGCGCGCCGGCTGGCTGGCGGACGAGTCGATCAGGCGGGCGGGGCCTTCCTACGCCGACACGCTCCGGCTCGCGTTCGTGCACCACACGGCGACGACCAACGCCTACACGCGCTCGCAGGCGCCCGCGGCGCTACGCGCGATCCAGCTCTACCACGTGCAGTCGAACGGGTGGAACGACATCGGCTACAACGCCCTCGTCGACCGCTTCGGCGTCGTCTACGAGGGTCGCTACGGCGGCATTGACCGCAACGTCGTCGGCGCGCACGCCCGCGGCTTCAACACGGGCTCGTTCGGCGTCGCCGTGCTCGGCGACTTCGACCGAACCGCGCTGCCGGCGCCCGCGCGTGATGCGCTCGCCCGTCTGCTCGCGTGGCGCCTCGATCTCGCTCACGTCGACCCGCTCTCGACCCTGAACGGGATCTCGAGCGGCAACGAGCGCTTCCCGCCGGGCATCCCCGTCTTCCTCCGTGCGGTGTCCGGCCACCGGGACACGGGCGCGACCGCCTGCCCCGGCGACGTTCTCTACGAGCAGCTCGGGGAGATCGCCGCCGAGGCCGCGCGCCTCGGTCAGCCCAAGCTCTTCGAGCCGCGCGTGACCGGCCGGCTCGGCGGCCTGGTCCGCTTCCGCGCGAGGCTCTCCAACCCGATCCCCTGGGCAGTGGCGGTCACGGACGGGCTCGGGATCGAGGTGGCGCGGGGCACGGGCACGGGCACGACGGTGGACTGGACGTGGGACTCGACGCTCGCGGGCCCGGGCGCCTACCGGTGGGAGATCGGGGGCGGCCCGACGTTGCGGGGCGTGTCGGGCTCGCTCGGCGGTCTCGTCGTTCAGCCGCCGGTCGCGCTCGCCATCACCGGGGCGGCCCTCGACCCGGAGACGATCACGCCCAACGAGGACGGTCAGACCGATACGGGCACGCTCACCTACACGCTGACCGCCCCCGCGACGGTCACCGCGAGCCTGCTCGACCCTACCGGGGTGCTCGTCGGCGAGCTGACGCCGCCCATGAGGCGACCGGCCGGCGAGAGCACCCTCGCGTTCGACCCGGCCGCGGTCGCGGACGGCGCCTACAACCTGCTGCTCCAGGCCCGTGGCGACGACGGCACCCAGGTCACCGCGTCGGTTGCCGCCTTCGTGACGCGGACGCTCGGGTCGGTGAGCCTCGCGCCGCCTGCCTTCTCTCCCAACGCCGACGGTCGCGCCGACCGGCTCGAGCTGCGCTTCAGCCTGGGCGCCCCGGCCGTCGTGAGCGTCCGGGTGCTGCGCGAGGGACGCTGGGTCGCGACGCCGCTCGCCGGTCCGCAGGGCCCGGGGCCCGTGGCGGTCAGCTGGGACGGCGCGAAGCGGGTCGGCCGGGCGCGCGACGGCTCGTATGCCGCCGTCGTGGAGGCCACCGACGCCGTCGGCACGGCTCGGATCGAGCTTCCGTTCCTCGCGGATACGCGCCCGCCCGAGGTCCGCATCGTCAACCGGGAGCCGCTCCGCCTCTGGGTGAGCGAGCCCGCACGGCTGACGCTGCGCGTCGACGGCAACGCCCACCGGTTCCAGGCGCGGCGGGCCGGGACGGTCCGGGTCCCCGGCGTCCGCCGTGCCCGCGTCGTCCGGGCGGTCGCCTGGGACGCGGCCGGGAACGTCAGCCTCCCGGCGCGCCGCCCTTAGTTTGGAACTCGTTTCGAAACGAAGCCTTGAGCCGTCGGGGCGCGCTCGGCGGCGCGCTGCTTCGTCCTCGGTCGCCCCGATATGTCACATATCGGGGCTCCCTGCGTCCTCGCATCGCACTCGCCCAGCGCGTCCCGCCGGCGAAGCGTCATTCCGAAACGAGTTCTTAGAACCGGCGCAGCGGCGCAGTAGACTCCTCCGGTGGAATCGTCCGATCCCGACCGGCTGGCGACGCCCTCGGTGCCGTTCGGCCGCGAGGAGATCGAGCGGATCCTGCCGCACCG
>DATBMD010000279.1:0-1572 GCA_036555085.1 Gaiellaceae bacterium
CGAGCCCTAGGCCGGGGGAACCGCATGGTTGCCCCGGCGGCCCCCTCCTTCACCGCAGCGCACAGAAGAAACCGCCTCTTGCCTCCCGGCCGGCAAAGCCGGCCTCCGGCCGCAACCCCAGATCCACAGGAGCTCTCCCGCGAACCACTCCTGGCATTACGGCACACGCCGCTTCATGAACGGGCAGCTCTCGGGTATCGTTACTGAGGCTAATGAATAACGCGGTTATGGTTTCACCGGAGCTCGTCGCCGAGCACCTGCGGCCGGTGCTGCTCCGGCTCGCCCGCGAGCTGCGGCGCGAGACCGAGCAGCTCGGCGTCACCGCCCGCCAGGCGACGCTCCTCTGGCACGTTCGCCGGCATCCCGGGCTCAGCCTGCGGGAGCTGGCCGCGCAGGAGGGGATCTCCGCGCCGGCGCTCTCCGGGCATGTCGACCGGCTGGAACGGCTGGGCCTCCTGCGACGCATCAGGTCGACGACCGACCGGCGCCGGGTCGGCCTGGAGCTGACCGCGGAGGGATCCCGGCTGCTGCGGCGCATCCGCGCGCGGCGGACGACCTGGCTCGCCGAGCGGCTCGACACGCTCGGCGCCGACGAGCTCGAGTCCGTCGAGCGGGCGCTCGGCCCGCTGCAGCAGCTGCTGCCCCCGGAGGCCCGTTGACCGCCGCCGTCCTGGCGCTCCAGCGCCGGACGTTCCGGAGCCTCCGGCAGCACCGCAACTACCGGCTCTTCTTCGTCGGCCAGGCGGTCTCCGTCTCCGGCTCGTGGATGCAGAACACCGCGCTCGCGTGGCTCGTGATCGAGCTCACGCACTCGCCCGTCGCGGTCGGCGCGCTCGCGTTCTGCCGGTTCGTCCCGTTCACGGCGCTCGGGCTCGTGGCCGGCGTCGTCACGGACCGGGTCGAGCTGCGCCGGCTCGTGATCGTCACCCAGGCCGCGCAGATGGGTGTCTCCGCCGCACTCGCCGTGCTGGCGCTGACGGGGACCGCGACGCTCCCGCTCGTCTACGCGCTCGCCCTGCTCGGCGGCGTCGCGCTCGTCTTCGACGCCCCGGGCCGCCAGGCGCTCACGTTCCAGCTCGTCGGTCCCGAGGAGCTCCCGAACGCGGTCGCGCTCAACTCGAGCCTCTTCAACGCCTCGCGCGTGCTCGGGCCCGCGATCGGCGGCGTCGTCATCGCCGCGCTCGGCGTCGGCGCCTGCTTCGCCGTCAACACCGTCAGCTTCCTCGCCGTGCTCGCCGCCCTGCTCGCGATGGACCGGAGCCGGCTGCACCCCGTCGAGCGGGACACCGGCCGGTCGCTCGTCGGGAGCATCCGCGACGGGCTGCGCCACGTCGCCGGCTCGCGCGAGACGGCGCTCGTGCTCGCCGTGGTGACCACGCTCAGCCTCGTCGGCTTCAACTTCCACGTGATCGTCCCGCTCCTGGCCGAGGACACGCTCCATGTCGGCGCCGGCACGTTCGGGCTGCTGTCGGCCGCGTTCGGCCTCGGCGCGCTCGTCGGGGCGCTGGCGGCAGCCACGCTCGGCCGGGCGAGCTGGAAGGCGTTCATGGGCGGGACGCTCGGGTTCAGCGC
>DATBMD010000285.1:0-3888 GCA_036555085.1 Gaiellaceae bacterium
AACGTCGCGAAGATCTTCCCGCCCACCCGGAACGACGGTCGCCCGTGGTGATCCTGCTCGACGGTCTCCGGCAGCGCGAGCGCCAGCGAACGGGCCTCCTCTACCGACACGCCCACGACCGGAGCGTACGCGTCGTCGTGACGGGTGGGATCGGTCGTTCCCAGACCCGCTCGTGGTCGCCCGGCGTCCTTCAGAGACCAGCCGGCCGAGGTGACCGTGACTAGTCCTCTGCGTACACCTTGTCGTCGAGCGACGGCGCGCGGATCATCAGCGTTCGGAGCGGTGGCTCGGAGGCGACGATCCGGTGCATCAGTCCCGCCTGGAAGCAGCAGAACTCACCTGCTCCCACTCGAACACGCGTGTCTTCGACGTCGACCACCAGCGTTCCCTCGAGGACCACGAACATCTCGTCGCTGCTCGTGTGGAAGTGCGCGCGATCGTCCGCCCATCCCTTTGTTGTCTCGTTGAACCACACCTGCAGTGACTCCGATCTGAATGCCAGATCACCGGGCGGGGCCCGGCCGGACAGGAGCGCGGACCGATCTGGCAGCCGCCGATGATGGAAGCGCTGTTCGTCGGTCATCCGTGCATGTCTCGGTCAGTGGCCGGAGCCGGGCTTCGTCCGGCGGGAGGCCGGATGCGAGCTCACCCGTGCAGTGCGAGGAAGGAGGGGGCACGTGGGGGAACCATGTGGTTCCCCCACGTCAAAGCCAGGTGCCGACGATCTGCGAGAAGCGGATCACGGTGACCGTGTCTTCCTCGGTCACCTCGCGGTTGTAGAGCTGGCCGAGCCAGTGCGCGAGCTCGTCGGCGCGGCGGATCTCGGGGTTGTCGTGCTCGATCTCGCGCGGCGAGAGCTCGCCGAGGCGCTTCACGTCGACCTTGTCGATCACGGCGTCGAAGACCTTCTCGCGCTGGCCGTAGCGAACCCCGACCAGCACGGTCACGATCATCCCCTTCTTGTACTTCGCGGACTTGTCTCCGAGCCGGATGGTGGCGGTCTTGCGGTTCGTCCGGAGCTGGTCGGCGACGGTCGACGAGTAGAAGTTCAGGGCGAACGTGGGCATCCGGCTGCGCGGGATCATACGGGCCGTCGCCCGCCGCGCCTATGCCTCCGCCGGGACTGCGCGAAAGTGCTCGATCGTCTCCCTGACGCCGTCCTCGAACGGCGTCCAGTCGAGCGCCGCGATCTCGTCGCCGAAGGTCTCGCTCTCGATCCGGCGCGGGAACGGCAGCGGCGCGTCGTCGAACGTGATCGTCCCGGCGGCGCCGGGCGCCGCCCGCTCGATCGCCTCGACGACCTCCCGCATCTCCCGGGGCTCGCCGGGAAGGTTGTAGACCCGCGCGCCGCCGACGTCCGCCCGGGCGGCCGCCACGAACGCGTCGGCGACGTCGCGCGCGTGGTGGTAACGGCTGCTCCCGCCCCACGGGATGTGGAAGGGCTCGCCCTGCGCGGCGGCCAGCATCGCCAGTGTCGGCGCCGCCGTGACGCCCCGGTCGCGCGCCGGTCCGTAGACCGTGTTGGGGCGCAGTCCCACGGAGGGCACCCGGTCGTCCTGCCAGTAGATCCGCGCCGTGCCCTCGTTGGCGACCTTGTAGACGCCGTAGTGCGTGTCGGGCCGCGGACGCTCGGGCTCGTCGCCCTGGTCCTCCGCGCCGTAGACGGCGATCGAGCTCGCGTAGGCGAGGCCCTGGATCCGCGGGCGGCGCCGCTTGACGGCCTCGAAGACGTTGACCGTGCCGAGCACGTTGACCGCTGCGCCGAGCGGCGGGTCGTCGCGGCAGAAGGGAACCTGGAGCGCCGCGAGATGAACGACGTGCGTGATCTCGTGCTCGTCCAGGAGCTGCCCGAGCGCCCTCAGGTCGGTGACGTCGGACTGCTCGAGCACGACGCGGGCGAGCTCGGGCTGGCTCATGACGAGCTCGAGCCGGTGAGTGCCCTCGCCTACGTCCGCCGCGACGACGTCGACGTCCGCCCGCACGAGCTGGCCGACCGTCCAGGCGCCGAGGCAGCCGAGCGCGCCGGTGACGAGAAACCGTTCCACGCGGCGATTCTGCCAGCGGTCACCGCTCCTCGTGTCACTGTGTCACGAGGCAGGGCCGAGCGCCGCGCGCGCCCGCTCGGCCATCTCCCGCTCGCCGCCGTAGGCGAGCAGGGCGGGCGCGTCGTCGAGCGGGAGCCACCGCGCCTCTGCCACCTCGAGCTCCATGCCGGCGGGCAGGCGGCCGAGCCTGCCGCCCAGCGGCCGGAGCAGGAAGAACGAGACCACCTTGAAGACCCGCTCCCCGCGCCAGGTGTAGACGTAGCGCGTGTCGCCGAGCTTGCGGTCGACGCGGGAGCGGACGCCGGTCTCCTCGAGCGTCTCGCGCACGGCGGTCTCGGGGCCGCGCTCGCCGACGTCGATCAGCCCCTTCGGCAGGGCCCACGTGCCCTCCGGCTTGCCGCGCGGCCGGATCGCGGCAAGCCACCAGCGCCCGCGCATCCGCCGCACGAGCACGCCGCCAGCCGAGAACTCCCGTCGCACCCTATCTTCCACCCGCTCTCATGATCTCAGCCTGATCGACTCAACCAACCGTTACAGATCCCTTGCAAGCGTGCTAGACTGCCGCTGGCACTCAACCAGGTCGAGTGCCGACATCGTTCATAGAACCCGACGTTTGTAGGAGGCCTGTGTATGAATCTGCAGCCCCTTGGTGACCGCCTGATCGTGGAGGTCCTCGACGAGGAGGCCACCACGGCGAGCGGCATCGTGCTGCCCGACACCGCCCAGGAGAAGCCGCAGCGCGGCAAGGTCCTGGCCGTCGGCCCCGGCCCGCGCGACGAGGACGGGGAGTACGTCAAGATGGACATCGAGGAGGGTGACGAGGTCATCTTCTCCAAGTACGGCGGCACCGAGATCAAGCTCGGCGCCGACGAGGTCCTGATCCTGCGCGAATCGGATGTGCTCGCGAAGGTCGTAACCACGGGTGGCAAGGGCAGCCGCAAGCTGGCCGGCGCCACCGCATAGCTCGTTCGCACAGGGAGGAATAGATGGCTCACAAGGAGCTCAAGTTCAACGAGGACGCGCGCCGCTCGCTCGAGCGCGGCGTCAACATCCTCGCGGACGCAGTCAAGGTGACGCTCGGCCCGAAGGGCCGCTACGTCGTGCTGGACAAGAAGTTCGGCGCGCCCACGATCACCAACGACGGCGTCACGATCGCACGTGAGATCGAGGTCGAGGATCCGTTCGAGAACCAGGGCGCGCAGCTCGTGCGCGAGGTCGCGACGGCGACGAACGACGTCGCCGGCGACGGGACGACCACCGCGACCGTGCTCGCCCAGGCGATCGTCCGCGAGGGCCTGAAGAACGTCGCCGCCGGCGCGAACCCGATGGGTCTCAAGCGCGGCATCGAGAAGTCCGTCGACGCGGTCGTCGAGGACCTCAAGAAGCAGTCGACCGAGATCTCGGGCAAGGAGGACATCGCCCGGGTCGCGACGATCTCCTCGCGCGAGCGCGAGATCGGCGACGTGATCGCCGACGCGATCGAGAAGGTCGGCAAGGACGGCGTCGTGAACGTCGAGGAGGGCCAGACGTTCGGGCTCGACCTCGAGTTCACCGAGGGCATGCAGTTCGACAAGGGCTACCTGTCGCCCTACATGATCACCGACGCCGAGCGCATGGAGGCCGTGCTCGACGACCCGTACGTGCTGATCGCGAACCAGAAGATCGGCGCCGTCAAGGACGTCCTGCCCGTGCTCGAGCAGGTCATCCAGGCCGGTCGGCCGCTGCTGATCGTGGCCGAGGACGTCGAGGGCGAGTCGCTCGCGACGATCGTCGTCAACAAGCTCCGCGGCACGTTCAGCGCCGTCGCGGTCAAGGCGCCCGGCTTCGGCGATCGCCGCAAGCG
>DATBMD010000311.1:0-4064 GCA_036555085.1 Gaiellaceae bacterium
CCGGCACGCAGCGCGTCCCCCTGCCCGGCGAGACGCTCGCCGCACGGCCGGGCCTCACGCGGTTCGAGGGGCGCCGGGTCGTGCTCGGCATCCGGCCGGAGGATCTCGACGACAGCGCCCTCGCGGAAGAGACTCTGCCGAAGCTGCGCGGCACGGTGCGCCTGCGCGAGGCGCTCGGGTCCGAGGTGATGGTCCACCTCGAGATCGACGCCAGGCCGGCCGAGACCGACGAGACCCGGGAGCTCGCCCACGACCGCGGCGAGAGCCCGCAGCAGGAGGCGGCGGCCAACGCGGTCGTCGTCGGGCGCTACTCGCCGCGCACCCGCGTGCGGGAGGGAGAGGGCGCCGAGGCGGCGGTCGAGACGCGCGCCCTGCACTTCTTCGACCCGGAGACGGGGCTCGGAATCTACGACGGCAACGATCAGGAGACCCAGGAGAAAGGAGCTCGACCATGACGAAGCCGCGCTGGAGGACGATCGCTGCGCTGATCGCCACCGCTGCCATTGCGGGGGTGGCCGCCGGTTGCGGCGGCGACGACGACGACGGCGGCGCAAGCAGCGACGTCTCCGGGACGATCTCCGTCATGGGCATCTGGACCGGAGAGGAGCAGGAGTCGTTCGAGGCCGTGATCGCCGGCTTCAACGAGGAGTACCCGGACGTCACCGTCAACTACACCTCCGCGGGCGACAACCTGCCGACGGTGCTCTCGACCGCCGTCGAAGGCGGCAACCCGCCCGACGTCGCCGCGATCGCCCAGCCGGGCCTCATGGCCGGCTTCGTCGAGAAGGGCGCGCTCGAGCCGCTCGACTACATCCAGGACGCGGCCGTGGACAACTTCGGCCAGTCGGTCGTCGACACGGGCTCGGTCGACGGGACCCTCTACGGCCTGCTGTGGAAGGCGAACAACAAGTCGACCGTCTGGTACAACGTCGCCTCTTACGACGACGCCGGCGTCGAGGCGGCCGAGACGTGGGACGACTTCATCACGAACGGCGACACGATCAAGGCCTCCGGCCTGCCCGCTTACTCGATCGCCGGCGCGGACGGGTGGACGCTGACGGACCTGTTCGAGAACATCTACCTCCGCACCGCGGGGCCGGAGATGTACGACCAGCTCTCGAGCCACACGATCCCGTGGACCGACCAGTCGGTGAAGGACGCGCTCACCGAGATGGCCAAGGTGTTCCAGGACGGCGACAACATCGCCGGCGGTACCTCGGGCGCGCTGCAGACCGACTTCCCGACCTCGGTCTCGAACGTCTTCTCGGAGAGCCCCAAGGCGGCCCAGGTGATCGAGGCCGACTTCGTCAACGGCGTCGTCGAGACGACTCTCGAGCCTGAGACCGGGTTCAACGTCTTCACGTTCCCGCAGATCAACGACTCGCCGCCGTCGGTCGTCGGCGCCGGCAACCTGTTCATCACGTTCCGCACGAATCCCGCGATCGAGGCGTTCCTGGAGTACATGACGACGCCTGAGTCGGCCGCGATCTGGGCGGAGCGAGGCGGCTTCTCGTCGCCGAACAAGAACATCGACACGGGCGTGTACCCCAGCGAGATCCTGCGCACCACGGCTGAGGCGCTCGGCGAGGCGGAGGTGTTCCGCTTCGACCTGTCCGACCTCCAGCCGGCGGCGTTCGGCGCCACGGCCGGCCAGGGCATGTGGAAGCTGTTCCAGGACTTCCTGCAGAGCCCCGACGACGTCGACGGGATCGCCCAGCAACTCGAGGACTCCGCCAAGAGCGCGTTCGGTTCGTGAGCTCGGGCGAGACGATCACGGCGCGGCCGCCGCCTGAGGCGGCGGCCGCGCCCGGCGGTCGCCGCAGCGACAAACTGGTCGCGCTCGCGTTCCTCGCCCCCGCGGCGATCTTCCTCGGCGTCTGGATCGTCTACCCGACGATTCGCACGATCATCCGCAGCTTCTACGACCGCAGCGGCGACGAGTTCGTCTGGCTCGAGAACTACGAGCGGATGTTCACGACCGAGGTGCTCCAGACGGCGATCAGGAACAACGCCATCTGGGTGCTCGTCGTTCCCGCCCTCGTGACCGCGATCGGGCTGGTCTTCGCCGTGCTGACCGAACGGATCGGCTGGTCGGTCGCGTTCAAGACGGCCGTGTTCATGCCGATGGCGATCTCGGCGTTCGCGGCCGGCGTCACCTGGCGGCTCGTCTACGAGAAGGAACCGGAGCGCGGCGCCCTCAACGCGGGCATCCAGGCGGCGCGTGGCGTCTTCGTCGACGAGGGCGTCATCTCGGACGCCAGCGCGTCCTCGGACGCCCTGCAGGGCTCGACGGCGCAGGGCTTCTCGCTCGTGCAGCCCGTCTCCCCCGGGCAGGTGGTGCAGTTCGGCCTGACCGGGATTCCCTCGTCGGAGGTGCCCGAGCAGAACGAGCAGGCGCGCGTGCCGGAGCCGCTCCAGGGCGGGATCACTGGCGTGGTCTGGAGAGACTTCAAGCCGGGCGGAGGCACGCCCGGAGAGGTGGAGACGGAGGAGGTGGGCCTGCCCGGCGTCACCGTCGAGATCCGCCCGACGACGGGGGGCGGAGGACGCACGGCGCTCACGGAGACCGACGGCACCTTCGCCTTCGAGGACGTCGAGCCCGGCGAGTACCGGGCGGCGATCGCGCCCGCCACCTTCTCGCAGCCGTTCAACGGCGTCTCGTGGCTCGGGGCGAAGCTGATCACGCCGGCGATCATCGTCGCCTACACCTGGATCTGGGCGGGCTTCGCCATGGTCGTGATCGCGGCCGGGCTGGCGGCGATCCCGCGCGACGTGCTCGAGGCCGCCCGGACGGACGGCGCGACGGAGTGGCAGGTGTTCCGCCGGGTCACCGTGCCGCTACTCGCGCCGGTGCTGAGCGTCGTCTTCATCACGATGCTGATCTACGTGCTCAAGGTCTTCGACATCGTGATCTCGATCGCGCCCGGGTCGGTGCAGGACGACGCCAGCGTCCTCGCGCTCGCGATGTGGCGGACCTCCTTCGGCGGCGTCAACGACTTCGGCACCGGCTCCGCGATCGCGGTCTTCATCTTCCTGCTCGTGATCCCGATCCTGCTGTTCCAGATCCGCCGCTTCCGGAGCGAGCAGCGATGACGACGCTGGACGCTCCCGCCCCGCTCGCCCCGACCGAGGTTCCGCCGCAGCGAGGCACCGGCGAGCGGATCGTCGCGTTCCTCGCCAGGGTGCCGCTGCAGATCTTCCTGATCGTCGTCGGCCTGCTGTGGCTCGTGCCCACGCTCGGCCTCCTGTTCACCTCGCTGCTGGCACCGGAGGACTTCCAGGAGAAGGGCTGGTGGCAGGTCTTCTCCGAGCCGAGCAAGCTGACCTTCGACAACTACGAGGCGGTCTTCGAGAACGACACGATCATGTCGGCGCTCTGGACGACCGTGCTGATCGCCGTCGGCGGCACGATCCTTCCGATCGTGGTCGCGTCGCTCGCCGCCTACGCGTTCGCGTGGCTCGAGTTCCCCGGGCGCGACTGGCTCTTCCTGTTCGTGATCGCGCTGCTCGTGGTGCCGCTGCAGATGGCGCTGATCCCGATCTTCTCGCTCTACGACACGCTCGGGATCTTCGACACGGTGCTCAGCCTGATCCTCTTCCACACCGCGTTCGGGCTGCCCTTCGCGATCTTCCTCCTGCGCAACTTCTTCGTCGGGATCCCACGCGACCTGCTGGAGGCGGCGCGCATCGACGGCGCCTCCGAGCTGAAGATCTTCGTCCGCGTGATCCTCCCGCTCGGCCTCCCGGCGATCGCGTCGCTCGCGATCTTCCAGTTCCTCTGGACGTGGAACGACCTGATCGTCGCACTCACCTTCGCACGCGAGACCCAGCCGATCACGGTTGCGATCTTCAGCCAGATGCGGCAGTTCGGAGCCAACATCGAGCTGATCGCACCGGCCACGTTCATCTCGCTGCTGATCCCGCTCGCCGTCTTCTTCGCGTTCCAGCGGTACTTCGTCCAGGGGCTGCTGGCCGGCTCCGTCAAGTGAGCGCTCCGTGAGCCGCTGCGCCATCGTCGGCGGCGGGCTGGGCGGGTTCGTCGCCTACGCGACGCTCAGGCACGG
>DATBMD010000347.1:0-7758 GCA_036555085.1 Gaiellaceae bacterium
GTCCACGACGTGCTCTGCGACGTCGTCTGCACGGGCCGCTTCTACGACTTCCTCGAGCGGCGAGACGGGCGCTGGGGGATCGTCCTGCGGCAGCCGATCTACGAGCACGACCGGATCGACCCGGTCGACCCGGCCGCCGCGCTCCGCCTCGATCCGGCGCTCCTCGCCCGCTTCCCCGACGGCTACCGGCACCTCGCGTACCTGCAGGCCCAGATCGGGTTCACGGTCAAGCCGGATATGCCCGGGCTCGCCGGGCCGGAGGTGGAGGCGCTCTACGCGCGCGGCGCCGCCTGGCTCGGCGGCGGCCCCGCGGACTAGGGACGCGGTGCCGGCGCTCGACGGCATCCACGTCGAGGAGCACGGTGCCGGCGCGCCGCTCGTGCTCGTGCACGGGCTCGGCGGGAACACCGCGATCTGGCGCCGGGTGGTGCCGGTGCTGGCCGGGCGGTTCCGCGTGATCGCGTACGACTTCCGCGGGCTGGGGCGGAGCGGCCCGCCGCCCGACCCCTACACCATGGACGAGCTGGTGTCGGACCTCGATGCCGTCGTCGGCGGGGCCGCCGGCGCGCGAGCCGTCCTGGTCGGGCACTCGCTCGGCGCCGCCGTCGCGCTGGCATACGCAGCCCGGCACGGAGAGCTGTTGCGGGCGGTGGTCGGAGTCTCGGCGCCGAGCGTCACCACCGGGGAGCAGGCGGCCGCGCTGCGGCAGCGGGCCCGGCGGGCGCTGGACGAGGGCATGGCGGCGATGGCGGAGCTCCACGCCACCGTGGGACTGCCGGAGGAGTTCCGCGCGGCGCAGCCCGAGGAGGCCGACGCGTATCGCGCGGTGATCGCGGCGGGCCGCCCCGAGGGCTACGCGGCGCTCTGCGGCGTGATCGCCGAGCTCGACCTGACCGCTGCGCTCGGGCGGATCGACGTCCCGGCCCTGCTCGTGCAGGGAACGCTCGACCCGATCGTCACGCCGGCGGCCGCCCGTGCGACCGCCGACCGCATCGCCGGCTGCGAGTACCTCGAGCTCGAGGGCTGCGGCCACGTCGTGCCGATCGAGCGGCCGGACGAGCTCGCGGCGCTCGTGGCCGGGCTCGTCGCGCGGCGCGGCTGACGGGTCGTACGGCTCAGGCGCGCCCGCTCGCGCGCAGCTGCTCGCGGGCGAGCACGGCCCAGTCGCGCTCGGCGTCGCCGTGCCCGATCGCCCCGAGCAGCCGGTCGCGGAGCACGTTCGCGCTCGGCAGCGGCATGCCGGCGGCGAGCGCCGCCTCGAGGGTGAGCGTCACGTCCTTGAGCGCGAGCGCCGAGGTGAAGCCGACCCGGTCGTAGTCCTCGCGGGCGATGATGTCGCCGTAGACCTTGTACGCGGGCGCGGAGAACAGGCCCTCGGTGAGCACCTCGAAGAGCGTCTGCGGCGCGACGTCGTAGGCGCCCGCGAGCGCGAACGCCTCGGCCATCACCTGGATCGAGCAGCCGAGCACGAAATTGTTGGCGAGCTTGATCGCCGTCGCCGACTCGGGCCTCGGGCCCGCTTCGAACGTGCGCGTCCCGATCACGTCGAACAGGGGACGGCAGCGGTCGACCGCTTCGGGAGGGCCGCCCGCGACGATGCCCAGCTGGCCGGCCGCCGCCATGTCGGGCCGGCCGAGCACGGGGGCGGCCACGAGCGTCTGTCCGGACTCACGGTGCGCCGCGTCGAGCGTCCTCACGGCATCGACGCCGTGCGTCCCCATCGTGACGTGCACGGCCCCGGGCGCGAGCGAGTCGCGCAGGCCGCCGGGCGCGAGGACGACCTCGCTGAGGGCGTCGTCGTCGGCAACCATGGTGAGGACGGCCTCGGCGCCGTCGCACGCCCCGGCGACGCTGTCGGCCACGGTCGCACCGGCCGCCGCGAGCTCCGCGGTCTTCCCGGGCGTGCGGTTGTGGACCGTCAGGGCGTGCCCGGCGCCGAGCACCCGCCCGGCGATGCCCCGGCCCATGCGGCCGATCCCGACGAAGCCAACGTCCACCGGCGCACTCTATCCCGGCCTTCCCGGCGCGATGTTCATCGTCCGCGCACAGCATTCGGAGGCGTGTTGATTCCTGTTTCACATCCCGCTAGCGTCGGCGCCCGGTTCCGTTAGCGTCCCGACCACCGCCCCGAGGAGGTTTGCCGCGTGCTGAAGGCGTCCGACGGAAAGCTGCTCCCGACCACGATCATCGGCTCCCTGCCGCGTCCGCGCTGGTACACAGAGAACCTCGGGACGCGGGCGTTCCTCGACGCCATGGTGGACATCGAGTTCCGCGACCAGTACACGGACGCGCTCTCCATTTATCTGCGACAGCAGGAGCTCGCCGGTCTCGACATCGTCACGGACGGCGACTGCCGCTTCGACCACGACGTCGGCGGGCAGAGCTGGACGCGCTACCCGGCGCAGCACCTCGACGGGTTCGAGCGGGGCCACCCGCAGCTCGCGCGCGCGGGCGCGGGCGGGCTCGCCTTCCCGCGCGGCCACATCCTCCACGACTACCTCGAGGCGCGGGTGATGCCGCGCATCGTCGGCCCGGTCGGCCGCGGCGACCTGCAGTACACCGAGATGTGGAAGGCCGCGCAGCGGCTCACGACGCGTCCGGTCAAGTTCGGCACGGTCACCGCCGAGCTGATCGCGTTCGCCGTCCAGGACACGTACTACACGGGCGTCCGCGACCGCGTGCTGGCGATCAGCGACGCTCTCAACGAGGAGCTGCACGACCTCGCCGACGCGGGCTGCCCCGTGATCCAGATCGAGGAGCCGCAGATCCACCTGGCGGCCGTGCGCGGGATCGTCGACGACGTGATCACGCTCGACTTCCTCGTCGACGTCTTCAACAACACCGTCAAGGGCCTGCGCGACAAGACGGAGGTGTGGTGCCACACGTGCTGGGGCAACCCGTCGCAGCAGCGGATGTTCGCCGACGTGCAGTCGTACGCGGCCTCGCTCGAGCACCTGAACCGGGTCGACGCCGACGTGATCACGTTCGAGACGAGCAGCTCCGGAACGGGCGACCTCGAGGCGATCGGGCGGGAGATCACCGACAAGCGGATCGGGATCGGCGTCATCGACCACCACACGCTCCAGGTCGAGTCGCCGCAGCAGGTGGCCGACCTGCTCCGCCTCGCGCTCGAGCACATCCCGGTGGAGCGGCTCGTCGTCTGCACCGACTGCGGCATGGGCCGGGAGGGCATGAGCCGCAGGCACGCCTTCTACAAGATGGTCTCGCTCGTGCTCGGCACGAACGTGATCCGCGGCGAGCTCGGGCTCCCCGAGGCCGAGTGCCGCGCCGCGGACCCGCAGTACTCGCTGATCCGGACCGCGTAGCGCACGCCGTGGTGCGCGCCGCCATCGTCGGGCTGGGCTGGTGGGGGAGGACTCTCGTCGAGTCCGTGCAGGGCGCGAGCGACGAGCTGCGGTTCGTCGCCGGCGCCACGCGCACGGTGTCGCCCGAGGTCGACGAGTTCGCCGCCGAGCACGGGCTCGCGCTCGCCGGCGCCTACGAGGACCTGCTGCGCGACCCCGGCGTGGACGCGGTCGTGCTGGCGACGCCGCACTCGCTCCACGCGCAGCAGGTGATCGCGGCCGCGGCAGCCGGGAAGCACGTCTTCTGCGAGAAGCCCTTCACGCTGACGAAGGCGGACGCCGAGGCGGCGGCGGCCGCCTGTGCAGAGGCGGGCGTCACGCTCGGCCTGGGCTACAACCGCCGCTTCCATCCCGAGATGACGGCGCTGCGGGAGCGCGTCCGCGCCGGCGCGCTCGGGACGATCCTGCACGTCGAGGCGACGATGACCTTCCCGAACGCCCTCTACCTGACGCCGGCGCAGTGGCGGGCGCACCGCGAGGAGACGCCCTGCGGCGGGCTGACGCCGATGGGCGTGCACGCGGTCGACGCGATGATCGACCTCTGCGGCGAGATCGACCACGTGTACTGCCAGAGCTTCCGCCGGGTCGTGGAGATCGACGCCGACGACACGACCTCCGTGCTGTTCCGCATGCGCGAGGGCCCGTCGGGCTATCTCGGCACGATGACCGCGACCGGCCCCGGCTTCAGCCTGCAGGTGTTCGGCTCGGAGGGCTGGGTGCGGTTGGAGGGGATGACGCACGTCGCCGGCGCGTCGTCCGAGGAGCGGCGGACGCGTCTCTTTGCCGAGTGCTCGTTCCGCCCTCTGAAGGGCCCGGCCGAGGTGTGGGAGGCGGAGCGCTTCGACGTGACGCGCGCGGCGCTCGAGGCCTTCGCGGTCGCGGCGCAGGGCGGTCCGCCGTATCTCATCCCCGTCGCGGAGATGGTGCACGGTGCGGCGGTGATCGAGGCGATCGTACGCTCGGCGGCATCGGGCAGCCCGGAGCACGTCGACTGACCTCTCGAACAGGACGGAGCGCATGGATCTCGGTAACGGTCTCGGACACCTCACCTACTCGACGCTCGTCCACCCGGGTGACACCTGGGACGAGATGTGGGCGAGCCTCACCACGTACGTGCCGCAGGTGAAGGCGCGCGTCTGCCCGGACAAGCCCTTCGGGGTCTCGCTCCGCCTCTCGGCGGCCTCCGCGCGGACGCTCGCCGCGGACGCGGAGCGCCGGGGCGAGCTGCGCTCCTTCCTGGACGACAACGACCTCTACCTGTACACGGTAAACGCCTTCCCGTACGGCCCGTTCAAGGGCCGGGTCGTGAAGGAGGACGTGTACGAGCCCGACTGGTCGACCGACGACCGGGCGCGCTACACGATGGACGTGGCCGACGTCCTCGTCGACGTCACGCGGGAGGGGATCTCGCCGTCGATCCAGACCGCGCCGCTCGCGTTCAAGCCGAAGGTCGCCGGGCCGGCGGACGTGGAGGCGTTCACGCAGAAGGTGCTCGAGGTGGCGGCGCACCTCGTCCGGCTCGAGCAGCGCACCGGCCGGACGATCACGCTCGGCATCGAGCCGGAGCCGTACTGCTTCCTCGAGACGACCGGCGAGACGATCGCGTACTTCGAGGAGCACCTCTACGCGGGCGCGGCCGCCCGGACGCTCGCAGCGGCGGCCGGGATCCCCGTCTCCGACGCCCACGTCGCGCTGCGGCGGCACCTCGGGATCGTCTTCGACATCTGCCATCAGGCCGTCGAGTACGAGGACATCACCGCCTCGCTGCAGGCGCTCGTCGACGCCGGCGTGCCGGTCGTCAAGCTCCAGGAGGCCGCCGCGCTCGACGTCCCCGAGGTGACGGATGAGGTGGTCGACGCTCTGCGCCCCTACGCGGAGACCGTCTACCTGACGCAGACGATCGAGCGGCGCGGCGACGAGCTCGTCCGCTACCTCAACGTCCAGGACGCGTTCGCGGCCTGGGAGGCGGACCCCGGCCCGCGCGCGTGGCGCATCCACATCCACGTGCCGGTCTTCCTCGACGACCTCGGCCTTTTCCGCTCGACGCGGTTCGCGATCGCGGACGCATTACGGGTCCACCGCGCGACGCCGCTCTCGGGCCAGCTGGAGATCGAGACGTACACCTGGGACATGCTCCCGGAGAGCCTCAAGACCGGCGACATCGTCGAGTACGTGTGCCGCGAGCTCGAATGGGTGCAGGGGCAGCTGGCGTGAGGCCGGAGCCGTAGCGCCGCCCGGTGGACACCTGGGCCGAGCTCGCCGGTCGCCTCGCGGAGGCGCGGGTCGCACGCCTGGCGACGGTCGACCCCGACGGACGCCCGCACCTCGTGCCGATCGTGTTCGCGGTCGCCGGCCGGACGCTCTACTCGGCCGTGGACGCCAAGCCCAAGCGCTCGCGCACGCTTCGGCGGCTCGAGAATGCCCGCGCGAGGCCGGACGTGACGCTGCTCGTCGACCACTACGACGAGGACTGGAGCCGGCTCTGGTGGATCCGCCTGCGCGGCCGCGCGCGCGTCCTCGACGACGGCGACGAGGCCGCCCGCGCGCTGCGGTTGCTAATCGAGCGGTACCCGCAGTACCGGGACCGTCCGCCGGGCTTGCCCGTGCTGGCCGTCGACGTGCGCGAGTGGCGGAGCTGGTCCGCCGCCGGCTGAGGGCTTCGGGCCTCAGGCGGGGGCGCCCGCCGCCTCCCTGGCGAGCCGCGCGAAGAGCTCCAGCCGCTCGAGGAAGTCGTCCGCGGTCCGGACGCCCGGGTCGGCCGAGGGATCGATGACGAGCTCGTCGGCGCCGGCTTCGCGTGTCCGCGCGAAGTCGGACGCGAGCTGGTCGGGCGAGCCGGTGAAGTCCCAGCGGTCGTCGCCGAGCGGGGCCTCCGTGACCGAGGGGTTGGCGCGGACGCTCAGCGAGAGCGAGGCGGGGTCGCGGCCGGCCCGCTCGGCGGCGGCCTTGACCACCTCGAACATCTCCGGGACGTTGGCGATCGGCACCCCGACCGGGTGCCAGGCGTCGGCGAGCCGGCCCGTGCGCTCGAGCGCCGCAGGCGTGTAGGCGGCCATGTAGATCGGGGGGTGGGGCTTCTGGACGGGCTCGAGCTCGACGTACGAGGCCGGGATCTCGTAGAAGTCGCCGGCGAACTCCACGGGGTTCGTGGCCCAGATGGTCTTGAGCGCCTCCAGCGCCTCCTCGAAGCGGCGGCCGCGGTCCGTCCACGGCGTGCCCGCGACGTCGTACTCGTCCTTCGACCAGCCCTGGCCGAGCCCGACGGTCAGCCGCCCGTTCGAGAGCAGGTCGAGCGTCGCGAGGCGCCGCGCCAGCAGGACCGGCCGGTACCAGTTGAGGTTGAGGATGCTCGTGCCGAGCCGGATCCGGCTGGTCTGCGGGGCGACGAAGGCGAGCGTCTCGATGGGGTCGAGGCTGCGGCGGTAGATGTCCGGGAGCTCGCCGGCGGGATACGGCGTCTGCGGCTCCAGCGGCACGAGCGTCCGCTCCGTCACCCAGATGCCGTCGAGACCCGCCTCCTCCGCCCACCGGGCGACGCGGGAGATGGCTTCGGGCCCGGCGACCGGCCCCATCTGCGGGAGGAAGACACCTAGACGCATGAGAGACGCTCCTTCGTCGCGCGGCGGTCGGATTGTCCAGAGGCGTTCAACAGGCACGAGCCGTGCTCAACCGGGCATCATAGTGCGGCGAGACGGGCCGCCGACGGCGCGTCGCTTGACGCCTCTCCGGCCTCATGTTTACGGTTCTTGAACACCCGGTCCCCGAGGGGGCGAAAGGAGCGCAGGCCCATGACGATCGCTTCGCGCGGTGCCAGCATGGCCGTCGACTGGGAGCAGCGGATCGACTTCCCGCGGCTGAGAAAGGAGCGGCTCGAGCGTGCGCGCGCGGCGCTGGCCGAGTCGGATCTCGGCGCCCTGCTCCTCTTCGACCCGAACAACATCCGCTACGTCACGAGCACCCACATCGGCGAGTGGGCGCGGGACAAGAACGCCCGCTTCGTGCTCCTCTGCCGCGACTCCGACCCGATCCTGTGGGACTTCGGCTCGGCCGCGCGGCACCACCAGATGTACGCGCCGTGGCTGCCGCAGGAGAGCTGGCGCGCCGGCGTGACGAGCATGCGCGGCGCGATGCCGCGCGAGACGGGCGTGCCCGACGCGATGGTCGCGTCGATCGTCCACGAGCTCACCGAGCGCGGGCTGAAGGACGAGCCGGTCGGGATCGACATGAGCGACATGGTCACCCTGGACGCCCTACAGCGCGCCGGGATCCACACGACAGACGCGCAGCGCGTGATGCTCGCCGCACGCAAGATCAAGACGGAGGACGAGAAGGCGCTGCTCTCGCACGCTGCCGCGATCGTCGACGGCGTCTACGAGCGGATCTACGAGCAGCT
>DATBMD010000350.1:0-18125 GCA_036555085.1 Gaiellaceae bacterium
TGCCGCCCGACGGCGCCTAATCAGCCTGCCGCACACTCCACGGCCAGCCGCGCCAAACGCAAGCCGCCCCTCGCCACGCCACCGGCGACGCCGGTCAGCCCCCGCCTGCACCCACCCGCCCTTGACAGGCGGCCGGAAAGCTAGGGACCGCGCTTGGGCGTCGATGTCGCCGCCACGCCGGGAGGCACGCGGCGTATCACGACTTCCCTTACGAGCTCGCGGAGACCGTCCGCCCATTCCTCCAGGAGGTCAGCGGCTGAGAACCCAGCCGACGCGCTTCGCGCCGAGGTAAAAGGGCCTCTCGATCGCCTACCGGCGGACGGGGTCGCGGGAGGCGGCGGCCTGAAGGTGCGTCACCGCTGCCGAGGCAGCGAGCTGTTCGACCTCGCCGTGTCGGCGATCTCGCGGAACAGCTGACGAAGAGCTTCGGCGAGCTCGATTGGGCTGTCGAGGTAACCGGCGTGTCCGCCAGGTAGTTCGCGGAGGGCCGCGCGGATGCGCCCCGCAAACCAGAGAGTGGCCTCGTGGAAGAACGGCGGGCTGTCGACGCTCACCGCCGGCCTCAGCAACGCGCGGCGGGCAGCGAGCGCCTGCTCGTCCGGAGTAAAAGCTTCGATCACGCCGAACTCGAGCTCGAAGAAGGTGCCGCCGTTTGCCAGTGCTCGCTCGCGAAGCTCCGCGTCCATTGCGTCGATGGCGGCATCGCCGCAGACGAGCCGCATGAACGCCTCGAGCGCCGCTCGGGGTCCGCCGCTCGCCATGGCAGGCTCGATCACCGCTCGACCCTGTGCCTCTACCGATCCCGGATCTGCGAGCACGCCGAGGATCGGTGGCTCGTGGATGACACAGCCGCTAACGGCCGCCGGATGCTCGAGGGCGAGCGCGAGCGCGATGTCGGCCCCGCTGCTCGTTCCGAAGACCGCCGCCGGTGCCGCGTCGACCGCCTCGAGCAGCGCCGCCGCGTCCGCTGCCTGCTCGGAGGCGTCGGTTCTCGCCCATCCCTGTGGTCGAGGACTGCGCGAGTTCCCACGCCGGTCATAGGTGATCAGCGTGAACTCGTCGGCGAGTCGCTCGGCCACCCGAGAGAAGAGGCCTGCGTCGCCCATCGCGCCGGCGATCAACAGGACCGATGGCCCCTCGCCTCGGAGCTCGTGGTAGATCGTGGCTCCTGTCGGCAGGTCGACAGTCCGGGAAACGGGCTCGCCCACTCTCGCCGACATGAGGCCTCCTCTCGCGGCTCACGAATCTGATGTCCGTCGACGCTACCCGGGAGGTCTCAGGTGCGCATCGGACGGATGCGCCAACCTTCTACGACGAGTGCGTGGTCGCTTTAGACCACTCTTTGGCCTCAGACGAGGTCGTGCTCGAACGCGAACGCGCTGGCTTCGGTCCGCGAGGACACGCCGAGCTTGGTGAAGATGTTGTGCAGGTGCCGGCGCACGGTGTGCTCGCTGATTACGAGCTCTTCGGCGATCTTCCGGTTGCTTCGTCCCGCCGCGACTAGACGCAAGACCTCGCGCTCCCGCGCTGTCAGTCCGTGCGCGTCGGGGCGAGCGGCCGGTGCCTGGAGTGACTCGAGCTGGGCGAGATCCGGGGCGGCGCCTAGCTCGGTGAAGACCGCGCGAGCTGCGTCGAACTCCAGGGTGGCTGTGTCGGCGTCGCCGAGCGACCGGCAAGCCACTCCGATCAGCGTCCGTGCTCGGGCGGCCTCATATGGCGCCTCGAGCCCCTGCCACGTGTGCCACGCGCGCCGCAAGCTCACCAGCGCGCTGGCCGGGTCGCCCTCGGCCAGAGCCACGGCTCCCAGCGCGTGCGCGGACAGGGCATCGAACGCCTCGGTTCCGTGGCGCTCGGAGATTTTCGCGAGCTCGCGGCTCGCGCTGCGCGCCGCATCAACGTCGCTCGCGGCGAGCATGATCTCCACGCACGCGGGCAAGAGGGCGGCACGCTTCAGCGGCTCGGTCGTCTCATCCACAGCCCGTCGAATCGCGGCCGCTGCCGCGTCGTGCTCGCCGTGCGCGAGCAGCAGGAGCGCCCGGCCCGGCTGGGGTTCGGAACCCAAGCGGCTCGCCTCCCGATAGGCGGCCGCGGCCGGGGCGAGCTCGCCGCGGAGCCGATAGATCTCCCCCTGCCGGTAGAGAGCTTTTCCGACCGCGCGCTCGTTCAGCATGCCTCCCGTGTAGCGCTCGGCTGCCCGACGCGCTTCTGCGAGAGCGTCCGCCCAGGCCCCACGCAGCTGCATGACTTCGGCTCGGTGGACCAGGCAGACACCGTTGTGAGCCACCATCTCGGGTTGGCCTTCGCACCACGCGCTCAGTGCCTCGGTCCACTCGCTGGCGTGGCGGAGCTCGTAGGCATCCGAACAGAACGCGATCGTGTTGCAGTAGACGATGCCCGTGACGATCGGGGACAGCTCGCCCGAGCGGGCAGCTACGAGCGCCTCGTCGACGAACCGCAGGCCCTCCGCAGTGCGTCCCTGCTTGAGCAAGGCGCGGCCCTGCTCGACCCGGGCGAGCCAGACGAGATCCAGATCGCCAAACCGCTCACCGATCTCGGCCGCCGAGGCTGCGGTGGCATGCCCGGCTCGCCAGTTCCCCCTTGCCATCTGCTCAAGGCAGGCTGGGAGCAAGAGGTAACCGCGTTCTGCGCAGTCGAGTTCGTGTTCTTCCAGCAGTCGCTGCGCGCGGGCGAACCAGCCACTGGCCAGCGCGCCCCGGCCGCGAAACAGCATGTTGTTGCCGATCCAAAACGCGCAGCGCGCGCTGCGAGGGACAGCGCCCGCGTCGAGGTACGCGCGATGAGCCCGCTCCAGGACGCGCAGGTGTTCGTCGTCGCGGCCGATCAGGTAGGCCGAGAGCGCAAGTAACTCGAGATCCTCCGGGCCCAGAGGTGCCGCCAGATCCGCGGTCGAAAGCGATTCGAAAGCGTCTTGCCAGGCCTCGCTCGCATAGGACGCACGGCCCCGCTCGATTCCGGCGATGACGGCCATCAGGCCTGATTATCGACCGGAGAACTGCTGGCAGCTGGGCTCGGGACCCGGCTTACGTCCTCGAGCGCTCCATCCTCGGGCGTGTCTCGATCGCGTTTCAGCCGGGTGGTGTGAGCGGGTGCCGCGCGTAGAACGAGGCGAGTGCTTCTGCCATCCCCCTGGGGTTCTGCACGTGGAGTAGGTGGGTCGCGTCGGGGAGCTCGAACGGCTCGACGTTCGGCAGCCAGGCGAGCAGGAGCTCGCGTCGCTCGGGGAAGGTGGGAGCGCTGTGCTCGCCGAGGACGGCGAGCACGGGTTGCGTGATGCGCCGCGCGTTTTCTTCCGTGAACGACCAGCTCTGCCAGAGTGCGGGCAGCTCCTGGGTGAAGAACGTGTCCGCGTCGGAGACGGCCTGGTCGAAGGCGCCCGGGAGTCCTTGCTCGAGCGGGTCGCGGTAGTCGGGGCCGAAGACGCCGCGGAAGAACGTGTCGACCGCGGCTTCCTTGTCGGCGGCGCGGTAGCGCTCGATCGCGGGCTCCACGAACTCCTGCCTGAACGCCGCTTGCAGCTCGGTCGGCGGCGACGGACGCGCCGCGTCCATCGAGACGAGCGTGTGCACGGCGTCCGGGGCGTCGAGGGCGAGCTGGAGTGCGACCGCGACGCTCGAGGAGTGGCCGACGATGTGCGCCCGCTCGATCCCGAGCTGGTGCATCAGGAGCCGGCAGTGTCTCGCATGGTCGGCCATCGTCACCGGCCCTTCCATGGGGCTGCTGCCGCCGAACCCGGCGCGGTGGTAGTTGACGAGCCGGAATTGGTCGGCAAGGGCTGGCTCCTCGAGGAGTGGCTCCGCCCAGGTCGCGCTCACCCCCCAGTGGATCAGTACGACGGGTTCTCCCGATCCTCGAAGCTCGTACTCCAGCTCGAGACCCTCGACGGCCGCCCGTTCCATCACCTTCATGACAAACCTCCCTCGTCGAAGGAAATGGATAAATAACAACTGGAGTGAATTGATCAGTACAGTAATGGAAATGCCCGAGAAGGTCAAGACGCGGCGCAAGTACCACTCGCCGCTCCGAGCCGATCAGGCCGAGCAGACGCGGCGCAGGATCCTCGAGGCCGGCTTTCGCCTCTTCGTCGACCGCGGGTACGCGGGAACGACGATCGCGGCGGTCGCCGAGGAAGCGGGCGTCTCCCCCGAGACGATCTATCTCTCCCTCGGCGGCAAGCGCGGCCTGCTCGAGGGCGTAATCGAGATGGCCATCGCTCCCGATGACGACCCGACGAACCAGGAGGACGCTCTGTTGAGCGAGCTCGCTCAGCTGCCCGAGGCGCGCGACCGCCTCCACGCGATGGTCGAGTTCAGCTGCAGGATCCTCGCTCGTACCCGCCCAATCCACGCCGTCATCCGCGGGGCAGCGGACAAGGAGCCCTTCGCCGCCGCGCTCGGCAGCCGACTGCTCCACGAGCGTATGACGAACCAGACCGAACGAATCCGCCAGCACCTCGGCGATCACCTCAGAAGAGGACTGTCCGTCGCCGAGGCGGGTCAGCGCTACTGCGCCCTCACGAGCCCCGAGCTCTACCACACGCTCACGGTCGAGTTCGGCTGGTCGGCCCAGCGGCACAGCAGGTGGCTCACCAACCTGCTGGCGACCGAGTTGCTCGAAGCGGATCGCGCGCGATCGTAGGCATTGCCGCGGACCGGCGAGGGAACGCGTCAAGGTCGAACCGCGACCGTTCGCTGATAGGCGCTGAGCAGCGCTGAGGACGTCCTCCCCTGCCGGGAGGGTCTTCTTTGTTGTTTCTTCAAGGGAGGTTGTCATGTCCGGCCTGCTCCAGAAGGCCCTCCCGATCGAGACGCTCGTTGTCGCGATCGATCCCGGCAAGGTCTCGAACCGGGTCTGGTTGGCGAGTGGCGAGCGTGGCCTCGTCGCCGAGCCGGTCTCGCTCCCGACGCTGGGCGCGGGCGTCGACGAGCTCGAGCGCCTGATCGGGCGCAGTGCCGTCGCCGGTCAGCCGCTGATCGCGATCGAGGCGACGGGGTCGCTGCACCGGGCCTGGACGGCCGAGCTTGAGCGGCGCTTCCCGGGCCGTGTGCGTCTACTCGCGCCGTCGGAGACACAGGCGGCGCGGACGCAGCTCGGCTCCCGCCGCTTCAAGTCCGACGACCGCGACTGCGCGGCACTCGTCTGGCTCGCTCGGCAGGGACTGGGCCGGCGCCCCGACGAGCCGGCGCTCGAGGCGCTGCTCGGCAGCGTCCGCCATCGCCGCGCGCTCGTCTGCGAGCTCAAGGTCCTGCGGCAGCGGCTGCACGAGCAGCTGAACGCTCTCTGCCCCGGTCTCTCGGCGCCGGCGGGACACGGGCGCGCGCTCGACCTGCTCAGTCCCTCGGGGCGCGCGGTGCTGGCTTGCGCGGTCGCCTTCGGCGGCCGTGCCCCCAGCGCCCGCTCGCTGATCGCTCGCGCGCCCGGCCGCCTGACGCGGGCCGTCGCCGAGTACTGGGCCGCCCGCTGGCGAGCGTGTCTGCCAGCACCGGCTGACGCTGTGCTGCGGCTCGAACGGCTGCGCTTCGACCTCGCGCGGCTCGAGCTGCTCACCGCCGCCCTCGCCGCGACCGACGCGCAGAACGAGCGCCTGCTGGCAGAGACGGAGGGCCAGGTGCTGACGACGCTGCCGGGCGTCAAAGTCACCCGCGCGGCGGCCTTCGCCTGCCACTCCCTGCCGATCGAGCGCTTCCCGAGCGCCGAGCGACTCTATTCGGCGACCGGGCTCGCCCCGGCCTGCCACCAGTCGGCGAGCGTCTCCCGTCGCGGCGGCATCTCCCGGCAGGGGCTGCCCGACCACCGCGACGCGCTGATGGCGATCGCCTGGGGCCTCTCCCAACACTCGCCCGCCTTCCGGCAGCGCGCACACGAATACAGAGCACGCGGCTTTTCGCCCATCCAAGCCCGGGTCGCGCTCGCCCGTCACGCCTGCCGGCTCTGCCACACCCTGCTTCGCACCCAACAACCCTACGACGAGGAGCGCTATCGTCAGGCCCGGTCGCGCGGGCGGTGACGGCGAACATCGCTATGCCGCACGACGGCGTAACCTAGCTTGCCGCCCGCCCGCGCCGGCCGACTCCGACGGCGACCACGAAAGCCTGCCGCCCGACGGCGCCTAATCAGCCTGCCGCACACTCCACGGCCAGCCGCGCCAAACGCAAGCCGCCCCTCGCCACGCCACCGGCGACGCCGGTCAGCCCCCGCCTGCACCCACCCGCCCTTGACAGGCGGCCGGAAGCTAGCCGGCCGCCGCCTCGTACAGCTCGACGCTCTCCTGCTCGTGCGGGTCGGTGCGCGCGACGATCGCGACGCAGGGCTCAGTGTCGCTCGGGTTCCACGGCAGGTGCGGCAGGTCGGCCGGGATGTAGAGGAAGTCGCCCGCCGCGACCGACAGCTGCTCCTCGAGGCGGGGACCGAACCGCATCTCGGCGCGCCCGCTGAGGACGTAGATCGCCGTCTCGTGCCCGCGATGGAGGTGCGCCTGCGCACGGGCCCCGGGCGGGATCCGCACGAGGTGCTGGCAGAGGGCGCGCGCGCCGGCGCTCTCGGCGGAGATGCCGGCGAAGACGTCGAGCCCCTGCCGGCCGGCGGCCGCGTCCCCGCTCCTCACGACGATGCACATCGGTGGCGCCGGCTCGGTTCGGTGCGGCTCGGACGGCACCGGGATCAGGGCCCCAGCAGGCGGAGGACCTCGCCGTCTGCCGGGAAGCGACCCGCGTCCCGCTTCGAGAAGACGAGCACCCCGTCCGCCAGCACGTCGAACTGGCCGCCGCTCCCCGGGATCGCGGTGGCGCCATGGCCGCTGGCCTCCAGCTCGGCCGCGAGACTCGCGGCCCGTCGGTCGTAGCCGTCTCAGGTGGGGCAGTAGAAGATCTCGATCGGCACGGGGGGAGGCTATCCGTCCAGCCGGGGTCTGTGACGCTGGAGGATCTCCTCCAGGTCGATCCCGCGGGGCAGCGTGCCGTACGCGCGGCCGCCCTCGCCGCCGAGGCGGGTCGCGCAGAACGCGTCGGCGACCTCGGCCGGCGCGTGCCGGACGAGCAGCGACCCCTGGAGGCAGAGCGCCATGTGCTCGACCAGCCTTCGTGCCCGGAGCTCCAGGTCGTCCGGGTCGGCGAGCTCGGCCTCGAGGTCCGCGACCGCCACGTCCAGCCGGCGGTCTGCGCCCGCGGCCTCGCGCAGCTCGGCGCGCAGCGACTCCAGGCTCTCCGGCTCGCGCGAGAGCGCCCTGAGCACGTCGAGGCAGTTGACGTTGCCGGAGCCCTCCCAGATCGAGTTGAGCGGGCTCTCGCGGAAGAGACGGGGGAGGCCGGAGTCCTCGACGTAGCCGCTCCCGCCCAGGCACTCGAGCGCCTCCGCGACGAGCGGCGGCGTCTGCTTGCAGACCCAGAACTTCGCGATCGCGGTCCCGAGCCGCCGGAACGCGTGATCGCCCTCGTCGAAGGCGCGGGCGAGGCGCAGCGCGGTCGCGGTCGCCGCCTCCGAGTCGAGGCACAGGTCGGCGAGGACGTTCTGCATCAGGGGCTGCTCGGCGAGCAGTCGCCCGAACGCGCTGCGGTGGGCCGCGTGGTGCGTGGCCTCCGCGACCGCCCGGCGCATCAGTGCGGCGGACCCGAGCACGCAGTCCAGGCGCGTGTGGACGACCATCTCGATGATCGTCGCCACGCCGCGGCCTTCGTCGCCGACCCGCTGGGCCCAGGCGCCCTCGAGCTCGACCTCCGCCGACGCGTTCGAGCGGTTGCCCAGCTTGTCCTTCAGCCGCCGGAGCCGGAACGCGTTGCGCTCGCCCCCCTCGAGCACGCGCGGGAGCAGGTAGCACGTGAGCCCGCCGGGCGCCTGCGCGAGCGCGAGGAAGACGTCGCACATCGGCGCCGAGCAGAACCACTTCTCGCCGGTGAGGAGCGCCTCGGCGTCACCGACGGGCTCAGCCCGCGTCTCGTTGGCGCGAACGTCCGAGCCGCCCTGGCGCTCCGTCATCGCCATCCCGCAGAGCACGCCCGTCTTCTCCCGCGGCGGGGCCGGCTCCGGCTCGTACGCAAGCGACGTGAGCAGCGGCTCCCAGGCGGAGGCGAGCGGCGGCTCGGCGCGTAGCGCCGGCACCGCCGCGAACGTCATCGAGATCGGGCAGCCCACCCCCGACTCCGCGTACGAGAGCGTGATCATCAGCGCCGCCCGGGCTACGTGCGCGCCCGGGCCGGGCTCCCGCCAGGGGAGGCTGTGCACGGCGTGCTCGACGCCCAGGCACAGCAGGGAGTGCCAGGCGGGATGGAACTCGACCTCGTCGACGCGCTCGCCGAACCGGTCGTGCGTGCGCAGCCTCGGCGGCTGCTCGTTGGCGAGCCTCCCGAGCTCGAGCGGCTCGCCGCCGCACCGGCGACCGAACGCGGCCAGCCGGCCCTGCGCCCAGTCGGCGCCCTCGCGGCGCACCGCCTCGACCAGGGGCCGGTTCTCCGAGTAGAGGTCGTAGCGCTCCAGCGGCGGCGGCTGGTTTCCCGGTCGGGCGCGGCCGGTCACGGTCATGCCCGTAGCGTCGCACGCCCTCCGGCCCGTCGCTGCGAATACCCCGGTCAAGGGATGACCTCGGGGCGTGTCCCCGCTCAGCCTGAGAGTCGAGTCCGAGCGGCCCGTGACCGAGAGAGCAGAGACCCAGACGCGGTGGAGCGCGCGGCCCCTCCAGGCCGCGCTCCTTCGCACCTTCGCGTTCCTCGCGCCGATCGCGGCGTCGATCCTGTTCGTCCAGCTCGCGAGCAGGCTCGTGGCAGCCCCCAGGGAATCCTTCTGGCTCCATGTCGGCTGGTGGGTCCTGCTCACCGGTGCCGCGACGGGGGTGCTCGTCCTCGTCGACCGCCTCAGCAGGCGGCTCCTGCCGCTCGCCGCGCTCTACCGACTGTCGCTCGTGTTCCCGGACCGCGCGCCGTCGCGATTCCGCGTCGCGATGCGCTCGGGCAGCGTCGCCACGCTGGAGGAGCGTGTCGACCGAGCACGGCGCGGCACGCGCGAGACGACTCCGGTCGAGGCGGCCGAGCGGCTGCTCGCCCTGGTGGCGGCGCTCGACGTCCACGACCGGCTGACCAGGGGCCACTCGGAGCGTGTCCGGGCGTACGCGCAGATGATCGGGCGCGAGCTGCGGCTCCAGAAGCACGAGCTCGACCTGCTCAACTGGGCCGCGCTCGTGCACGACGTCGGCAAGCTCGACGTGCCGACCGAGATCCTGACCAAGCCGGGGAAGCTGACGGACGACGAGTGGGCGGCGATCCGGCGGCACCCCGAGCTCGGCGAGCGGCTCGTAGCGCCGCTGCGCGGCTGGCTCGGCGAGTGGGCGACCGCGGTGCGCGACCACCACGAGCGCTGGGACGGCGCCGGCTATCCGGACGGAAAGGCGGCCGAGGAGATCTCGCTCGCCGGCCGCATCGTTGCGGTCGCCGACGTCTTCGACGTGATCACCTCGACGCGCTCGTACAAGGCTGCGGGCTCGGCGGTCGACGGCCGCAGCGAGATTGCGCGGTGCGCCGGCACGCAGTTCGATCCGGGCGTCGTTCGCGCCTTTCTCGGCATCTCGCTCGGGCGTTCCCGCATCGCGACCGGCCCGCTGTCATGGCTCGTGCACGCGCCGCTGCTCGGCCGGCTGCCGCTCGCGCCGTCGCTCGGGTCCGTCGCGGGGTCGGCTGCCGTCGTCGCGACCGCCGTGGGCGGCGGCCTGATGGTCGGGTCGCCCGTGCCCACGCCGCCCGTGCCGTCGCCCGCGGCCGCCGCCGTCGTGCACGAGGCGGCTGTACGACGCAGCGTTTCCGCGCCGGCGGCTCGCGAGGCGCCCGCCGTCGCGGTCCGGACGAAGCCCAAGCTCCCGAACCCGCAGCGGGCGGCCGAGCCGCCCCGGACGGGAGCGCCCCTGGCCGGTGCCGGGGACGACGCCCCGCCGGCGGCGCCGAAGCCCACTGCGGCCGCCCCGCCCGAGCCGCCGCCTGCGGCCGGGACGCTCGACGCCCCCAGCTTCACGATCGAGATCGACGAGGACAGCGCCGTGCGGGTCCCGCTGGCGGGAGTGACCGGCTCCGACGGCGTCACCAGCCTGAACATCGTCGCCCCGCCGGCCGCCGGGGAGGCCGCCGCGACCGGGTCGCACGAGCTGCTCTACACGCCTCCCGTCGACTTCCACGGCTCCGCCGCCGTGGGCTACGAGGCCTGCTGGCAGGACGCGGCGTGCGCGGGCGGAGAGATCGGGATCACCGTGCGTCCGATCAACGACGCTCCCGTTGCGGCCGCGGACGAGGCGACCGGCAAGGCGGGCGCGCTCGTCACCGTGCCCGTGCTGGCCAACGACAGCGACGTCGATGGCGACCGGCTCGGCGTCGCCCGCGTCGACCAACCCCCGGCGGGCGTCGCCTCGACGGACGGAGCCGCGATCACCTACCGGCCGCCGCCGGGGTTCGCCGGCAGGGCTGCGTTCACGTACACGGTCGCCGACCCGAAGGGCGGCAGCGCCACCGGCTCGGTCGTCGTGACCGTCGACAGCGCCCGCGTCGACGGCGCCCCGACCGCCGTCGACGACAAGGCGAGCGTGCCGGCCAACACCTCGGTCGTGGTGGACGTCCTGGCCAACGACACGGACCCGGAGGGCGACGCGCTCGCGATCGCGACCGTCGGGCGCCCGAGCGCGGGGTCGGCGGTCGCCGGCGCAAAGGGTGTCGAGTTCACGCCGCCGAGCGGCTTCTCCGGCTCCGCGACGTTCGGCTACACGGTCGCCGACCCGGCGGGCGGAACCGACGAGGGCGTCGTCTCCGTCGAGGTGCTCCGGGTCAACGCGCCGCCGACCTTCGAGCTCGGCCCCGACCAGACCGTCCCGGAGGACGCCGGGCCGCAAGCCGTGAAGGGCTTCGCCAGCTCGATCAGCCCCGGGCCGGCCGAGGAGGCGGCGCAGTCGGTGCGGTTCGTCGTCTCGAGCTCGAAGCCGGGGCTGTTCGCGGTCGACGGCCAGCCGGCGATCTCCCCGACCGGCGAGCTGACCTTCACGCCGGCGTCGAACGCCAACGGCACCGCGACCGTGACCGTCAAGGCCGTGGACGACGGCGGGACGGCGAACGGCGGCGTCGACCGGAGCGCTCCGCAGACCTTCCTCGTCACGGTCACGCCCGTCAACGACCCGCCGGTCGCGACGGCCGACGCGGTCTCGCTCGACGAGGACGACCCCGACGGCGTCACGTTCTCGGTCGTGACGAACGACACCGACGTCGACGCGGGCGACGTCCTCACGCTCGACTCGTACGACGCCGCAGGCGTCGTCCGCGGCGAGCTCGTCGATCTCGGCGGCGGCAGCTTCACGTACGTGCCGGGCTCCGGCACGTCAGGGATCGAGACCTTCACGTACGTCGTCTCCGACGGCCAGGGCGGCACGGACGCCGGCGCCGTCACGATCGACGTCGCGCCGCTGGCGGACCCGCCGGAGGCCGCGGACGACGCCTACGTGATCGTCGAGGGCGCGACCCTCGTCGAGGCTGCACCGGGGCTCGTGGCGAACGACGCCGACCAGGACGGCGACCCGTTGACGGCGACGCTGGTCGCGGGGCCGACCAGCGGCGCGCTGGCGCTGGCCCCGGACGGGGGCTTCACGTACGCCCCGGACATCGGGTTCAGCGGCACCGACACGTTCACGTACCGCGTGGAGGACGGGACCGGAGCCGCCGACACCGCGTCGGTCGTGATCACGGTCAGCGCCTCGGTGTCGGCTGCGACCTTCTACCTCCAGCCGAGCGGCCCCTCCGCCGACCTCTGGGACCTGGGCACGACGCCGCCGCCCGCGTCGCTGCTCGTCCCGGATCACGACGGCGACGGCACGCCGGGTCTCTGGATCAAGCACGGCGACGGGGACGAGAGCACGAGCGACCCGCGGCAGTGGCAGGAGTGGGCGTACACGACGCCGGCGCCGCTCGTCCTCAACGGCCCGGTCACGCTCCAGCTCTGGAGCACGATCGAGCTGTTCGAGCTCGATCGGGAAGGCCACCCGTACGTCTACCTCTACGACTGCGCCGCCGGTGGGACGGGGTGCACGCTGATCGCGCAGAACGACGTCCACGTGAACGAGTGGAACGGCCTGCTGCCGACGTGGGTCTTCAACGAGATCACCGTCGGCTCGGTCTCGCGGACGATCGGGACGGGCCGCGAGCTCCGCGTCTGCCTCCACTTCGGGCACGACGACCTCTGGGTGGCGCTGACGGCCGCCTATCCGAGCGCGCTCACCGTCACGCTCGGCTGAGCCGCCGGAGGGCCCGCGTGGGCGGAGCCTTCGGCGTCATGGCTCGCCCGGGGGGTGCGCCGGCAGGCTACGTGCTGCCGGCGAAGAGGTCGAAGTCGCCGGCGAGCACGCTGTCCAGGCGCCCGGTGCGGTAGCCGCGGACGGCGTCGCGGACGAGCGAGCTCGGAGCTGACCGGTAGCGGCGCACGACCTGCGCCGGCGCGTCGGCGGAGGCGAACGCCTCGCGCGCCTGCCGCGCGAGCGCGTCTGGATGCGTCCGATCGCCTGGCCAGCACGAAGTGACCTGGACCCCGATCGTGACGCGCTCGGCGGAGCGCCCGTCGCGGGCGTCCGGGCCACCCTGCGCATCAGCCACCTCGAGCACGTGGAGGCCGGTCTCGGCGGCGAGGATGACGCTGCAGCCCAGACCGCCCACGTGGAGAACCGCTTCACCGTCGGAGCGCTCGAGCACCCGCGCCTGCATCCCGCGACGCTGCGACCAGGCGAGATACATGTCGACGAGGGTTGCCAGGAACTCCCGCTCGTCCTCGCCGCCGCCCTCCGGGCTTGCGACGATCCGTAGGCGGAGAAAGACCTCGAACGGAGCGGCCGCGTCGATCCCGTCGAGCGCGCTTCCGAGCACGTAGAGGCGCGAGGCGAGCAGCGTGCAGAGATCCGCGTCCGTGCGCTCGCCGTCGCCGGCGCTTCGCTCCAGCTGTCGTCGAAGGCGCTCGCCGAGCTTGGCGGCGGTGCCGCAGGCGGCTTCGAAGCGGTCGAGATACTCGATCTCGGCGAGCACGTCGAAGCGATCATCCAGCTCCCAGAAGCCGGGGGCGGAGAGCTGGTCGAGCGCGACGTGCTTGCGCTCGATGATCTCGTTGCGGAGCCGCAGGTCGATCTCCCCCAGCTCGGCCAGGAGCCCGCGCTGCGCCGCCGGCGGGAAGCGACCGCTCCGGAGCAGCCCTCGCAGGTCGCGGGCGTCGAGCGCCTCGCCGGCCGCCGGCTCCGCGGTCGCCTCGGCCGGTCCCGGCGGCTCGTTCTCGTCGAGCCCCACGAAGCGCACCTGGATGCGTCCGCCCTGGGCCGTCACGAACAGGAACTGGTCACCCTCGGGAGGCTCGGCGCCGACCATGGCGCGGGCGAGCGGCGTCAGCAGATGCTGCTCGACCGCGCGCTTGAGCGGCCGTGCGCCCAGCGTGGGGCTGAAGCCCTCCTCCAGCAGGAACGCGGTGGCGCTCTCGTCCACCTCGATCGCCCACGGCTTGCTCCGGATCCCGCGGCGGCGCACCACGTCCTGAAGCTCCTTCGCCAGCAGCTCGCGCATCTCGCTCCGGCCGAACGGCTCGAACACGATCAACTGGTCGATCCGGTTCAGGAATTCCGGGCGGAACGTCCGGCGCAGGGCGCGCTCGACCTCACCCGGGTTGAACGGCTGCTCGACCCCGGAGAACCCGAGCCCCGGACCCGCTTGGAGGGCCGAGCCGACGTTCGACGTCATGATGATGACGCAGCGGCGAAAGTCGGTGGTGCGCCCGCTGCGGTCGGTCAGGCGACCGTCGTCGAAGACCTGCAGGAACAGATCCCAGACCGGCGCGGCCGCCTTCTCGAACTCGTCGAGCAGCACGACCGAGAACGGATCCTTGCGGACGGCCGCGATCAGCGGCGCGCCGGTCCCTTCGACGCTCGTGTCCGCGAGCAGGCGCTCGAGCGCGTCCGGGGTCTGGTACTCGCTCATGTCGATCCGCACCAGGCGGCTCGACGAGCCGAACATGAACTGCGCGAGCGTCTTTGCCAGCTCCGTCTTGCCGGTGCCCGTAGGCCCGACGAACAGGAAGACCCCGAGCGGCCTCGTCGGGTCGGTCAGGCCCGCCTTGACCAGCGCGATCCGGTCGACGACGGTGCCAACCGCCACGTCCTGGCCCAGCACCCGCTCGTTGAAGAAGGCGGTGACGGCCTCGAGCTCGAGGGGGCGGTTCGCGTCCAGCAGCGCGAGCGGAAGCCCGGTGAGCGCGGCCAGCGCCGAGAGCACGTCGCTCGTGTCGAACGAGCGAGCGTCCCGCTCGCTCGCATCGTCGGCTGCTGCCTGGAGCAACCGCAGCGCGCCGCCCGGCTGCGCCACGCCCGGCAGGAACTGCTGCGCGAGCTCGTAGGCCTCGGCGAGCACGGCCCGATCGGCGGCGAGCTCCTCGCCGTGCGAAGCGAGCGCGTGCTCCAGGACGGCCACCGTCTCCGTCTCCGTCAGCGGCCGCAGCCGCAGCGCGCGAAACGCGGACTGAACACGCGGTCGCTTGGCGATCAGCAGCTCGTAAGAGGCCGGCGTGATCTCGGCGACGATCCGGACCGTGCCCGACTCGACATGGGGCAGGAGCGTGTCGAGCAGCCCGGTCGGGTGATTCGCGTACGTCCCTGCCCAGAGCGCCTCCTCGAAGGCGGGGAAGATCCAGATCGCCTGGCGGCCGTGCAGGCGCTGGACGAGATCCTCGATACGCCCCTCGAGCTGTCCGACGTACATCGCGTCGGCGTTGATCTGGGCGGCCCCGGCCTCGAAGACGACCCAGCCGTCCTCCAGCTGCTCGAGCGCAGCCCGGACGAGCGCGGTCTTCCCGACCCCGTGCTCGCCGACGAGCACAACCGAGCGCGCCGGCAGCTCCGCCAGCGAGGCGACGAGCTCGTCCGCGACCTCCGCCCGCCGTCCCTCGACGAGCGCCGGCGTCTGCTCCTGCTCGTAGGGCCGCGACCACAGCTTCACGTACCGGCCGACCTCGCCGAAGTCGAGCGCGCTCTCGAGCCATTCGCGGAACGTCTCCTCGACGCTCGGCGGGAGCTCGTAGGTGTCCAGCAGGCCCTGGATCTCCTCGGTCATCGAAAGCGGGACGTGGCGGCGCATCAGCTCCTGGTCGACCGACTCCCGCCCCGACTCCACCCTGGACGTGATCAGCGCGGCGAGGTCGTCGTTGCGTACGTCGTCCGCCTTCGCGAGCACGTTCCCGATCACCTCTCCGGGTGCGTTCTCCAACGAGAGCAGCAGCATGCCGGCGAGGTCCCACGGCGCCGGCGGCAGCCGGCGAACAACCATCAGCAGCCAGCGGTCGGGAATGTCCTCGCGCTCGGCCAGCAGCGGCAGGACGAGGCGTGCCACCCAGCCGTCGTAGCTGGATGCGAGCGAGACGAGCGACTCGGTCGGGAGCTCGAACGACCGGACCCTGGCCAGGGCGCGACGGAAGGCGTCGTCCGCGAGCAGCACGTTCCTGCTCGCGGCCGCGCCTTCGAAGCGCTCTTCCAGGCGATCGGCCTCCGCGCGCAGGAGCTGCTGCTGCTCGGTGTCGAGCTCGCGACCGCCCGGGACGGGTGATACTGCGCCGCCCGTCAGGCGCGCATCGGTTCGCTCGCCTCGACGCCGGCGATACCCGGCGATCCACCGGATCCCCAGGCCGACCAGGACGAGGATGGTGATCGCGCCGAGCCAGTCGCCGACGCTCGCCACGATTGTCACGCGCGCAGGGTAGCGCCGGCGTCGGTTCGCTCCGGCGGCCGTGCGCGCCGCCGGCTAGTGCGGCGTCTCGTAATGATTCACCGTTTCCTCGATCGCCAACGACTCTGTCCACGCGCCGCACTAGCGGGCCGGACAGGTCCGGCCCCTACGGGGTTTCCGGTTCACGGTTTGGAGAGGGCGCACTAGATCGTCTTGAACTGCTCGTACGGCTGGCGGCAGCCGTTGCAATAGCGGAGGGAGCGGCAGGGGGTCGGGCCGAAGATGTTCTCGAGCCTCGTCTCGGTGGAGCCGCAGTAGGGGCAGCGGTACGGGCCGCGCTCGAGCTGGACGAGGGTTACCGGTCCGGCCGCGCGTGGAGCGGGCGGCGCGAAGCCGGCGGCGCGAAGCTTCTCGCGACCGCTCGGCGAGATCAGGTCGCTCGACCAGGCGTCGTCGCGCCGCACGCGCACCTGGCAGCGCGCCCCGAGCGCCTCGACGTCCTCGCGGATCTGACGCTCCATCGCAGCGAGCGCCGGACAGCCCAGGAACGTCGGCGCGAGGTCGACGTGGACGACTCCGTCCTCGACGGAGACGCTGCGGATCACGCCCAGCTCGACGAGCGAGACGACCGGGATCTCGGGGTCGGCGATGCGGTCGAGCGTCGCCCACACCTGCTCCGGCGCGGGTGCGCTCACCACTGTGCTCCCGGCGCAGCCGATCGCCGCACGACCGTCATCTCCCGGAGCAGATCGGCGAGCTCTGCCTCGTGGCGGCCGCGCGGGACCGGGTCGACGGCGGGCAGCGTGCGTCCGAGCCGGGCCTCCACCTGCCGGACGTACTCCGGCCGGAGCTCGTCGTCGAGCACGCCGAGCGCGTACGGCCACAGCTCCGCGAGCGCCTCGTCGAGGCGTTCGCGACCCTCGGCGCTCCCGAGCAGCCGGTCGAGCCACATCTCGGCGTGCATGCGGTGGTACGCCTCCTCGCGGCTCATCTTCGCGGCGATGCCTGCGATCTCCCGGTCCTCGGACGCCTCGAGCGCCGCCAGGCGCAGGGCGTCCGCCGTCTCGTAGAGCCAGTGCCGCGCGATCGTCCGCGCCCATTCCAGCCGGCGCAGCTGGACCAGCGGCGCGCAGCGATAGTCGGCCACGGCCCGGTCGAACGCCAGCTCGTCGGCCGTCGTGCCCAGATCCTCCGCGACGAGCTCGTACAGGGCGCGTGCGTGGCCGATCTCGTTCTGCGCGATCGATGAGAAGGCGACGTCCTCCTCGAGGAACGGAGCGATCCCGGTCCACTCGGAGTTGCGCCAGCCCAGGACCAGCTCGTCGTCGGCGAACGAGAGGAGCAGCTCGACCTTGCTCCGGACCATCAGCGGTCCCACCGGCGGGAAGTGCGTCGCGTAAGCGCGTCGCACTTCTCGCCGCGAAGCTCGTCGTCGGCGACCGGAAGGAGCAGCTCAGCTCGGGAGCGTTCCGGCATTCTCGCGCGCCTCGCGGAGACGGGCCTTGATCGAGTAGCCGTCGACGCGGCGGTACTTGAGGTCGAACTCGTCGGGGAACTCGGCGATCTCGTGCAGCGCCTCGCGCAGGACCAGCCAGAGGGCGTCCGATTCCTGCCGGCGGCCGTACTGCTCGCGCGCGTAGATCTCGGCGAAGCGGCGGTCGGGCGCGGTGATCGAGCCCGCATGCTGAAAGGGCTGACCGTGGCGTTCGCGACGGAAGACCTCCCAGATCACGCGGCCTCCGCGAGCACGATCCGCTCCACCCAGTCCACGTCCGCGCGCGAGAGGCGCCGGAACCCGAGCCGCTCCTCGGAGGCGGGGCCGTGCCCGGTGACGACGGCGCGGAGCCTGTCCCAGTCCGGCTCGGTGTAGAGCCAGCGCTCCGTCACCTCGTCCTTGCGGAGCGCCGGGTCGGGGAGCTCGAGCCCGAGCTCGCGGATCTGCGGCACGTAGCCGTCGAGGAACTGCTGGCGCGCGTCCTCGTTGGCCTGGCTCTTGACGCGCCAGACGTACATCGGGTCCTCGTCCGCGGGGATGTCGGTGCCGTGGAAGTGCATCAGCGGCTCCCACCAGCGGTCGAGCGCCTCCTGCACGAGCTCGAACTGCTCCGGCGTGCCCGTCACCATCGCCAGGATCACGTCGCGCCCGTGGAGGATGTGGAACGACTCCTCCCAGCAGATCTTCTTCATGATCCGCGCGTACGGCGCGTAGGAGCACTTGAGCAGCGCCTTCTGCGACACGATCGCCGCGGCGTCCACGAGCCACGCGATGACGCCCACGTCGCCCCACGTCCTGGTCGGGTAGTGGAAGACGTTGTGGAACTTCGACCTCCCCGCGACGAGGTCGTCGAGGCAGGCGGCGCGCGGCTTGCCGAGATCCTCGACCACGCGGTAGATCAGCTGCGCGTGCCCGAC